>NC_015145.1:2400000-2708402 GCF_000189535.1 Pseudarthrobacter phenanthrenivorans Sphe3
GTGGGCGGCCCGCCGGCCGAGAGCTGGCCTTCTTTTTCCTCCAGCTCCTTGATGGTGCGCAGTGCCGCCCGGTCCCGGGCGCGGATCTGCGAGGACCGCTGGGAGGCGGCCTGGTCCGGCTGGGCGGACGTGTGCGCCGGCGCGGCGCCGGTACCGGGGGAACCCGCGGCAGGACCTGCGGCAGCTGCTTGGGAAGCCCCGGCCTGTACAGGCGGGGCCTGGTCCGTACCCGCGGGCACAGGCGGCTGCTGGGCATCCCTGGCCTTCCGGAGTTCCCGGCGGCTGCGGATAGGAGGCTGTTCGTGACTCATTGAGGACTCATTCAGTACTTGCTGGTTCACGTGCTTCGGGTGTTGGGATACTTCCGGCTTCCGATTCCGCTGCGTACAGGCCGTACTTGGCGATGTACTGCACCACTCCGTCCGGCACCAGGTACCAGACCGGATTGTTCGCAGCCACACGGGTGCGGCAGTCCGTCGAGGAAATGGCCATGGCCGGAACCTCAAGGAGGCTCACATCAGAACGTCCCATCCCGTCCAGGACGTGCCCGGGCCGGGTAACTCCTACGAAGTGGGCCAAGGACCACAGCTCGTCAATGTCCTTCCAGGACAGGATCTGCGCCAGGGCATCGGCCCCGGTGATGAAGAACAGGTCCGCATCCGGACGTTGCGCCCTCAAATCCCTGAGGGTGTCGATCGTGTAGGTGGGCCCGGGCCGGTCAACGTCCACCCTGCTTACGGTAAACCGTGGGTTTGATGCCGTGGCAATGACGGTCATCAAGTACCGGTGTTCGGGCTCGCTGACATGCTTATGGGACTTCTGCCACGGCTGGCCGGTGGGAACGAACACCACCTCGTCCAGATCGAATTCCGCCGCCACCTCGCTGGCTGCGACCAAGTGGCCGTGGTGGATGGGATCAAAAGTCCCGCCCATCACGCCCAGCCGCAGCCTGCCGTTGGTGCCTGAGCGGTGCAGAGCGCGGGAAATGTTAGTGGCCCTGCCCGTGATCGTGCTTGTTCGGGTGCTGGCGGTGCGGGTCCGCGTGCTCCTCGGTGGCTGTGTGACGGTTGCCCAGGTTGGAGTAGGACAGCGTGATGAACATCAGCACCAGCAGGATGGCGAAGATCACCACACCGAAGACCCACGGCTCAGCCCACAGCGGCGCGAGTTCGTGTTGTTCGCCTTCGGCGATGGTTGCGGCAATCTGCTGGAACAGCATTTTCTCCCCTAGGGCTCAAACGAATGGTGGCAGCGGAAAGCTCCGCCGTTTCTGACTTCTGGTCTATGTTACCGCGCGCTACCCGCGCACCTGGCCCTCGCCCTGGACTATCCACTTGGTGGTGGTGAGCTCCGTGAGCCCCATGGGGCCGCGGGCGTGAAGCTTCTGCGTGGAAATGCCCACCTCGGCACCCAGCCCAAGCTCTCCGCCGTCGGTAAACCTGGTGGAGGCGTTAACGATGACGGCCGCGGAATCCACCTCGGCGATGAACCGCTCGGCATTCGAGAGGTCGTTGGTGAGGATCGCTTCGGTATGGCCCGTAGACCAGGTACGGATGTGCTTCACTGCCTCGTCCAGGCTGTCCACCATGGCCACCGCCAGGTCCAGGTCCATGTACTCGGTCCCCCAGTCCTCGTCGGTGGCAGGTTCGGACTCGATGGAGGCGGGAAGCGCGGCACGGATGCGTTCGTCGGCATGCAGCCGGACACCAGCCTTGCGAAGCGCTGTGGCCACCGCGGGAAGAACGGAGGATCCGGAATGGACCAGCAGCGTCTCCACGGTGTTGCAGACGCTGGGCCGCTGGGTCTTCGCATTGAGGAGGATCTCCACGGCCATGTCCTCGTTGGCGGATTCATCGATGAAGATGTGGACGTTCCCCTCGCCCGTCTCAATGACGGGGACGGCGGAATTGGTGACCACCGTCTGGATAAGGTCGCGGCCACCGCGGGGAATCAGCACGTCCACCCGGCCCCGCGCCTTCATCAGGGCATTGGCACCGGCGCGGCCGTACTGGTCCACCGTCTGTACGGCGTCGGCCGGCAGGCCCACGGACTCCAGCGCGTCACGCAAGACGCGCACCAGCACCTCATTCGTGGCCTGGGCTGCGCTGCCGCCGCGCAGGATCACTGCGTTGCCGCTCTTCAGTGCCAGCCCGGCGATGTCCACCGTGACGTTGGGCCGTGCCTCATAGATGGCGGCAACAACGCCCATGGGGACGTTGACCTGCCGGAGGCGCAGCCCGTTGGGCAGGGTCTGCCCGCGGACCACGTTGCCGACGGGGTCGGGCAGGTTTGCCAGGTTTTCCAGGGCAGCAACCAGTCCGGCAATCCGGGCATCCGTGAGCGTAAGCCTGTCCAGCAGGGCTGCTGAAGTGCCATTGGCTTTTCCTGAAGCGACGTCCCGGGCATTGGCGGACAGAATAGCCCCGGTATTCTCCTGCAGGGCGGCTCCGACGGCGCGGAGGGCGCGGTCCTTCCAGGACCGGTTTGCCATGGCCATCCGCCGTGCGGCGTGCCGGGAGCGGTCCGCGATGGCGTGCACCGCCGCTTCGACGTCAGCGGAGGACAGCGGGACGTCAGCCGGCGCCTGCGTTGCCGTGGACGCAACCGGCTGCGTGGCGGCAGCAGCAGTGGTGTCTCCGGAATTTTCGGCAGTGGTGTGCGTCAGGGCCTCAGTCATGTTCCAAGTTTAGGCGAGCCGCAAGCTTAGACCAGCACCAGGTCGTCAACATGAACAACTTCACGGTCGTAGCCGCTGCCCAGCGCCTCGCCCAGGTCCCGGGTGGACCTGCCCAGCATCTGGGGCAGCTCGCTGGACGAGTAGTTCACCAGTCCACGCGCCACCACCGTACCGTCGGCAGCGGCAATTTCGACGGCGTCGCCCGCTTCGAACTCGCCGTGGACGGCGGAGATGCCCGCCGGGAGGAGTGACGTGCGGTGGTGGCGTACCGCACGGACGGCACCGTCATCGAGGACCAGGCGGCCCTGGACGGATGCCACATGCGCCAGCCACAGCAGGCGGACCGGTTTGCGGGCACCGTTGACGGTGAACCACGTGCCCACATCCTCGCCGTTCAGCGCTGCGGCGGCATTGGGTGTCGAGGTGACAAGGGCATGGATGCCGGATCCCGCAGCCATCGTGGCTGCCTCGACCTTTGTCAGCATTCCACCCGTGCCAACGCCTGCTTTGCCGGCCTTGCCGATGGACACGCCTTCCAGGTCGGACGCGCCTTCAACCAGCGGAATCCGCTTGGCGCCAAGGGATGGCGGGCCATCGTAGAGGGAGTCGACGTCGGACAGCAGCACCAGCGCATCAGCCCGTACCAGGTGCGCCACCAGCGCGGCCAGGCGGTCGTTGTCGCCGAACCTGATCTCGTGGGTGGCGACGGTGTCGTTCTCGTTGACCACCGGGACCACGCCGAGGTTGAGCAGCCGGTCCAGTGCGCGGAACGCGTTGGTGTGCTGGCTCCGCCGCATCAGGTCCTCAGCCGTGAGGAGCACCTGGCTGACCGTCACGCCGTGGGCCCCAAAGGCCTGGGTGTAGCGCGCCATCAGGAGGCCTTGGCCCACACTGGCCGCTGCCTGCTGGGTGGCGAGGTCACGCGGGCGCTTGGCGAGCCCCAGGGGCGCCAGGCCGGCAGCGATGGCCCCGGAGGAGACCAGGATGATTTCAGTGCCTGAGTTGCGCTTGGCAGCCAACGCGTCCGCAAGGGCCGTGAGCGCTTCTTCGGAGATGCCGCCCTTGATGCTGGTGAGCGACGACGAGCCAACCTTGACCACGATCCGGCGCGCGTTGGCCAGCACGCTCCTGTCCACGGGCCGGGTCAACGGTTCCGCGGCTGACGCCCTAGAGGTCATCGCCTGCGTCCAGTCCACTCTCCTTGAGCGGCTTGGCAACGCGGCGGCTGCTCACGGACTCGGTCCAGATGCCGGCCTTCCGCTCAGCCTCCAGCTCGGCGCGGGCGGCGGCCTTGGCATCCCGGCGCTCCTGCTGTTCCTCGCGCTTCTGACCACGCGTGGGACGGTCGCCGATGTCGGCAAACCGGACGTCCGTGCCGCGCGGCGAGGCCAAGAGCTCGGCGCCTGCCATCATGGTGGGCTCCCAGTCAAAGACGACGCCGTCGTCCTCACCAATGACAACGGTGTCGCCGGGCTTGGCGCCCTGCTTGAACAGTTCGGTCTCAACGCCGAGCTTGGCCAGGCGGTCGGCGAGGTAGCCGATGGCTTCCTCGTTGGTGAAGTCGGTCTGCTTGACCCAGCGCACCGGCTTCTCGCCAAGGACGCGGAACAGCGGTTCGAGGCCCTTTTCCTCGCGGCGGATCTTGAAGCCGGCCTCGTTGACGGCGCGCGGCTTGAGGACCACTGGCTGGACCTTGGGCGGGGCTGCCGCTACGGCATCGCGGGCCGCCTGGACGATTTCCGCCATGGCAAAGCCCAGCTGGCGGAGGCCTTCATGGCTGGTGGCCGAGATCTCGAAGACCCGGTAGCCGCGGGACTCGAGTTCGGGGCGGACGAACTCGGCCATGTCCTTGCCGTCTGGCAGGTCCACCTTGTTCAATGCCACCAGCCGGGGACGGTGGTTCAACGGAACAACTTCCCCGTCCTGCCCGGCGTAGCTCATGTCCACCGCGTACTTTTCCAGCTCGGCTTCAATAACGGCGAGGTCAGAGAGCGGGTCGCGGTCCGCCTCGAGGGTGCCGCAGTCCAGGACGTGGACCAGTGCAGCGCACCGCTCCACGTGGCGCAGGAAGTGGTGGCCCAGGCCCTTGCCCTCGCTGGCACCTTCGATGAGCCCCGGGACGTCAGCGATCGTAAAGCGGACATCTCCAGCCTGGACCACGCCCAGGTTGGGAACCAGCGTAGTGAAGGGGTAGTCGGCAATCTTGGGCCGGGCAGCGGACATCGCGGCGATAAGGCTGGACTTGCCGGCGGAGGGGAAACCCACCAGGGCAATGTCGGCGATGGATTTCAGTTCCAGGACAATGTCGCTGGCTTCGCCTTCGATGCCGAGGAGCGCGAAACCGGGCGCGCGGCGCTTCTGGGAGGACAGGGCTGCGTTGCCCAGGCCGCCGATGCCGCCATGGGCCGCGACGTACTCGGCGCCTTCACCCACGAGGTCGGCCAGGACGGTGCCGTCCTTGGACTTGACCACGGTGCCGTCCGGGACGGGAAGGATGAGGGTCTCGCCGTTTTTGCCGCCGCGCCAGTCCCCCATCCCAGGGCCGCCGTTGGTGGCATGCCGGTGGGGTGCGTGGTGGTAGTCAAGGAGCGTGGTGGTCTGGTGATCCACGCGGAGGATGACGTCACCGCCGTTGCCGCCGTTGCCGCCGTCGGGACCTCCCAGCGGCTTGAACTTCTCGCGGTGGACGGAGACGCACCCGTGGCCGCCGGTACCGCCGGATACGTGCAGTACTACCCGGTCTACAAAGCTGGCCACGTGGATCTCCTCAGTGCTGTTTCCTGGACGCCCAAGGGCGCCAAGACGATTGTAATGCGGTTAAAAGAACAGTGGAGCGGACCGTATGGCCCGCTCCACCGCTTCAGAACTCTTTGTTACTCTGCAGCTGCAGCAGCAACGATGTTGACGACGCGACGACCGCGGCGGGTGCCGAATTCAACGGCTCCCGGGGTCAGTGCGAACAGGGTGTCGTCGCCGCCACGGCCAACGCCGGCGCCCGGGTGGAAGTGGGTGCCGCGCTGGCGGACGATGATCTCGCCGGCGGAAACTACCTGGCCGCCGAAGCGCTTGACGCCGAGGTACTGAGCGTTGGAGTCACGACCGTTGCGAGTGGAGCTCGCGCCCTTTTTATGTGCCATCTGAAATGCCTGCCTCTAAATTCTGGGGAATCTGTTGAAAAACCTGAACGGTAACCGGTGGTTACTGAATGCCGGTGATCTTGACCTTGGTCAGTTCCTGGCGGTGACCCTGGCGCTTCTTGTAACCGGTCTTGTTCTTGAACTTCTGGATGACAATCTTAGGACCACGGAGGTCCTGGAGGATCTCAGCCGTGACAGTCACCTTGGCCAGGTCGGCAGCGGCGGAGGTGACTTTGTCACCGTCTACCAGGAGCAGTGCGGGCAGCTGAATGGTGCTGCCAGCTCCACCGGCGACGCGGTTCAGGGTAACGAAGTCTCCAACGGAAACCTTCTCTTGGCGGCCGCCTGCGCGGACAATCGCGTACACCACTTGGGAACTCACTTCTCTCGACGTTTATTACAAATTTGCGTGCGGAACCCTGCTCCGTAAGTGGCTGGGCTCTCGCTGTGCCTCAACGCCGTGGGGTCATAACCCAAGTGTTGGCGTAAGCACCGAAGATCTAGAATACGCTAGTTTTGTCTCCGGCCGCAAATGAGGCTGGTCCCGGCGGGTTGTCTGTGATAGGAACCACACAACAATTCCGCAGCCGGACCGGCGCCCCACCATACTACCGGTGCGCGGCGCCGGCGGCAGTCAGGAGTGAAGGCGCGGCGCGTCGAAAAACTCCACTTCCAAGCGGCAGGACTGCTTGAAGGCGGTCACCATGGCGGCCCTTTCAGCGTCCGAGGCGGTCAGTCCGGCGCGGTCCACCACGGCAATCGCCGTCCGGGTTGCTTCGGCAAAGCCCTCATCGGCATAGGTGCGGAGCCAGTCCGCGTAGGGATGTCCGGCCGGTTCCCCGGCAGCAAGGAACTGGGCGTGGAGCGCCTTCCCGGCTTCGGCATACAGCCAGAAGCAGGGCAGGACTGCGGCGGCGAGGACGGCGTAACTGCCCGACGCCGATGCCGCCACCAGGTGGTCCACGTAGGACTTGGTCACCGGGCCGGGCCCGGGCCACACCGGGCGGGCGGCCAGCCAGGAGCGGTGCAGTTCCGATTCCACCTCAAGGCATTGCTGCGCTGAGCGTGCCCAGAAAAGCTGCTCCGCTTCCGTGGGCGCCAGTGCGCTGGCCCTGGCCAGCACCCGCGAGTAGCCATTGAGGTAGATGGCGTCCTGTGCGAGGTAGTACGCAAACTGGTGCTCCGGCAGGGTCCCCGACACCAGGTCCCGGATGAACTCCAGGGCGTAGATCTCTGCCAGGTCGTTTTCCGCTTCCGTCCACAGCCCGGCCGCGAAACTTCCCTCAGGTTTATCCGCCCGGACGTGGTGGAAGTGGTGGACGGGCCCGCTGCCCGATCCCACCCCCAGCCGGCCGGAGGCCTCCAGCGCCCCGGCCAGCCACGGTTTGACCTCCCGGAGCGACGCCTCCCAGTCCCCCAGCCGCGCCTGGACTGTGGCCATGGCGGACGAGAGGGAGCAGCCAGTGCCGTGGCTGTTTGCCGTAGCCACCCGCTTTCCGGGAACCACCACCACTTCCTCACCAAGGATGCCGGAGGTATTGACTAACGCGTCAGGGCACTCGTCCCCGGCAAGGTGGCCGCCTTTGACCAGGACCGTGGCGCCGCTGGCGGAGGCCAGTTGCCTGCCCTGTTCGAGTGCCCCGTCCCAGGTTTCCTGCACCGGACCGCCCACCAGCATGGCGAGTTCGGCGAGATTGGGGGTTATCAAGTGGGCCAGGGGCAGCAGGCCGCGGAGGGCGGCTTCGGCGGACTCCTGGAGCAGGCGGTCGCCGCTGGTGGCCACCATGACAGGGTCCAGGACCACGACGGCGGGACGCACCTTTGCGAGCCATCCCCGGACTGCCTCAATAACTTCGGCGTCGCCCAGCATCCCAATCTTGACGGCGTCAATGACGATGTCATCACTGATGGCCTCGAGCTGCCGGGTGAGGAAGGCAGCGGGAGGGACGTGGACTGCGCTCACACCGCAGGTGTTCTGTGCCGTGAGGGCGGTGATGGCTGCCATGCCGTAGCCGCCGTGGGCGGCGATGCTTTTCAGGTCGGCCTGGATGCCGGCGCCGCCGGACGGGTCGGAACCGGCAATGGACAGGACGCGTGGCACGTCCCGGCCCTGGCCGGCCAGGTCCGCAGCGGCAGGCGCGGGGTGTGGGGTGGCAGCGGGCACTGTAAGGGTCGTAGACAAGAGACATCCCTTCGCCGGTGCTAACCGGACAGGTTCAACGGGTGTGGATCTCAGCCGGCTCTCTGCGCGGCACCCCGTGTCGATTCCCCAGCCTAGCTTTTTTGCCGGCCGAAGGAGGAAGGTGACGCAGTGCGACTGGCACCTGGAGAAAGCCCTGACCCTTAAACAACGGATGCCCGGCAAGCCACACAATACGTGGTTTGCCGGGCATCCGGCTTTTCCCGGGTCCTAGAGCTCGGAGGCAGGGACCCCGACGCCCAGGATGATCGGCGCCTCTGCGGGCTTGCTGCTGCCTGCCTTGGCCGCCTCTGCCTGGCCCGGCTCAGGAGCCTTGGCCGCGTGGGAATGTCCGGACCCGGAGTGTCCCGGCGCCGCGGCCGGAACACCCTCGTGCTGCTGGACGGTGGTTTCATTGGCTGCACCCTGCGCGCGGCTGGCGCTCCGGTTGCGGCGGGCCCTGCGGGGACGGGACTGCTCCAGCGTGTGGTCCGAATAGTCCTTCACCGCGGAAGCAGGAACCGGCCGCTCCTGGGCGGGCTGCTTCAGGACCGGCTGCTTCAGGACCGGCTGGTCCAGAACCGGCTGGCTGTGCACGGGCTGGCTGTGCACGGGCTCGTCCTGGGGTGCGGACGGTTCAGCAGTCGCCGCGGGAGCGGGCTCGCCCAGGTGGGCAAACGCCTCCGCAAGCCGGTCCAGTGTTAGCGCGGGCTTGGCCTGCGGCTCATCTGCATGCTCCACGAACGGCAGGACAACTTTCTCCCCGCCGAACGTCAGGACCGCAGCCGGCCGCGACGCATCGGCGTCGTGCTTCTCCGGCTCTGCCGGTACTGCAGGCTGGGCCTGCGGCTGGGGCTGCTGGGACTGGGACGGCGACTGGGGCGCCTGCCTTGCTGCCGCCACCTCATCGTCGTGCAGGTGGGCAGCATGGGCAGCCGCGGCGATGTTGGCGAGGGCCAGCCTGGTGGCTTCCGCCTTGGCATGCCGCTCGGCGTCGGCCTGGTCAGGGTGGACTGTGTGCACGTGGACCGCGGCAGCGGGGGCCACGTCCGGCTGCTGCCCGCCGCGGCCACGGCGGCGCTTCCGGTCGGGGCGGACGCCCGGCTGGCTGCTGTCCTGGCGCTGGCCCTCCGTGCGGTGGCTCTCGGCGCGGGCATCCGGACGGTTGTCCGAGCGCTGCACATGGTGCTCGGCGGCAACGATGTTGGCGCGGCGGTGCTCCACGGGATCGTCGTGGGTGACCACGCCGCGGCCTGCGCAGGCCTCACACTGCTCGCCGAACACTTCAAGCAGGCCGGTGCCCATGCGCTTGCGCGTCATCTGCACCAGCCCCAGGGAGGTAACCTCGGCCACCTGGTGCTTGGTACGGTCGCGGCCCAGGCACTCCACCAGCCTGCGGAGCACCAGGTCGCGGTTGGATTCAAGCACCATGTCGATGAAGTCGATGACGATGATGCCGCCGATATCGCGCAGGCGCAGCTGGCGGACCACTTCCTCCGCGGCTTCAAGGTTGTTCTTGGTCACGGTCTCTTCGAGGTTGCCGCCGCTGCCGGTGAATTTTCCGGTATTGACGTCCACCACGGTCATGGCCTCCGTGCGGTCGATCACCAGCGAGCCGCCGGAGGGCAGGAAGACCTTCCGCTCCAGGGCCTTGTGGATCTGCTCGTCGATCCGCCAGGCGCTGAAAATGTCCTGGTCCTTGGTCCACTTCTCGAGCCGGCCCACCAGGTCCGGGGCAACGTAGGTGACGTAGGCCTCGATGGTGTCCCAGGCTTCCTCACCGGAGACGATCAGCTTGGAGAAGTCCTCGTTGAAGACGTCGCGGACCACCTTGATGGTGAGGTCCGGTTCCCCGTAGAGCAGCTCAGGGGCAAGGATCTTGGTGGACTGCGACTGGCTTTCGATGCCCTCCCACTGGGCCCGAAGCCGGTTGATGTCGTGCGTCAGCTCCTCTTCGGAGGCGCCTTCGGCAGCGGTGCGGACAATGACGCCTGCCTGCTCTGGAAGCCGGTCCTTGAGGATGCGCTTGAGGCGGTTGCGTTCGACGTCGGGCAGCTTGCGGGAGATGCCCGTCATGGAACCGCCGGGCACGTAGACAAGGTAACGGCCGGGCAGCGAGACCTGGCTGGTCAGGCGTGCACCCTTGTGCCCCACCGGGTCCTTGGTCACCTGGACCAGGACGGTGTCCCCGGACTTCAGCGCGTTTTCGATCCGGCGCTGCTTGCCCTCAAGGTTCACAGCGTCCCAGTTGACCTCACCGGCGTACAGCACGGCGTTGCGGCCGCGTCCGATGTCCACGAAAGCGGCTTCCATGGACGGCAGGACGTTCTGCACCTTCCCGAGGTAGACGTTGCCGATCAGGGAATCCTGCTGGGTCTTGGAGACGAAGTGCTCGGCCAGGACACCGTCTTCCAGGACAGCGATCTGGATTCTGTCGTCGCGCTGGCGCACGATCATCTGGCGGTCCACCGATTCGCGGCGCGCCAGGAACTCGGCCTCGGTGATGACGGTGCGGCGCCGGCCGGTGTCCCGGGATTCACGGCGGCGCTGCTTCTTGGCCTCCAGGCGGGTGGAACCCTTGACGCTGGTGACGCGGTTGCTGACGGCGGGCTCGCTGACCGCGCGGGGCGCGCGGACGCGCGTCACCGTGTTGGGCGGGTCGTCGTCTCCCCCGCCCGACAGTTCGAGGTCCTGGTCGCCCCGGCGGCGGCGGCGGCGACGGCGGGACGTCACGCCCTCTTCCAGCTGGCCTGCTGACTCCTCATCGGCGTCCTCGGCGGCATCGGCGTCGGCAGCGTCGTCGGTGTCAAGATCCGTGTCAGCGTCACGCTCGGCCCGGCTGCGTCCGCGGCGGCCCCGGCCGCGGCGCCTGCGGCGGCTACCGGCGTCGTCCGAATCCTCCTCCGACCCGCCCTCTTCAGGTTCTTCGGCAGGCGCCGGCGCGGGCCGCACCACTGTGCTGAGATCGGGAGCCTGGAACAGCACGGACGTAGGTGAACCGGGTTCCATGAACAGGGAACCAAAGGGGCTGGCAGGGGCGGCAGGCTGGGCAGGTTCCGCGCCGGCTGCTGCCGGTCCTGTTGCTGCTGTCCGTGCGGCCTCTGCTGGGGCCGCTGCGCCTGAGCCGGCGGACGGCTGCGCTGCTTCTCCCTGATCGGCTGCTTCCGGCTGCTGTGCGGTCTCGTTCTGGTCGTCTTCAGCTGCCTGCTCCGCTGCCTCTGCCTGCTGTGCAGCGCCAGGCTCTTCAACAGCCGGTCCCGCGGGTCCAGCCGCGTTGGACACCTGGGCAACCTCCCCGGCGGGATGGGCCGCTGCGGAAAGTTCCGTTTCGGATGCAGCCGCTTCGGGTGCCGCTGCTTCCGGCACGGCCTCGGGAGCTGCCGGTGCCGCTGCCTCTGCCGCAGGGGCAGAGGTCTTGCGGGTGGCGACGCGGCGTCGTCGGACAGGCTTTTCTTCCGCCGCGGCGACGGCCGGCCCGGAGGCAACCGGCCCGGCGGCACCCTGTGCACCGTCGGCGTCGACGGCAGCGGAGGCGCCCTCCTCGGCGGCGAAGGCCGGAAGCGGCTCCGCCGGCTCTGCCGTCTTCCGTGAACGGGTGCGGCGCGCGGGTGTTTTGGCCTCGTTGCCTTCAGTATCGGCGCCTGCGGCAGGCGGGGTGGTGGCGGCGTCCTGCCCCGCGCCGTAAACCTCGGCTTCGGGGATCAGTGCAGCGTCGGCTTTCGGAGCGGCTTTCCGCCGGGTCCTCGTGGCCTTCTTCGGCGGCGTGGCCCCTGCCCCCGTGTCCGCTGCTTCATCGTTAACGGCTAAAACTTGTTCATTATCCATGTGTGGCAACACTCCTGCCCCTGACGTACCGCCACATCCGGCACCCATTGGGGCACATATTGTCAAAACCCGCAGGCGTTGACAGAAGTCAAGTGGATACCCCCAGGTTCGCACCGGCAGTGGGGTGCGGCAGCCCGTGGGGGCCGGCAGGATGTCCTAAAACCCGTTGTTCCAAGTGCCACAACCAGGTGCCGCCCAATGGAGTTGCGGGAGTTGGAATTGAAGAATCCCAAGCCTGCGCTGCTCATCACTGGCGGTCTTGCGAACAAGCCACCGGACTGCAATCCGAATGTGGGTCGGGTTCCAGCCACGTTCATTCTCTCATACCGCGGCTATTTCCCGGCGGAGGCCCATGCACTTCTTCCCTTGGCTGGAACGTCTTTCCAGCCGCCGGCGTTACAATCGGGCAAGAGCACCCGATGAAAAAGGACGCCTTGCCAATGCCCAGCATTTCCCCCGTCAGCGGCACCCACGCGCCGGAACGGACTGTAAATCCGGACAGCAGTACGTCCGGAGGCCGCCCACCCATGACCCGGAACCGGCCCCTGGGCTGGCTCATGGTCATCACCGGAGTGGTGGGCTGGCTCGCCTCCGGAGCGCTGGTCCTGGAGAAATTGGAGGTCCTCAAGGATCCAAACCACACTACGGTCTGCGACGTTAACCCGTGGATCTCCTGCGGGCAGGTGATGCAGACGTGGCAAAGCTCGCTGTTCGGCTTCCCAAATATGTTTATCGGCATCGTAGCGTTCGCCATCACCATCACCGTAGGCATGTCGCTGCTCGCCGGAGCCACCTTTGCCCGCTGGTACTGGCTGGGCCTGCAGGCCGGCGTCACGCTGGGCTTCGCGTTCGTGGTCTGGCTCTGGTCCCAGGCCCTCTACGTGATCCACATCCTGTGCCCGTTCTGCATGGTCGTGTGGGCCGCCATGATTCCGCTGTTCGTGTGGGTGACCATCCGCAATATTTCCGCCGGGGTCATTCCCGTACCCTCCACCGCAGCACGCGTCCTTGGCGACTCGGGCTGGATCATCACCGCCCTGCTGTATGTGGCGGTCATCGCCACCATCTTCTTCGCGTTCATCCAGGTCTTCGCCGGGACTTCGGGATTCTAGCTGCACACGCACCCGCGGATGACAGATAAGGCCGATGTTCACGAAGAACATCGGCCTTATCTGTCAGCTCGGGAAGGTCAGGATTCCTGGAACCAGATCTTGATCTCACGCTCGGCAGAATCGGTGGAATCGGAGCCGTGGACCAGGTTCTGCTGCACCTTCAGGCCCCAGTCGCGGCCGAAGTCGCCGCGGATGGTTCCGGGTGCTGCCGTGGTGGGGTCGGTGGTCCCGGCCAGTGAGCGGAAGCCTTCGATGACGCGGTGGCCCTCAAAGATGGCCGCAACAACCGGGCCGCTGAGCATGAATTCCACCAGCGGCTCGTAGAACGGCTTGCCAACGTGTTCCTCGTAGTGCTGCTCCAGGAGTTCACGCGAGGCGTCAACCTTCTTCAGGTCGGCCAGGATGTAGCCCTTGGCTTCGACCCGGGCCAGGATGGCGCCGGTGAGGTTACGGGCGACGCCGTCGGGCTTGATCAGGACGAGGGTGCGCTCAGTGGTCACAACTGCTCCAATGCGTTGGGATGGGTTTCGGGGTCAAGTCTACGTGGCCGGAGCAGCCGGCCTTAGGTCAGGGGGCCTGCGGCTGCTGGCCCGGCCCGGCGGCCTGGTCCGGATGCGCTGCCTCCCACTTGGCCTGCTCACGGGCACGGTCCGCGGCTTCCCTGTCCAGCCGGATTCCAGTGCGGATGCCGTACCACCAGGCTGCCGCGAACAGGGCGCCCACCAGGAACATGGCAGGTTCAAAGATTCCGGTGAGGATCAGGACCAGCTGCAGGATCCAGCCCAAGCCGATGCCCCAGGCCTTCGTCAGGAAAGCGCACGCGACGATCATCACCACGCTCAGGGCGATTCCGACGCCCAGGATCAGCTCCGGCGCGAATTCCCCCCGGCGCAGCCCGAACACCGCCAGGGTGGCAAAGAACATCACGAAGGCTTCCAGCAGAAGCACGGTGGAGGCAAACAGCACCTTGGTGGACCGGCGCTTCTTCGGCATTCCGGGCCGCCATTCACGCTGGGCCTTGGTCAGCCTGGCCATACCCTACGCCTCCGTCTTCCCGAGCAGGATCCGGGCCTCGGCCACCAGCGTGATGGATCCGGTCACCAGGACTCCGCCGGAGAGGTCGTCATTGGCTTCGGCGCGCTCCACCGCCCATTCCAGGGCGTCGTCGAGCTTCTCCGCAATGTGCACGTTGTCCTCGCCGAAGCCGAGCTCAACCGCGAGTTCGGCAAGTTCGGCTGCCGGCACTGCACGCGGGGAGTTGGACTGCGTGAAGCAGAATTCCTCTGCCAGCCCGCCGAGGGATTCCTTGAGCTGGCGGAGGATGTCCTCCGCGTCTTTTTCCTTGAGCACCCCTACCACCGGGACAAGCCGGGTGAAGGTGAAGGCTTCCTGGAGGGCGGCGGCGGAGGCCTTGATGCCGTCGGGGTTGTGCGCGGCGTCAACAATGATGGTCGGCGCGGTCCGCACCACCTCCAGCCGGCCCGGCGACGTCACGCCGGCGAAGCCCTCCTGCAGGACCTCGAAGTCGAGTTCCTTTTCGCCGCCGAAGAAGGCTTCGAGGGCTGCCACGGCGACTGCGGCATTCTGGGCCTGGTGGGCGCCGTGCAGCGGCACCAGCAGCTCCGGGTAGCGGCCGGCGATCCCCTGGATGGTGACCATCTGGCCGCCCACCGCTACGGTCCGGGACTCGACGCCAAATTCCACACCCTCAAACCGGAACGGGACGCCCACGTCCTTGGCTTTCTCGAGCAGGACCTGGGCGGCGTCCAGCGGCTGGGCAGCACTGATGAGGTAACCGCCGGGCTTGATGATGCCGGCTTTCTCGTGGGCGATGTCTTCCGTGGTGTCGCCCAGGAGGTCCGTGTGGTCCAGGGAAATGGGCGTGATGACGGAGACCTGGCCGTCCCCCACGTTGGTGGCGTCGGTGATCCCGCCCAGGCCCACTTCGATGACGGCCACGTTCACCGGCTGGTCAGCGAAGATGGCGAAGCCGAGGATGGTGAGGCACTCGAAGTACGTGAGCCGGGGCTGTCCCTCGGCCTCCAACTCGGAGTCCACAATCTGCAGGTAGGGCCTGATTTCGTCCCAGATGCGGACGAAGGTCTCGTCGGAAACCGGGTGGCCGTCGATGCTGATCCGTTCGGTGACCTTGGTCAGGTGGGGGCTGGTGTAGCGGCCCGTGCTCAGTCCATGCGCGCGCAGGACTGATTCGATCATCCGCGCCGTGGAGGTCTTGCCGTTGGTTCCGGTCACGTGGATGATCGGGAACGCCTTGTTGGGCTCCCCCAGCACGTCCATGGCCCGGAACAGCGGGGCCAGCCGGGGTTCCATCTTGTTTTCCGGTGCCCGGCCCAGCAGTTCTGCGTAGACACTCTCTACCGAGAAATAATCGCTCATGCTCCGGCCTCCACTTTTTCCACGACGACGGCGGGCTCGTCCAGGTGCCCGGGTTCCGCCAGGAGGTCCACGGTCAGGGTCTCGCCCTTGACCAGGCCGGCGTTTGCCAGCAGGGCGTCGACGACGTTCTGCCGGGCGGTCACGGAGGTCCGTATCCGGTCGCTGACGTTGAGTCCGGCGTCCTTGCGTGCCTGCTGGATGGCGCGGACCATGTCCCTCGCCAGGCCTTCCGCTTCCAGTTCGGGCGTGACCTCGGTGTCCAGGACCACGAAGCCGCCGCCGGGCAGGACTGCCACTGCCTTGGTGGAGGCGGCACCGCCGTCGGACTCCGCAACGACGGTTTCCAGGGTGTACTCCTGCGGTTCCAGCTGGAGCCCGCCTGCGGTGACCACACCGTCGTCGTCCACGGACCAGTCACCGGACTTGGAGCCTTTGATGGCCAGCTGGACGTTCTTGCCGAGCCGCGGGCCGGCGGCCCGGGCGTTGACCACCAGTTTCTGCTGGATCCCGAACTCCTCAGGCGATGCCGTCGCAGCATCCAGCAGGCGGACGGAGCGGAGGTTGAGTTCGTCCGCGACGACGCCGGCAAAACCTTCCAGCGCGTCGGCACCCGGTGCCACCACGGTCAGCTCGTGGAGCGGAAGTCGGACACGGAGGTTCGCAGCCTTGCGGAGCGAGGAACCCGTGGAGCAGATCTGCTGGACCTTGTCCATGGCCTGGACCAAGTCCGGATTGGCCGGGAACAGTGCCGCATCCGGCCAGTCGGCCAGGTGCACGGAGCGTCCGCCGGTGAGGCCCCGCCAGATCTCCTCGGACACCAGCGGCAGCAGGGAGGCGGCCGCACGGGCCACCGTTTCCAGCGCCGTGAAGAGCGCGTCGAAGGCGTCCTGGTCCTCGTCGAAGAACCGCTGACGGCTGCGGCGCACGTACCAGTTGGTGAGCATGTCCAGGTAGCTGCGCAGGGCGTCGCAGGCGCCCGAGATGTCGTACTCGTCCAGGCGTTCGGTCATGGTGCTGACAAGTTCGCCGGTGTTCGCCAGCAGGTACTGGTCCAGCGTGTCTGCATAGCCGTCATAGCGGAGCCGCGCGTCGTACCCGGCCCCGCCGTTGGCAGCGTTCGTGTAGAGCGTGAAGAAGCTGTACACGTTCCACAGCGGCAGGATCACCTGGCGGACGCCGTCGCGGATGCCCTGCTCGGTGACCACCAGGTTGCCGCCGCGAAGGATGGGGCTGGACATGAGGAACCAGCGCATGGCGTCGGAGCCGTCGCGGTCCAGGACCTCGGACACGTCCGGGTAATTCCGCAGGCTCTTGGACATCTTCTGCCCGTCGGACCCCAGCACGATGCCGTGGCTGATGACGTTCCGGAACGCCGGCCGGTCGAAGAGCGCCGTGGAAAGGATGTGCAGCATGTAGAACCAGCCGCGGGTCTGGCCGATGTACTCCACGATGAAGTCAGCCGGGTTGTGGGTATCGAACCAGGCTTCATTTTCGAACGGGTAGTGCACCTGGCCGTACGGCATGGAGCCGGAATCGAACCAGACGTCCAGCACGTCCTCCACGCGGCGCATCACGGACTGGCCCTCTTCCGGTGTGCGGGGATCGTCCGGGTTGGGCCTGGTGAGCTCGTCGATGAACGGCCGGTGGAGGTCCACCTGGCCGTCCTTGTTCAGCGGCAGCCGGCCGAAGTCCGCCTCGATCTCGGCGAGGGAGCCGTAGACGTCGGTGCGGGGGTATTCGGGGTCGCTGGACTGCCACACCGGGATGGGGCTGCCCCAGTAGCGGTTGCGGCTGATGGACCAGTCGCGCGCGTTTTCCAGCCATTTGCCGAACTGGCCGTCCTTGACGTTCCCGGGGATCCAGTTGATCTCCTGGTTCAGTTCGGACATCCGGTCCTTGAACTTGGTGACCTCCACGTACCAGGAAGACACGGCGCGGTAGATCAGCGGGTTGCGGCAGCGCCAGCAGTGCGGGTAGCTGTGCTCGTAGCTGGCCTGGCGGACCAGGCGGCCCTGGGCGCGGAGCACCTGCGTGATGGGCTTGTTGGCCTCGAACACCTGCAGGCCCACGATGTCATGCAGGTCGCCGTGCTTGAACAGGGGCAGGAACTTTGCGCCCTCGTCAACGGAAAGGATGACGGGGATGCCGGCTTCCTCGCAGACCTTCTGGTCATCCTCGCCGTAGGCCGGGGCCTGGTGGACGATGCCGGTGCCGTCGGTGGTGGTGACGTAGTCGGCCACCAGGAAGCGCCAGGCGTTCTCCATGCCGTACTTTTCGTTGTCGGCAAAGTCGTGCCACAGCGGCTCGTAGGCAAGCCCCTCCAGCTCGGCACCGGTGTGCGTGGACACCACGGCTGCCTGGGCGGCTTCGAAGTCGTCGTAGCCCAGGTCCTTGGCGTAGTTGCCCACCAGGTCGGCGGCCAGCAGGAAGCTTCCCGTCACGGGTGCCTCCCCGGACGCAGCCTTGATCCCGTTCGGGCCCGCGGGAAGCACGGCGTAGGTGATGGAAGGCCCGACGGCGAGCGCAGCGTTTGTGGGGAGGGTCCAGGGCGTGGTGGTCCAGGCGAGGGCCTGGACGCCGGCGAGCTGCTTCGACAGGTCCGACTCCCCCGCCGTGATGGGGAAGGTGACCGTGACGGTCTGGTCCTGCCGGTTTTTGTAGACGTCGTCGTCCATCCGAAGTTCGTGGTTGGACAGCGGCGTCTCGTCCTTCCAGCAGTACGGAAGCACGCGGTAGCCGTTGTAGGTCAGGCCCTTCTCGTGCAGCTGCTTGAAGGCCCAGAGGACCGACTCCATGTACTCGACATTGAGCGTCTTGTAGTCGTTGTCGAAGTCCACCCAGCGTGCCTGCCGCGTGACGTAGTTCCGCCATTCGTCGGCGTACTTCATCACGGAGGCGCGGCAGGCGTCGTTGAACTTGTCGATGCCCATGGCTTCGATCTGGGTCTTGTCCGTCATGCCCAGCTGCTTCATCGCCTCCAGTTCGGCGGGCAGGCCGTGCGTGTCCCAGCCGAAGCGCCGCTCCACGCGCTTGCCGCGCTGGGTCTGGTAGCGGCCCACCAGGTCCTTGGCGTAGCCGGTGAGCAGGTGGCCGTAGTGCGGAAGCCCGTTTGCGAAGGGCGGGCCGTCGTAGAACACGAACTCGTTGCTGCCCGGCTCGCCGCCGGGCTTGTCCGCGCTGCGCTGGTCGATGCTGGCCTGGAAGGTGCCGTCCTGGTCCCAGTACTTCAGGATGCGCTCTTCGATCTCCGGAAACTTCACGGAGGCGGAAACACCTGCAGTACCGCTGGCAGAGGTGGAGGCTGAGGCTTTGGGGTAATACGTCATGTCGACATCCTGGGTTGAGCGTGGCGAACTGGCGGCTCGCGCCGTTTGTTCCGTTCAGGATGCGAGGACGGGTTGCTGTGTTGTCCGCCGGACTCCACGCTCACCGCGGTACCACCTCACTTACCGTCGCTGTGCGTTCCCGGGGGAACGGCGCCGCGGCGGCCACTCGTTACTGCTGTGACGGGCTTACCCGTCCGGTTCTACTGGCGCGATGCCCCTGCAGGGCGGTCCGCGTGTTCTTCCGGAAGCTCACCGGTGATTGCCGGGTCGTAGCCGACTTCGAGTCTACTATTTCCGTGGCCCGGCCACCAATAATGGAGCCTATGCGGAACTACGACGGCGGCACGCGCCCCGGGAGGCCCCGGCGGCGGGGGCGCTGGTGGCTGTTCGCAGCGGCTCTCCTGGCCGCGCCCGGTGCCGGACTGGTTCTCCTGCGCCTGGTTCCGTGGGACATCGGGACACCCTGGGTACAGCTGCTGTCGGTGTTTCCCGCGAGCCTGGCGGCCACGACGGCGGGACTTGCGTGCGCCGTGGCAGCCCTATGGCTGCATCCCGGCACCCGCAGGGCTTTTTGTGGAGCTTTGGTGGCCGGAGTACTGGCCATCCAGCTCGGCGCGGTGCTGGATCGTGTGCTGCCGCCGGGAGGCACTGCCGCTGCAGCCCGGTCGGCTGCCGCGGCCAGGGCCGGGGCGGCGCCGGGCGGGCAGCAATTGACGGTTATGGCGGTGAATGTCGGCTCCACCGGCATCGCCCCCGACGTTCTCGTTGCAGAAGCCCGGAACCGGAGCGTGGACATCCTGGCGCTGCCGGAGCTGGCTCCCGCCGGACTGGAGGAGCTGGACGCGGCCGGGCTGGGCGAGCTGCTGCCGGCCCGCGCCCTGGACGTGGACTGGGCCGGCACCGGAAGTGCCCTCTTCTCCCGGTTCCCCCTGGACCAGTCGGAACGCGTGCACGGCTCAGTGTTCTACCAGACCCGTGCCGTGGCCACGGTCCCTGCCGCATCCGCACCCGTCCACCTGACGGCAGTCCACGTGGACTCCCCGCGCCCCGGCCACACACCGTTCTGGCGGTCCGAACTGCGGCAGCTGGGCGGGCTGTGGCGGGACGTGCCAGCCGGCCGGCAGGCCATCTTCCTCGGCGACTTCAACGCCAGTGCGGACCACCGCGAGTTCCGTGAACTGCTGGGCACCGGACTTACCGACGCCGCCCAGGCCACCGGCAAGGCCCTTGCCCCCACCTGGCCCGTCAATGCGGCCGTTCCCGCGTTCGTTGCCCTGGACCATGTGCTGGTGAGTCCGGGCATCACGGTCACCGATTTCCAGGTGGTGGCCCTGCCGGGGACGGACCATGCAGCTGTGGTGGCCCGCCTGGTGGTGCCGTAGCCGTTATCCCTTCCGGATGAGCTTGTGGTTGGCGGCCTGGGCAACCGGCCGGACCACGATCCGGTCCAGGTTCACGTGGTGCGGAACGCTCACGGCATATCGCACCACTTCGGCCACGTCGTCCGCCGTCAACGGCTTCTCCACTCCCTGGTAGACCTTGTCGGCGGCCTGCCGGTCACCAAGCCGGTTCAGGGCGAACTCCTCGGTCTGGACCAGCCCGGGTGCCACCTCGATCACCCGGACGTTGTGTTCGGCCTCTTCCAGCCGGAGCGCCCCCGTCAGGGCCTGCTGGGCGGACTTCGCGGCGTTGTAGCCGCCCCCGCCCTCGTAGGGGGCCAGCGCCGCGGTGGAGGTCAGGTTGAGCACCGTGCCTTCCCCGTGGGAGCGCAGCATGGGCAGGAAGGCCCGGATGATTTTCATGGTGCCCAGTACGTTGACGCGGTACATCCACTCCCAGTCGCCCGTGTCCGCTGAACCGATTGGGTCGGCGCCCCGGGCACCACCGGCAATGTTGACCAGCGTGTCGATGCCGCCGGCTTCGGTGACCTGCGCCAGAAGCCGGGACACGTCGTCGTCCTCTGAAATATCCGCAGGAATGCCGACGGCGCCGGTCTCCTTTTCCAGGGCGGCAAGGCGTTCTGCGCGGCGGGCCACGGCAAAGACCTTCCACCCTTCAGCTGCCAGGGCATGGACGGTGGCCTCCCCGATTCCGCTGCTAGCACCGGTCACCAAAGCTGCCTTTTTCTGAAAATCGTCAGTCATGGCACCACCCTAGCGGTGACAGCAGCGCCGCGGCCCCGGACCGTTTCGCCTGATGAACGCGGCCGGGCCGCCTGCCGACGGGCGGGGGAACCGCCGGGACATGAAACAATTGGCAGATGGCTGAAGACAAACAGGGTACAGACACGCCCACCACCACCCCCATCAACGTTCCGGACAAGCCGGCCCTCGAGGGCCTTGAAGCTGCCCTCACGCAGCGGTGGCTCACCGAAGGGACCTACAAGTTCCGCCGGGAGACCACCCGGGACCAGGTCTATTCGATCGACACACCTCCGCCCACCGCCTCCGGATCGCTGCACGTGGGACACATGTTTTCCTACACGCAGACCGACGTGCTGGCCCGCTACCAGCGCATGACCGGCAAGAACGTCTTCTACCCCATGGGCTGGGACGATAACGGCCTGCCCACCGAACGCCGGGTGCAGAACTACTACGGCGTCCGCTGCGACCCCTCCATCCCGTACAACCCCGACTACCAGCCGCCGGCGCAACCCGCCAAGAACCAGCGGGACTTTGACGTGGTCTCCCGCCGCAACTTCATTGAACTGTGTGAAGAACTGGCGGTTGAGGACGAGAAGGTCTTCGAGAACCTCTTCCAGACGCTGGGCCTTTCCGTTGACTGGGAACTGACGTACCGCACCATCGACGACAACTCCCGGGCGGTGTCCCAGCGGGCCTTCCTGGCCAACCTGGCCGCCGGTGACGCCTACATGGCCGAGGCACCCACCCTCTGGGACGTCACGTTCCGGACCGCTGTTGCGCAGGCCGAACTGGAGGACCGCGAGGTTCCGGGGGCGTACTACCGCTACCCGTTCTTCACCGGGGACGGGGAAAAGATCTACATCGAGACCACCCGCCCCGAACTGCTCGCGGCCTGCGCCGCGCTGGTGGCCAATCCCGACGACGAACGGTACCAGCCGCTGTTCGGCAAGAAGGTCACGTCCCCGCTGTTCGGCGTGGAGCTTGAGGTCAAGGCCCACCCGCTCGCCAAAGCGGACAAGGGCTCCGGCATCGCCATGGTGTGTACCTTCGGCGACCTGACCGACGTCACCTGGTGGCGCGAACTGCAGCTGCCCACCCGCGCCATCGTGGGCCGGGACGGCAGGATCATCAGCGAGGCGCCCGAGTGGATCACCACCGACGAGGGCCGCCAGGCCTTTGCCGCCATCGCAGGCAAGACCGTCTTCAGCGCCAAGGAAGAAGTGGTGAAGCTCCTCACCGCAGCAGAGCTGCTGGATGGCGAACCCAAGAAGATCATGCACCCGGTGAACTTCTACGAAAAGGGCGACAAGCCCCTGGAAGTCGTCACGTCACGCCAGTGGTACATCCGCAACGGCGGCCGCGACGAGGACCGCCGGGAACGGCTCATCGCCCGGGGTCACGAAATCGACTTCCACCCCGCCTTCATGCGCTCCCGCTACGAGAACTGGATCGCGGGCCTCAACGGTGACTGGCTGGTCTCCCGCCAGCGCTTCTTCGGCGTGCCCATCCCCGTCTGGTATCCGCTGGACGCCGACGGCAACCCCGACTACGACTCCCCCATCGTCCCCTCGGACGAACAGCTGCCCGTTGACCCGGCGGCTGACGCCGCACCTGGCTACGAGGAAGCGCAGCGCGATGTTCCCGGCGGCTTCACCGGGGACGCCGACATCCTGGACACGTGGGCCACGTCCTCGCTGACTCCGAAAATCGTGGGCGGCTGGAAGCGGGACGAGGACCTCTTTGCCAAGGTGTTCCCGTTCGATGTCCGCCCCCAGGGCCACGACATCATCCGGACCTGGCTCTTCTCCTCCGTGGTCCGCGCCGATGCCCTGGAGAACAGCGCACCGTGGAAGCACGCCGCGATCTCCGGCTGGATCCTGGACCCGGACCGCAAGAAGATGTCCAAGTCCAAGGGCAACGTGGTGGTCCCCACCGACGTGCTGGAGGAATACGGCTCCGACGCCGTCCGCTACTGGGCTGCTTCCGCGAAGCTCGGTGCCGACACCGCCTATGAGATTGCGCAGATGAAGATCGGGCGCCGCCTGGCCATCAAGCTGCTGAACGCCTCGAAGTTCGTGCTGAACCTCGGTGCCACCGAGAACTCTGTGGTTTCGGACGACCTCGCCGTCCTGGCCAATCCCTTGGACCGGGCAGTGCTGGCGCAGCTTTCCGAGGTGGTGGCCCAGTCCACCAGGGCCTTCGAGAACTACGACTACGCCCGGGCACTCCAGATCACCGAAAGCTTCTTCTGGCAGTTCACCGACGACTACGTGGAGCTGATCAAGGACCGGGCGTACGGCGCCGCCGGCGAAGCCGAGCAGGCGTCGGTGCTGGCCGCACTCGCCACCACCCTGGATACCCTGCTGCGGCTCTTCGCGCCGTTCCTGCCCTTCGCCACCGAAGAGGTATGGAGCTGGTGGCGCAAGGGCTCGGTCCACCGGGCAGAGTGGCCGGCCGCGCTTGAGGTACCGGGGGGTGACACCGGCATGCTTGCCACCGTGGGGCTGGCCCTCAGCGGAGTCCGCAAGGCGAAGTCCGAGGCGAAGGTCAAGCAACGCACCGAGGTGCTCTCCGCGACGATCACGGCACCCGAAGAGCTGGCCGCGCAGCTGCAGGCCGGCCTGGCTGACCTGAAGGCAGCGTCGAATGCCCGCGAAATCTCGCTCGTGGTGGGTGAGGGTGAGCTGGCCGTAACCGACGTGGCGCTGGCTCCGACAGAGGAGCCGGCCAAGGCCTAGGGAGGTTCGGGCCCTGTTTCCGGGCAAAGGGGAAGCCCCATCAGCGTTTTGCCGTTGGTGGGGCTTCGACTTTTCGGCCATCCGGTGACGTCTTGATGGTCTGGCAGAATCCTCGGATCTTCAGGTCTTCCTACGTTCGTCACTTGTAGCTTGCATCCTGACTTTGCCGATGGCTGCGTCGGATGCATATCACTGAATCTTTGGTTTCTGCGTCCCCCTTCTTTCGAAGTGGGTAAGAACTATTGTTGTCCCGCCCACCCCCATGCGCAAGAGCCCCGGCAGAACTACAAACGAGTAGTTCTGCCGGGGCTCCTTGCCCTCCCGCCGGGTCCTGCCGGAGGGAGTGGTCCTAGTCGAATTCGGGGCGTTCGGTCCTGCTCCGCTTCAGTTCGAAGAAGTGCGGGTAGGAAGCGATCGCGGTGGTGGCATCCCACAGCCTGCCCGCCTCCTCGCCGCGCGGGATGCGGGTCAGGACAGGGCCGAAGAAGGCTGTCCCGTTGAAGGCCACCACCGGGGTTCCGACGTCCTGGCCCACCAGGGAGATGCCCTCCTCGTGGCTGGCCCGGAGCTGGGGATCATAGGCGTCTGTGGCCGCGGCTCCGGCCAGTGATGCGGGAAGGCCGCATTCAGCAAGTGCTTTGCTGATCACAAGGTCGCGATCCTTTTCGCCTTGCTCATGGATCAACGTGCCCATGGCATCGTAAAGTGCCTTGACCGTGCCCTTGCCATGCTGCTCCTGGGCGGCAACGATCACGCGGACCATGCCCCAGGCGTTATCCATGGATTCGCGGTAGCCGGGTTCAAGGTCGCGGCCTTCGTTGAGGACGGCCAGGCTCATGACGTGCCACTGCGTTTCGATGTCGCGGACGCCTTCCACCTCACCGATCCAGCGCGAGGTGATCCAGGCGAAAGGACACAGCGGATCGAACCAGAAGTCGGCCTTGTTTTTTACGGGCTCAGTCATAGGGAATTCCTTCGCTGGTCTCAGTGGCGCAGGGCAGCCACGACGTGTAAGTGGTGCTGCGGTTAAGGGCGCTGTGCGGGGATCAGGCAGACTTCCGGCGCTTGGTCACATGCGGGATCATGGTGGGCTCAGCGCCCTTCAGGACGACGTCCTCGGTAATGACGACGCTTGCCACGTCTTCGCGGCTGGGGAGATCAAACATCACGGGAAGCAGGACCTCCTCCATGATGGCCCGCAGGCCGCGGGCGCCGGTACCGCGCTCCAACGCCTGGTCGGCGATGGCGTTGAGCGCTGTTTCATCGAACACCAGCTCCACGCCGTCGATCTGGAACATCTTCTGGTACTGCTTCACCAGCGCGTTCTTGGGCGTGGAAAGGATCTGGATCAGGGCGTCGCGGTCCAGGTTGGAGACCGTTGTGATCACGGGGAGCCGACCGATGAATTCCGGGATCAGTCCGAACTTCAGCAAGTCCTCCGGCATGACCTCGCCGTAGGAGTCCACCTTCTTGCTGGCCTCGTTGAGGGGCGCGCCGAAGCCGATGCCCTTCCGTCCTGACCTGGAGCCGATGATTTCCTCCAGGCCGGCGAAGGCGCCCGCCACGATAAACAGCACGTTGGTGGTGTCGATCTGGATGAATTCCTGGTGGGGGTGCTTCCGGCCGCCCTGCGGCGGAACGGACGCCACCGTCCCCTCCAGGATCTTCAGGAGCGCCTGCTGGACGCCCTCGCCCGAGACGTCGCGGGTGATGGAGGGGTTTTCGCTCTTACGGGAGATTTTGTCGATCTCGTCGATGTAGATGATGCCCTGCTCGGCCTTTTTGACGTCGTAGTCGGCGGCCTGGATAAGTTTGAGGAGGATGTTCTCCACATCCTCACCCACATAGCCGGCCTCCGTCAGGGCCGTGGCGTCGGCCACCGCGAACGGCACGTTGAGGCGGCGGGCGAGCGTCTGCGCGAGGTAGGTTTTGCCGCAGCCGGTGGGCCCGATCAGGAGGATGTTCGACTTGGCTATTTCAACGTCGTCGTGGTGGCCGCCGTCGGCCAGGCTGCCGGACTTCGGTGCATGCCCGGCCTGGATCCGCTTGTAGTGGTTGTAGACGGCAACGGCGAGGGAACGCTTGGCCGGCTCCTGGCCGATGACGTACTCCTGCAGGAAATCGAAGATTTCGCGGGGCTTGGGCAGTTCGAAGCTTCCCAGGTCCGCAACTTCCGCCAGCTCTTCTTCGATGATTTCGTTGCAAAGCTCAATGCACTCATCGCAGATGTAGACACCGGGCCCGGCAATGAGCTTGCGCACCTGCTTCTGGCTCTTTCCACAGAAAGAGCACTTCAGCAGATCCGTGCTCTCGCCAATCCGAGCCATATGTGAACCCCTTAGTATCTTGCTGCCAGGCAGCCTTGCACCGTTGCTGGAATCTCCACCAGCCTGCGAGGACCGGTTGTGACAACATCCACTCTAGGTCACATTCGCTTCCGAGGGTGGAAGGAAAAGGCCGGTGGAGCCAAATGATTGGCGCCACCGGCGCTTTACTTTACCGCTACCTGGTGATGGCCTGCGGTTTGATCTTGCGTGAGTCCAGGACCTGGTCGATCAGCCCGTACACCTGGGCTTCCTCTGCGGTCAGGATCTTGTCGCGCTCGATGTCGTTGTTGACCTGCTCCGACGTCCGTCCGGAGTGGTGGGCCAGCGTGTCCTCAAGCCAGGAACGCATGCGCATCACCTCGGCAGCCTGGATCTCCAGGTCCGAGGCCTGTCCGCCCTGGCCGCCGGACAGCGCGGGCTGGTGGATCAGGACACGGGCGTTGGGCAGCGCCAGGCGCTTGCCGGGCGTTCCGGCTGCTAGCAGCACCGCGGCGGCACTGGCAGCCTGGCCCAGGCAAACGGTCTGGATCTCGGGCCGGATGTACTGCATGGTGTCGTAGATCGCCGTCATGGCGGTGAAGGATCCGCCGGGCGAGTTGATGTACAGGGTGATGTCACGGTCCGGGTCCGTGGATTCCAGGACCAGCAGCTGGGCCATGATGTCGTCAGCCGAGGCATCGTCCACCTGCACACCGAGGAAGATGATGCGGTCCTCGAAAAGCTTGGTGTACGGGTCCTGGCGCTTGAAGCCGTAGGGCGTGCGCTCCTCAAACTGGGGCAGGACGTAGCGGCTGGACGGAAGATTACCGGCAGACCACCCGAAGTTGTAGTTCATGTTCTTTGCTCCTGATCTGAGTGTTCTTGGTGCCGGGTTAGTTCTGGGAAGCTGACTCGCCGGACGAACCGTTGGAGGTTCCGCCGCCGCCGGCGACCGAGCCGGCGTGGGCCGCGATCTTGTCGAAGAAGCCGTACTCGAGGGCTTCGGTTGCCGTGAACCACTTGTCACGGTCGTTGTCCTTGAGGATGGTTTCCACGGTCTGGCCGGTCTGCTCTGCAGTGAGTTCAGCCATGACCTTCTTCATGTGCAGGATGAGCTCGGCCTGGATCTTGATGTCGGAGGCCGTGCCGCCGATGCCGCCCGAGGGCTGGTGCATCAGGACGCGGGCGTTGGGGGTGGCGTACCGCTTGCCCTTGGTGCCGGAGGACAGCAGGAACTGGCCCATGGAGGCCGCCAGGCCCGTGGCCACGGTCACGACGTCGTTCGGGATGAACTGCATGGTGTCGTAGATGGCCATGCCGGCCGTCACGGAGCCGCCCGGTGAGTTGATGTAGAGGTAGATGTCCTTGTCCGGGTTCTCCGCGGACAGGAGGAGGAGCTGTGAGCAGATGGCGTTGGCGTTGTCGTCACGCACCTCGGAGCCCAACCAGATGATGCGCTCTTTCAGGAGCCGGTTGTAGATGTAGTTGTCCTGGGCTGCAGGATCGACAGTCGCCATCCGGGGGGACTCTGGGTGCTGTGACATGTGTACTTACCTCTCGCTGGTGACGGTGACATCACTGAAAATCACTACTTGGACACTAACCGGTTTCACAGGCGTTTTGTTCGTGCACCGAGGGCTGTTCGCTGACGGCGCACGATCGGCGGGCCCTGGCCTGCGGCAGCACCGAGCAAACGCAAACGGCCCCCGGATCAGTGATCCAGGGGCCGTCGGCAGCGCGGTTCGGGCCTAGGCCTTGGCCTCTGCCTTGTCTTCCTCAACTGCGGCGGTCTCTGCTTCATCAGCCGCCGGGGCTTCTGCCTCGGGAGCCTCGGCCGCGGGGGCTTCCTCTTCGCCGCCGGGACGCACGAAGTCGGACAGGTCGACGGCGTTGCCCTCGGTGTCGGTGACCTCTGCCTGGCCCAGCACGACGGCCAGTGCCTTACGGCGGCGGACCTCGGAGACCATCATGGGAACCTGGCCGCTCTGGTCGATGATCTGGGCGAACTGGTTGGGGTCCATGCCGTACTGGCTGGCGGTGGTGACGATGTAGTCGATCAGCTCGTTCTGGCTGACGTTGACTTCTTCCTTTTCGGCTATGGCGTCGAGGATGATCTCGTTCTGGAAGGCACGCGCGGTGTTGGCGCGCACCTCTTCACGGTGCTCCTCGGTGTCGTGCTCGCCTTCGCCGTGGCCGTTGCCCTCCTTGAAGTGGGCTTCGAGCTGCTCTTCGACGACCGAATCCGGCACGGGAACCTCGACGAGCTCAACGAGCTTGTCCAGGACCTTGTCGCGGGCTTCAACGCCCTGCTCCACGATCTTGGAATCGGCGGCCTGCTTGGCCAGGTCTTCGCGCAGTTCGGCAAGGGTGTCGAACTCGGAGGCGAGCTGGGCGAAGTCGTCGTTCGCCTCAGGGAGTTCGCGCTCCTTGACGGCCTTCACGACCACCTTGACCTGGGCGGCTTCACCGGCGTGGTCGCCACCCACCAGGGTGGTGTCGAAGATGGCGTCCTCGTCGGCGCTGAGGCCGGTGACGGCCTCGTCCATGCCTTCGAGCATGGTGCCTGCGCCCACCTGGTAGGACAGGCCGGCGGCGGAGTCAACCTCTTCGCCGTCAATGGTGGCGGTGATGTCGATGGTGAGGAAGTCACCATCGGCGGCGGGACGGTCAACGGACTTGAGCGTGCCGAAGCGGCCGCGCAGTTCGTCCAGGGCCTTGTCCACGTCTTCGTCGGAGGACTGGGCCGCAGCGACCTCAACCTTGATGCCGGAGTAGTCCGGGAGTTCAATTTCGGGGCGGACGTCAACCTCGGCGGCGAACTTCAGGCCGCCGTCCGTTGCGGAGGGGTCCGGGACCTCGGTGATCTCAACCTCGGGACGGCTCAGGGGACGGATGCCGGATTCCTGCACGGCGGCCTGGTACCAGCCGTTGAGGCCTTCGTTGATGGCCGTCTCCAGGACGTAACCGCGGCCGACGCGCTGGTCGATGAGCTTGGCGGGTACCTTGCCCTTACGGAACCCAGGGACCTGGATCTGCGAAGCAACAGTCTTGTAAGCCGAGTCGATGCTGGGCTTCAGTTCCTCAAAGGGAACCTCAACGTTGAGCTTGACCCGCGTGGGGGTGAGGTTCTCGACAGCGCTCTTCACGGTCTAAGTACTCCTGGGATTGTGGGATGGGTTTCTGCAAACGCAATGTTTTGTCCAGGCCGTGTGGTCCGGGCCGCAGAGTCGGGGTGACAGGATTTGAACCTGCGACTTCCTGCTCCCAAAGCAGGCGCTCTAGCCAAGCTGAGCTACACCCCGTTAGTGCACAGGCAAGTCTACGGTGATACGCGCCGTGTTTGCACATTTGACACGTAGGCCATGGATTAGGTTTAGTTGTATCCGGCTTGGACAGCCAGCCCGAAGTTGCCGGCCTGCTAACATTGCAGATGCAGCTTCTTTCGGGGACGTAGCTTAATGGTAAAGCCTCAGTCTTCCAAACTGATTACGCGGGTTCGATTCCCGTCGTCCCCTCCACTGGACAAATATCCGCCCAACAAAAAAGCCCTTCAGATGAAGGGCTTTTTTCGTGTTAAGACTGCTGGCAGGACGGGCACCAGTAAAGTTTGCGCCCCACCAGTTCTGACATCAATACCGTGGTGCGGCAAACCCGGCAGGGCAGCCCGTCCCGTTTATACACAAAGTGCGCGTTGTCCCTGGCTGGGTAGGTTTCCGACTTGGGCAGCGCCGCAGCCCGTGCAGCCCCCGCCCGGCCCGCTGCTTTGCCGTGATCCGACCAATACTTGGGCGGCGTCGTAATGATCCGGCCGTCGGACACGCCGTCGTTCATGACGGACACGACGTCGCGCCACAGCCTGCGTGCCGCGGGCTCAGGAACGTCACTGCCCGGCAACCAGGGGTCCAGGCGGCGCCGGAACAGGACCTCGGCGCGGTAGACGTTGCCCACACCGGCGATGATCTTCTGGTCCATCAGGAGCGCCGCCAGCGGAGCCTTGCGGCCCTGCAGGTTTGCGGCGAAGCGCCCGGCGTCGCCCCGCAGGTTCCGGAGCGGGTCCGGACCCAGCCGGGCAAGGACGGCGTCAGCTTCGGCAGCGGTGATGGTTTCGCAGGTGGTTGCGCCCCGCAGGTCAGCCCAGCCGTTGCTGGCGGCAAGCCTGACCCGCACAGCCCCCACGGGTGCGGGCGGACCCGCGTAGCCGGCATCACCCCCGCCGTCCGCGTCGTCGTCGGCCGCCGCTGCGAAAGTCTCCTGCTCCCCTATCCGCCGCGGCGCACCAATGCTCGAGGAGCCGGTAAAGGTGCTGTCGCCGCCGAAGCTCCAGGCGCCGTAGAGGCCCAGGTGGACGTGCAGCACCAGGGCGTTGTCGAAGTGCAGGAAAAGGTGTTTTCCGTGTGCGTCGGCGGCCGTCATTCTGTGCCCGTCCAGGAGGGCGGCGCCCGCACTGAACCGTCCCTGCGGGCTGGACACACTGAGCCGCCGTCCGCCGAACACGTCCCCGAACTGCCGTGCCAGCCGGCGGACGGAATGCCCTTCAGGCACTACTCGATGACCTCGCCGGTGGTTTCATAGGCGGCAATCTTGCCGATCCGGCGAACGTGGCGTTCGTCGTTGCTGAACGGCTCCGTCAGGAAGGCTTCGATCAGTTCGGTGGCTTCCTCGACCGTGTGCTGGCGGCCGCCCACGGCAACGACGTTCGCGTCATTGTGCTCCCTCGCCAGTTTGGCAGTGGAAAGGTTCCAGGCCAGGGCAGCCCTGACACCCTTGACCTTGTTGGCGGCAATCTGCTCGCCGTTGCCCGAGCCGCCCAGCACGATGCCCAGGGCGTGCACCCCGGCCTGCTGGTCCGCCACCACGGCAAGGGCTGCGTTGATGCAGAAGGACGGGTAGTCATCCTGGGCGTCGTAGACCTTGGGTCCGTGGTCCACCACCTCGTATCCCTTGCCGGTCAGGTGCGATACCAGGTGGGCGCTGAGTTCCATGCCCGCGTGGTCGGTGGCGATGTGGACGCGCGGGAAGCCGGGGGAAGAAGTCACGAGCAGAATCCGTTCGGTCGGTGGCGCCGGCCGCAGGCTCGCGCGGCGCTGGCCAGGGTCAGGACAACACCGTCAAGAATACTAGGACTGCGGCTGGCCGGGTGCTGGCGCGGGCCCGCCGCCCCGCCGCGCACGCGCCGCCACGCGGGTCAGCACTTCAGCCAGCCTGGCCGCCGAGGCCGGACTGCCGCCGCTTACGGCGAGGCGCTGCCCGTCGGTCTTGTTGACGACGACGGCGGGCCCGCTGCTGACGAGCATGGCTGCAGTTCCGTCGTGGTGCCGATAGCCCCACCCGCCATAGTCGGCGGCCTTGACGTCGGCTGCGGTGGCCCCGGAGATGGCGCCGGCGGGCACGTTCATCACCGGCACGATGCCGGCAAGCAGGACTTTCAGGCCGCGGCGGTCCGCCTTGATCCTGGCGCACAGGAACGCCGCGCCCACGAGCGCGAGGAGCACCAGGAGCGCACCGAGCCACGGCACGGCAACCGCAATGAGTGCCGAGGGAAACAGCGATGCGATGGCGATCATGATGAAGACGGAACTGCGGGCGTGGACCCAGAGCCGGATGTTGTCCCGGGCCAGGTCCGGGTCCGCATCCCTGGCGATAGCCAACTGGAGTGCCCGGTCATCGTCCGGCGACCACTGCTGGTCGGCTTTGAAGACGAAAGCCATCACCACCCCCAGCGACACTGCCGCGCCGCTGCCGAGCGCCAGGACCGTCATGTCCACCCGGGACTCCCGGGCGTCCGCGAGTCCGGCCTGGCCTACCAGGCCGGCAGCCAGCACGCTGGTGACGAACAGGGCAAGGAAAAGCCCTGCGCCCATCATGATCCGGCGCATCAGCACAGGCCGGGAGATGGGCAGTGCCTGCGAGAGCACCAGCCAGCCGGAAAGCACGATCATCGCGGCCCCCACGCCCACGTAGGCGCCGAAGGGCGCGAAGGCCGCGCCGCCGTCGTCCGTCCACCGGATGGCGAGCGGCTCGGGAAGGTCCGGGCGGAGCAGGAAAGCACACACTACGAAGGCGCCCGCCAGCACCACCGGGTAGCCTGCGGCAAAGCGCAGGGCCCTGGTGTCCACCGATTCCATGAACTTGCCCATAATGTAACGCTACTCCTGCCGCGCGCGTCCCTTCCTACCTCCATTCGTACCCACTGTGAGCCGCGCTACTTGTCCCGGGGTGAAGGAATGCAAGAATGAGCAGTGCCGCCGCTGGGCATCGCCAGCCGGCAGACGAATCTTTCTGGAGGCCCCACTTTGCCAGGCATGAACCTGACGCGTGCAGAAGCCCGCGAGCGCGCCGAACTGATCACGGTCGAGTCCTACGACGTCAGCCTGGACCTGACTCGCGGCGGGGAGGTCTTCGGCAGCACCACCACGGTGAAGTTCAGCGCGAAGGCCGGATCCTCCACCTTCATCGATGCCGTCACCCGGGCCGTCCACAGCGTTACCCTGAACGGCCGGAGCCTCGATCCGGCCACCGTGGCGGACGGCGTGCGGATCCAGCTGCCCGGGCTTGAAGAGCACAACGAACTGACCGTGGTGGCCGACGCCCCGTACATGAATACCGGTGAGGGCCTGCACCGCTTCGTGGACCCGGTGGACAACGAGGTCTACCTCTACACGCAGTTCGAGGTCCCCGATTCGCGCCGGATGTTCGCCGTGTTCGAACAGCCCGACCTGAAAGCGGCCTTCGCCTTTACGGTGACCGCGCCCTCGCACTGGGACGTCATCTCCAACTCCCCCACCCCTCCGCCGGTGGCAGCCGCGCCAGGGGACGACGGCGGTGCCCGCTCCGTGTGGTCCTTCTCCCCCACGCCGCGGCTGTCCTCTTACGTGACGGCGCTGATCGCGGGCCCGTACCAGTCCGTGCGCAGCGAGGTCACCAGCTCCGACGGCCGGGTCATCCCGCTCGGCGTCTTTGCCCGCAAGTCCCTGATGCAGTACCTGGACGCCGACAACATTTTCGAGCTGACCCGGCAAGGGTTCGGGTTCTTCGAAGCACAGTTCGGCTGCCCGTACCCGTTCGAGAAATACGACCAGCTGTTCGTGCCGGAATTCAACGCCGGCGCCATGGAAAACGCGGGCGCCGTGACCATCCTGGAAGGCTATGTTTTCCGCAGCAAGGTCCCGGACGCACAGGTGGAGCGCCGCGCCATCACCGTCCTCCACGAACTGGCGCATATGTGGTTCGGGGACCTGGTGACCATGCGCTGGTGGAACGATCTGTGGCTGAACGAGTCCTTCGCGGAGTACATGTCCCACCTCGCGGCGGTGGAGGCCACCTCCTTCACCAGCGCCTGGACAACCTTCGCCTCGGTGGAGAAGTCCTGGGCCTACCGCCAGGACCAGCTGCCCACCACGCACCCGATTTTCGCGGACATCAATGACCTCCAGGATGTGGAGGTCAACTTCGACGGCATCACCTACGCGAAGGGCGCCTCCGTCCTGCGCCAGCTGGTGGCATGGGTGGGTCCGGAGCAGTTCATGGCCGGCGTGCGCGAGTACTTTGCCAAGCATTCCTGGCAGAACACCGAGCTCAACGACCTGCTGGTGGAGCTGGAGAAAGCCAGCGGCCGCGACCTGGACATCTGGGGACGGCAGTGGTTGGAGACCGCGGGGGTCAATGCGCTGAAACCGGAGCTGGAGGTGGACGCGGACGGCCGGCTGGCGTCCTTCGCCATCCTGCAGTCCGCCGTCGAGGAATGGCCCACCATCCGCCCGCACCGGCTGGCCGTGGGCTTCTACAACCTCAACGGCGCGGGCAAGCTCGAGCGGGTGCACCGCGAGGAACTGGACGTTGACGGGGAGCGCACCGAGGTTCCCGGGCTGGTGGGCCTGGCCCGGCCGGACCTGGTCCTGGTCAATGACGACGACCTTGCCTACGCCAAGGTCCGGCTTGACGAAAAGTCCCTGGCGACGGCCACCGCCCACCTGAAGGACTTCAGCCAGAGCCTGCCGCGGACACTCGTATGGAATTCCGCCTGGGACGCTGCCCGCGACGGCGAGACCCCGGCACGGCGGTACGTGGAGCTGATCCTGGCCAACGTGGCCGCGGAATCCGATTCGTCGGTGATCCTGGTCCAGCTGCGCCAGCTGGCAACCACCCTGAACTTCTACGTGGCCGAGGAGCACCGCGAGCAGACGGCCGTGGCTGCCGCGGACCGGCTGTGGGAACTGGCATCGGATGTCCCCGGAGGTTCCGACGCCCAGCTGCAGTTCGTGAAGTCCTTCGCGCTGCTGGCGCGCAGCGGATCGCAGCTGGACCGGGTGGCCGGACTGCTGGATGGTTCGCTGACGCTGGAGGGACTGGCCGTGGACCAGGACCTGCGCTGGGAACTGGTGGCCTCGCTGGTGGCCGGCGGGCGCCTCGGCCAGGCGGAAATCGACGCGGAACTCCAGCGGGACAACACCTCCAGCGGGCAGAATGCTGCAGCGCTGGCGAAGGCTGCCATTCCCACCCCGGAGGCAAAGGCCGCCGCATGGGAAGCCATCGTGGTCAAGGGGGAACTGTCCAATGCCCTGCAAGGTTCGGCGGTCACCGGCTTCATGCGCGTGCTGGACCGGACGCTCATCGAGCCCTACGCCGAAAAGTACTTCCAGGCCGTGCCGGGAATTGTTGAAACCCGCACCCACGCACTCGCCCAGCAGATCGTCGTCGGCCTTTACCCTGCGCTGCTGACCACGCAGGCCACCATCGACCGGACGGACGGTTTCCTGGCCTCGCTGCCGCCTCAAAGTGCCGCACTGCGGCGCATGATGCTGGAAAACCGCGACGGCGTTGCCCGTGCTCTGCGCGCCCGCGCGGCTGACGTGCTTCCCGGCGACGCCCGGCAGGCGCTGTGAGCCTGCATGAGCACCACTACGCGCTGGCCGTGCAGTGGACCGGCAACCTTGGCGAGGGAACAGCGTCCTACCGCGGTTACTCGAGGGACCACGACATCCTCATACCGGGGCTGCCGGTCCTTCAGGGCTCGGCGGACCCCACGTTCCACGGTGACAAGGAACGTTATAACCCGGAGCAGCTCCTCCTCGCTGCCCTGGCACAGTGCCACATGCTGTCGTTCCTGCACGTGGCGGTGAAGCACGGCGTGGTGGTCACGGACTACCACGACGAAGCCACCGGCCTGATGAAGCTGAACCGGGACGGCAGCGGCCAGTTCGAGCGGGTGACGCTGCACCCGCACGTGACGGTGGCGGACCAAAGCCACGTGGAATTGGCTGCCCAGCTGCACCACGAGGCGAACCAGGTGTGCTTCATTGCCCGCAGTGTGAACTTCCCGGTGGAGCATGAACCGGAAACAGTGGTGGCCTAGGCTGCCAGCCTGCTGACCAGCCGCGCCTCGGTTTCCGGCGCCAGGCCGGCCTTCCGGGGCCGGTCCAGTCCGCGCCGGCGTTCGTCGGCCAGCGTGTCCGCGAGGGTCTCCTGCCATGGCCTGAGCCTCAGGCCGGCCTCAAGTGCCGCCTTATTGCTCCGTGCCATGAAGCCCCCATGTCCCGGCGGAAGCCACAGCGGCAGGGAGTCCGGCCCTGCCCAGTAGCCGATGCCTTGGTCCGCCAGCCAGTCCTCTGCTGCCGTGAGCAGTGGGCCGTGATGGCCCGCAGCCTGCCGGGAAGCGTCAATGTACTCTGCGAAGGGCACCTGGTCCCCGAGCGCGTTGAACGCACCGGTGGTTCCCTGCCTTGCCGCCAGCAGGATCCAGGCGGCCAGGTCGCGGACATCGATGACCTGCGTCGGGTTGCTGCCGATGGCGGGCACGATCACCGGCTGGTTGTCCCGGGCGAACCGCGCGGGCCAGTATCCGTAGCGGTCGGTTCCGTCGCCGGGACCGCTGATCAGCCCGGCCCGGCAAAGGTGGGCTTTGTGGCCCGCCGCCAGGCGGGTGGCCGCCTCAATGGCCGCCTTCGACTCGCCATAGTTCTCCGGGGTTGACGGAGTGCCGGGAGCCAACGCGGGCAGGAGCGCCGTGTCCTCCGCCGCGCCGGGCCTTGAAGCATCGGCGTAGACCGAGCAACTGGAGACGAAGGTCCAATGGGCAGCCCTGCCAGCGAGGACACCCAGGGCTTGGGACGCCGGCACGGGGTCGCGGGCAACGTCAATTACTTCATCCCATTCCCCCACAGCACCGGCATAGGCATCCGTACCGGCAGAACGGTCCGCCCTCAGCCAGGTGGTGCCAGGCGGCGGAGCGCCAGCCGAACCGCGGGCAAGGCAGGTGACGCGATGCCCTGCCTCCACCGCCTGGCGGGCTATTTCTGCGGACAGGAAGGCGGTTCCGCCGAGGACGAGGATGCGCATGTTCAGACGCTACGGCGATAGTGTTGAAGGAGAAAAGAGCCGTCCGCGCCGGGCGTAACCCGGTGCCGCGGTGTCCGTCCCCGGCACTTCGCCGGTGAACCCCAGGAGTATCACCCCCTTATGGTCAGCATGTTCTCGGTCCTTCCTTCCGCCGCCAGCGATCCGGACGGTATCAGCTTTACGGGCATCGCGATCAGCCTGGGCGTGGGCGTCACGGTCTGGCTGGTTGCAACCTTCGTCATTTCCCGCATCACCAAGCGGGTTGCCTCAGGCAGCAACTTCTTCAAGAAGCCCAGGTTCAAGTGGGTGGCGCCGGCCCTGCGGGCACTGGACCATGAGCGGCGCGTCCAGCGTGCCGAAACCATCGGCTCGCTGCTGAACAGTGTTGTGGGGGTCCTGGTGGTGATCATCACCGGCATGTACGTGCTGCAGAACCTGGACATCAACATCGCGCCCCTGCTCACCAGCGTGGGTATCCTGGGTGTGGCCATCGGCTTCGGCGCCCAGCAGCTGATCCGCGACTTCCTGGCCGGGATCTTCATTACCATTGAAGACCAGTACGGAATCGGCGACGTGATCGAAACCAGCGAGGTTGTGGGCGTGGTGGAATCCATGGGTCTGCGCATCACCCGGGTCCGGTCGGATGACGGAGCGATCTGGTACCTGCGCAACGGTGAGATCCTGCGGGTCGGCAACCGTTCACAGGGCAACTACGTGCCGCTGCACGAATCCGAAGACGGCACCACGGACCAGAGCTCGGATCACGGCGCCGAGAATACGAAGACCGAGCAGAAAGCCGGAGAATAGCGATGACGATTCCCATCGAGCCGCAGCGGCCGCAGCTGATGCAGAACGATCCGTTCAGCAAGCCCGGCTACACCGACAACTTCTACGACGCCGTGGGCGGGCACGAGACGTTCGTGAAACTGATCGACGTCTTCTACGACGGCGTTGCCACAGATCCCCTGTTGCGGCCCATGTACCCGGAAGAAGACCTGGCACCGGCCAAACACCGCTTCCTGATGTTCCTGGAGCAATACTGGGGCGGGCCCACCACCTACGGCGAGGAACGAGGGCATCCCCGGCTCCGCATGCGCCACATGCCCTTCAAGGTGACGCCGGAGGCCAAGGACCGTTGGCTGTTTCACATGCGGAAGGCCGTGGATGCGCTGGAGCTGCCTCCGCTGTACGAGGGCACGCTCTGGGACTACATGGAACGCGCGGCGCTTTCCATGGTCAACAGCCCGTCCACCCCATAGGGATTCCTACAGCAACCCGCTTCCGGTCCGTGCCAGCACATGGCCGCGGGTGCCGGTGAGACGGAACCACCGGCCGGACCGGTAGAGCTTCTGGTCGCCATCCGCCAGGAACCCCAGGGCCAGGGCAGCGAAGGCGGCTCCGGCCGGCAGGCCTGATTCGTCCAGTTCCCTGCCCCACACCGCGGCGCGGGCGTTGTTGACGATCAGTGCACCGGGTTTGTCCGGCACTATTCCCGCGACTTCCGCCATGCCGGCCTCGGCTGCTGCGCGGAGGGCGGCGTCGCTGCGGTGCCCCACGAGTTCCCAGCCGCTGCGGGGCGCGCCCACGCCGGTCCAGGATTCGGTGACGGTCGACGGCGGCACGGGCAGTTCCACATCGTCCCCGCCGGCGCGGGCGAGGCGGTCCAGGACAGCCGACAGTGCCACTGTCACGTCCGTCCCCGAGGGCTCCGCCAGCGCCATGGTGCGCAGCCCGAGGATCGTGGGGGTGGACTCGCCCAGCAGTCGCGGCCGCAGCACGCACACGTACGCGGCGAGGACGGAACCTGCCCCCTGGAGCCGGATGGCGCCGTCGTCGATAGCCTTTGCGCGGGTTACGAATGTCTTGAGATCCGCAAGATCGCGGGGGTCGGCGAAACGGAAGGACGAGGTGAGTAGATCAGACACACCAAGAACACTACCGGCTGGGGCTTTGTTGAGCAGTGCCGGGGCGCCGTCTAGAGTCGAACCATGACTGAAGCCGACGCCGGATTGCTGGCGCTCCCCAGCGGGGATCCCACCTCATCGCTCATCTCCCTCCTCGACCTCGGTGAGCTGGAGGGGGCCCGGACGGATGAAGACATTTTCCTGGGGCCCTCGCAGCAGCAGCCCCACCACCGGGTGTTCGGCGGGCAGGTGCTGGCGCAGTCCCTCATTGCCTCCATCCGCACCGTGGCGCCGGACCGTTTTGTCCACTCCATGCACGGCTACTTCCTCCGCCCGGGCGATGCGAACAAGCCCATTACGTTCGGTGTCCAGCGCCTCCGCGACGGCCGGTCCTTTTCCGCCCGGCGGGTCCACGCCTACCAGGAAGGCGTCCCCATCCTGTCGATGATTGCCTCCTTCCAGGGCGAGGACGAAGGGATCGAGCACGAGTCCGCCATGCCCACGGGGATCCCTGATCCGGAGTCCCTGCCCAGCACCGCCGACCTGCTGGGGAAGTTCGACCACCCGGTGGCGCGGCACTGGGCGTATGAGCGGCCCTTCGATATCCGGCACGTCGACCCGCCGCTTTACGTGTCCGCCAAGGGCAAGCGGGAAGCCCGGAACGCCGTGTGGATGAAGACGTTCGGGCCAATGCCGGACAATCCAAACCTGCACCGGGCGGCCCTGGCCTACGCGAGCGATTACACGCTGCTGGAATCCATCCTCCGGCGCCACGGGCTCAGCTGGATCACCCCGGGGATGAATGTGGCCAGCCTCGACCATGCCATGTGGTGGCACCGCCCCGCCCGGGTGGATGAGTGGCTGCTGTATGTCCAGGAATCGCCCAGCGCTCAGGGCGCCCGCGGGCTGGCAACAGGCAAGATCTTCAACCAGGCCGGCCAGCACGTGGCGTCCGTGGCGCAGGAGGGCATGGTCCGGGTTCCCACTGACCTGAAGACCAAAGTGGTGGGGGCTTTCCAGTCCAAGGTGATGGAGCACCAGATCCGTAAGGCGGGCCGCGACTGACTGAACCAGCACGCAAAGGAGGCCGGCACCCGAACGAACGGGCACCGGCCTCCTTTTGCATTTCCGACCAGCCCGGAGGCTTGCCGCAGGATCCTAGTCGCGGGTGAGGCGGCGGTGCGTGACGCGGTGCGGCTTGGCAGCGTCAGGACCCAGGCGCTCTACCTTGTTCTCCTCGTAGGACTCGAAGTTGCCCTCGAACCAGTACCACTTGGAGGGGTTTTCCTCGTCGCCTTCGTAAGCCAGGATGTGCGTGGCCACCCGGTCAAGGAACCAGCGGTCGTGCGAGACCACTACGGCGCAGCCCGGGAATTCGAGCAGCGCGTTCTCCAGGCTGCTGAGGGTTTCGACGTCGAGGTCGTTGGTGGGCTCATCGAGGAGCAGCAGATTGCCGCCCTGCTTAAGGGTGAGGGCGAGGTTCAGGCGGTTCCGTTCACCACCGGACAGCACGCCGGCCTTCTTCTGCTGGTCCGGGCCCTTAAAGCCGAATGCAGCCACGTACGCGCGGGAAGGCATTTCAACCTGGCCAACCTGGATGAAGTCGAGTCCGTCGGACACGACCTCCCACAACGTCTTGTTGGGGTCGATGCCGCCGCGGCTCTGGTCGGCGTAGGAGATCTTCACGGAGTCGCCGATCTTCAGCTCGCCGCCATCAAGCGGCTCCAGCCCAACGATCGTCTTGAAGAGCGTGGTCTTGCCGACGCCGTTGGGGCCAATGACGCCCACGATGCCGTTGCGGGGCAGGCTGAAGGACAATCCATCGATCAGCGTCCTGTCCTCGAAGCCCTTCTGCAGGTTCGTGGCCTCCAGGACCAGTCCGCCCAGGCGGGGTCCCGGCGGGATCTGGATCTCTTCGAAGTCGAGCTTGCGGGTCCGGTCCGCCTCCGCGGCCATTTCCTCGTAGCGTGCAAGGCGGGCCTTGGACTTGGTCTGGCGGCCCTTGGCGTTGGACCGCACCCACTCGAGTTCCTCGGCGAGGCGCTTGGCCTGCTTGGCGTCCTTCTTGCCCTGGATTTCCAGGCGGGCGCGCTTCTTTTCGAGGTAGGTGGAGTAGTTGCCCTCGTACGGGTAGAGGTGGCCGCGGTCCACCTCGGCGATCCATTCCGCCACGTGGTCCAGGAAGTACCGGTCGTGGGTGACGGCGAGGACTGCGCCGGGGTAGCTGGCCAGGTGCTGTTCGAGCCACAGGACGCTTTCGGCGTCAAGGTGGTTGGTGGGCTCGTCCAGGAGCAGGAGGTCCGGCTTCTGCAGGAGAAGCTTGCACAGGGCAACCCGGCGGCGCTCACCACCCGAGAGGTTGGTGACGTCAGCGTCCGCCGGCGGGCAGCGGAGGGCGTCCATAGCCTGTTCCAGCTGGGAATCGAGATCCCAGGCGTCGGCGGCGTCGATGGCTTCCTGCAGCTGTCCCATTTCCTCCAGGAGGGTGTCATAGTCAGCATCGGGGCTGGCCATTTCCTCGGAGATTTCGTTGAACCGCTGGATCTTGCCGTAGATCTCGCCCACGCCTTCCTGGACGTTACCCAGGACGGTCTTCTCCTCGTTGAGGGGAGGCTCCTGGAGCAGGATTCCCACGCTGTAGCCGGGGCTCAGCCGGGCCTCGCCGTTCGAAGGAGTGTCCAGTCCGGCCATGATCTTCAGGATGGTGGACTTACCGGCACCGTTCGGGCCCACGACGCCGATCTTGGCACCGGGGAAGAAGGACATGCTTACGTCATCAAGAATGAGTTTTTCGCCAACGGCTTTGCGGGCCTTGGTCATTGTGTAGATAAATTCCGCCATGGTTCCAAATCTAGTGGGTCGCCGGGCATATCTCACATTCCGGGCCCGAGGCCCGCGGCAACAATCTAGGAGCCCACGAAGCACTTTCCGCTGGCCAGCACCGGAAGGACGGTCACTGCCACAGCGCCGTCACGGACCTGGCCGATGACGCAGTCATCGCCTTGCAGCACGGCGGCTTCGATCGCGTCCGCTTCCAGCCCCGTGGGAGTCCGGCTCTGCGACACCTCCAGGACACCGGGCGCGATTCCCGCTCCGGCCAAGGCATCACTGACCTGCGCGGTGGACGGCTTGGGAGCTCCGGCGGCCAGCCTGCCGAGTGCGTCGGTGACGGTTTGCTTTGTCCTTTCGGTGGCGGCAGCCCCGGCGCCGGAGGTCGTCGAGGTGTCCGCGAGCGGTTCGCTGCCCCCTGCTCCGGGTGCGGCCCCGTTGCCGGCGCTGGGCGTGGCTGCAGGTGACGGGTCAGCCGGCACGGCCGGGCTGCCGGAGGGCGCCGCGACGGAACAGCCCGACAGCAGGAAGACGAGGGCAACGCCGGCCACCGTGGCTGGCAGGCGGCGGGCGGTTGCGCGCAGCAGGAATCTGGTGCCGGAAAGCGGAGCGGGAAGGGCAACCGATGAGGCGCCGGCGGTGGCGGTCTGCCGGTTGTCAAGGGTGTGCCACATGCTGTCATTCTGCCACGCAGCCTTCCCGCGGTTCGCAACCTTGACGGGCAGGGCGCGGCCGGGGGGTGCCGCTCCCTGCCCGCAAGGAACCGGTGAAGCGTCGAGGGTGAAGCGTCGATAAGGTCAGGTCGGGGAAAAATCCTAGGCTCGTGATTCGGCAAGCTCTCCCGTCTCCAGATCCAGGGCAACCAGGTCTCCGTTCCGGTCTTCGATGTAGGCTTCCGGATCGCCGCCATCGTTCGCGTCCTCGTCGTTCTCCTCCGGCTCATCGAATGATGCGTCTCCGCCGGGCTGGTGGATGCCGTCCACGGGAGAATCCTGCTCCACGAGCGAGAGAAGGGGTTTGGTGGAGGACCGGATGAAGTTTGCCGTGCCCCAGGTAAGGTCGTGGCCCACGGCGTCGGCATCGATGGTGTGCGAATAGTAGACCCTGCCGTCCCTTTCCCAGCTGCGGATCTTCAGCTTGCCCACCACGATGACCGGCTGGCCCTTCCGGATGCTGCAGCCCATGCTCCCCGCAAGATGCCGATAGCCCTGGACCAGGAACCAGTTGGTATGGCCGTCGGTCCAGGTGCCCGACTCCTTGTCGTAGCGGCGGGTGGTGGAACCGATGCGGAAGGAAGCGGTGGCCACTCCCCCCGGCGTGGTGGAGCTCTTGATCTCGGTGGCAACAAAGCCCCGGATCGTTATGGTGTCGCTCATGTTGCGTCCTGTCTTCTGTGGAGTGCCATTAGCAGGCATCACCAGCTTGGCCCGGACCGGCGGGCAGCGGGAGCCTCGGCTTTGCCTATGTGCACAACACGCCTCCCGGAGGCGGGTGTTGAGGAAGAGTGGCGCCTGTGGACGTCGGTGACGGTCCCGGCACGTCCGGCAATGTAAACTTTTTGAGGCGCCGGACTTCAGCTCCGGATGCCACTGCCTCAGTAGCTCAGGGGATAGAGCAGCGGCCTTCTAATCCGCCGGTCGGGGGTTCGATTCCCTCCTGGGGCACCATGTGGTGAGTCGAGACATCCTTCACGGATGAGTCGAGTCATCGGTAACACCCCGGTCTTCGGACCGGGGTGTTTTTCTTTGCCCTGTTTTTCTGGGTTGGTAGTTCCGGGTGGGGTCGATGGTGAGTTCGCGGATGATCTCGCCGGTGGTTGCGTCGCTGATGGTGACGTCGTTGTCGTGGATGAGCATCAGGACGTGTTTGCGGGCGTAGGCGCGGCCGATGCCGATGTGGCGGAGTTGGCCTGCGTGGCGGAGGGTGAGTTTCCCGAACTGGTCGACGCGGTCGATGCGCCGACGCCAGTGATCTCCTTGTTTGGATCCGGTCGGTGATGCTTTGGGTATCGCGGTGTAGGCCGCGGCCGGGGTGCGGCGGTCCAGGGCCCGGTGGGGGCGTTCGTGGTTGTAGATGTGCCGGAACTTTTCCAGCTGTTCGTTCAGGTCTTGAAGGGTGTGGGCCCGGGGTTGGCCGGTGAGCCAGCGTTTGAGGGTCTGGTGGAAACGTTCGATTTTGCCTTGGGTCTGCGGGTGGTTCGGGGCGCCGTTCTTTTGGGTGATGCCCAGGGCGTGGAGATGGTGTTCGAAGGCGTTCCTGCCGCCTTTCCCGCCCGCGAGGCGGGTGGTGTAGACCATGCCGTTGTCGGTCAGTGTCGAGGCCGGTAGCCCGTGTTCAGCAGCGCAGGCCAGGAACGTGGTGACCACGGCGGTGACGGTGACGGGTTTGAATCCGGTGCAGGCGAGCAGGTAGCGGGAGTGGTCATCGAGGAAGTTCAGGATCTCGATGTCGGTTCCGTCGGCCAGGGCCCAGTGGGTGAAGTCGGATTGCCAGGTTTCGTTGGGCTGGTGTGCTTCGAAGCGGTGCAGTGAGGCTTTGGGCCGTTTCTTCGGATCCGGAGTGATCATTCCTTTGGTGTGCAGGAGCCGGCGGATCGTGGACGTTGACGGCGCGGGTACTCCTTCTTGTTCGAGGTGCCAGGCGATCGTCACGGGCCCGGCGTCCAGGCCGGCGGTTTGCAGTTCCTGCCGCAGGGTAAGGATCCGCGCGGCTACCGTTTCGGTGGTGCGGCGCGGGTTGCTGAGGGGGCGTTTGGATCGGGGGTCGACGGCGGCGATACCTCCGGCGGACTCGCGTCGGAGGAGCTCGTGGACCCAGCGGCGGCTGACTCCATACCGGCGGGCAGCTTCCGTAACTGTCAGGCCTTGGTCACGGACGGCGAGGACGATCACTTTCTGCTTCGACATGCATCATGCTGGATCCCTGCCGGTGTGAACGATGTCCCGACTCACCGGTGAAGTGTCAACTGGGAACGATGTCCCGACTCATGTGAGAACTATGTCGTGAAACTAGACACCTCCTGGGGCACCACATGGGTTACGCCCCGGTTCTCGAACCGGGGCGTAACAATTTGGCGGGAAATCCTAGGCCTGGAGCCGGTGCGGCGCCTCCACCAGGGCCCGGACCACGCTGCCCGCCGCACCCAACAGGGCGCCCGACTCCCCCACCACCGCGGTAGTGACATGTTCGGGCGGAAGAGCCCCGGGAGCATACTTGGCCAGGCCTTCCAACAACGGCTCCCTCAACCACTGGTCCAGGACGGCGAAGTGCCCGCCAAGGACCACAGACCGCACGTTCACCATCCGTGATGCTGACGCCACTGCAATGCCCAACGAGCGCCCCGCCCTTTGCACGGCCTGCAGGGCGTCGGGATCGCCGGCGGCCAGCGCCGCCAGGAGCCGGGACATGCTTTCCGACCTGGAACGCCCCTTGACCTGGATGCCGGCGGCCGCGAAAATCGCGTCCTGCCCGGCCTCCGTCTCCAGACATCCCGTCCCGCCGCAGGAGCAGCGGGTCCCCGCAGGGTCCACCACGATGTGGCCCACTTCGCCGGCGTTTCCTTCCGGCCCGGTGAAAAGCTCAGAATCGATGACCAGGCCGCCGCCGACCCCCACTTCACCGGAGACGAACAGGAAGTTGCGCCGCGCATGGGGGCCGTGCGCCAGCTCAGCCAGCGCGGCGGCGTTGGCCTCGTTAAACAGGGAAACCCCCAGCGGCGCGCCCGGCAGCAGCCCGGACAGATCCAGCGGCGTATCCCGCCAGCCCAAGTTCGGTGCCACCGTCACAGTGGACGTGCCGGCTTCAACAAGTCCGGGCACGGCAAGCCCGCCGCCGAGCACCTCGACGCCCTTGGCCGCGGCAGCCCTGCGCACGTCACTGGCCAGCCCGGCCAAGGCGGACATCACCGGAGCGCTGGCGCTGTCCCGGTTGTCCCGTTCCCGGATGTCCTGCACCACTACCCGGCCGGAAAGATCGGTGACCCCGGCGGCAATGTAGTCCACGTTGATTTCCATGCCCATCACGCCGCGGGCAGGATTCAATTCAAGGCCCACACCGGGCCTGCCCCGTTCCCCCTGGCGGCTCAGCCCCACTTCGCGGAGGATACCGGCCTCCAAAAGGTCAAGGACGATGCTGGAAACCGAGGCCTTGGTCAGCCCGGTGGCGGCTGCGATCTGCGCCCGCGTCAGGTGAGACCCCGCCGGGGATTGCACTACCCTTCCCAGGACCAGGGCGAGGTTACTCCTTCGCACGTCGCCCATGTTTCCTGGCGTCCCTGCCTCGGACGGTGCGGTAGCAGCTGCACTGCCGGCCATGCGCGCCCCTCCTCAAGATCAAAACGGGCCGTTATTTGGGGCCCTTCGCTATTGACCCTAGCGTAATGGCGCTTATATAGTTCAAGCTATAAACTAAGTCGCGTAAACAGCGACGCCCCCCGACTGCAAGGACGCATCATGACTCTCTCCCCTACACCGGCTGATAAGTTCACTTTTGGTTTGTGGACCGTTGGCTGGACCGGTGCTGACCCGTTCGGTGTCGCCACCCGCGCGGCCCTGGATCCTGTTGAGGCGGTCCACCGGCTGGCCGAGCTGGGTGCGTACGGCATCACGTTCCATGACAACGACCTGGTCCCGTTCGAGGCCACGGCCTCGGAGCGGGAGCTGATCCTGAAGAACTTCAAGGCAGCCCTGGCCGAGACCGGCCTGAAGGTTCCCATGGTGACCACCAACCTGTTCAGCCACCCGGTGTTCAAGGACGGCGGCTTCACCTCCAACGACCGTTCCATCCGCCGGTTCGCCCTGTCCAAGGTGCTGCGCAACATCGATTCGGCCGCCGAGTTCGGTGCTGAGACTTTCGTGATGTGGGGCGGGCGTGAAGGCAGCGAATACGACGGGTCCAAGGACCTCGCCGCGGCCCTGGACCGGATGAAGGAAGGCGTGGACACCGCCGCCGCCTACATCAAGGACAAGGGCTACAACCTGCGCATCGCCCTGGAGCCCAAGCCGAACGAGCCGCGCGGTGACATCTTCCTGCCCACCGTGGGCCACGGCCTGGCGTTCATCGCCCAGCTCGAACACGGCGACATCGTGGGCCTGAACCCCGAAACCGGGCACGAGCAGATGGCCGGGCTGAACTTCACCCACGGCATCGCCCAGGCCCTGTGGGCCGGCAAGCTCTTCCACATCGACCTCAACGGCCAGCGCGGCATCAAGTACGACCAGGACCTCGTCTTCGGCCACGGCGACCTGACCAGCGCGTTCTTCACCGTGGACCTGCTCGAAAACGGCTTCCCCAACGGCGGCCCCCGCTACGACGGACCGCGGCACTTCGACTACAAGCCCTCCCGCACCGACGGCTACGACGGCGTCTGGGAATCAGCCAAAGCAAACATGGCCACCTACCTGCTCCTGAAAGAACGCGCCCTGGCCTTCCGCGCAGACCCCGAAGTCCAGGCAGCCCTGGCCACCTCCGGCGTCGGCGAACTCGGCGAACCCACCCTCGCCGCCGGCGAAACCACCACCGACCTGCTCGCCGACACCACCGCGTTCGAAGACTTCGACGCCAACAAAGCAGCCGAACGCTCCTTCGCCTTCGTCCGCCTCAACCAACTCGCCATCGAACACCTCCTGGGTGCCCGCTAAGCCATGGCCCTCATAGCAGGCATCGACAGCTCCACGCAGTCCTGCAAGGTGGTGATCCGCGACGCGGACACCGGGACGCTCATCCGCCAGGGCCGCGCGGCCCATCCCGAGGGCAGCGAGGTCCATCCTGACCACTGGTGGACAGCACTGCAGGAAGCCATCGCGCAGGCAGGCGGGCTGGATGACGTGGCAGCGGTGTCCGTTGGCGGCCAGCAGCACGGCATGGTCTGCCTCGACGCCGACGGCCAGGTTGTCCGGCCGGCGCTCCTGTGGAACGACACCCGCAGTGCCGGGGCAGCCGCAGACCTCATCAAGGCAGCGGGCGACGGCGATGCTGCCGCCGGCGCCCGTTACTGGGCCCAGGCGACCGGTACTGTTCCAGTGGCTTCGCTGACACTGACAAAGTTGCACTGGCTGGCCGCAAACGAGCCGGAGAACGCCGCAAGGGTTGCTGCCGTCTGCCTCCCCCATGACTGGCTGACGTGGCGGCTACTGGGCTATGGCCCCGGAAGCGGCGAGGCGGGACTGGCGGCATTGACCACGGACCGCTCGGACGCGTCGGGAACCGGCTACTTCTCGACGGCGTCGGGAGAGTATTTGCCGGACGTCGTGAAGTCTTCACTGGGTCACGTCCCCCTGCTTCCCCAGGTGCTCGGTCCACTGGAGTCCGCAGGGAAAACACCCGGCGGCACCCTTCTGGCCGCAGGAGCCGGGGACAATGCTGCTGCAGGGCTGGGAGTGGGTGCAGGCCTGGGTGACGTTGTCATGTCGCTTGGCACCTCGGGGACGGTGTTCGCCGTGTCCGCTACCCCGGCCGCCGACGCATCCGGGCTGGTGGCAGGGTTCGCCGATGCTTCAGGGAACTACCTGCCGTTGGTCTGCACGCTGAACGCCACCCGGGTCTTCGACGCCACGGCGGCCCTGCTGGACGTGAGCCTGCAGGAGTTCAATGAGCTGGCGCTGTCCGCCGAACCAGGCGCGGGGGGCCTGACCCTGGTGCCCTATTTCGACGGCGAGCGCACGCCCAACCTGCCGGATGCCACCGGCTCACTGCACGGCATTACGCGAGCCAACTACACACCGGCAAACCTGGCGCGCGCCGCCGTCGAAGGCGTGGTGTGCTCGCTGGCCGACGGCCTGGCTGCCCTGCAGGCACAGGGCGTGGAAGCCCGCCGCATCATCCTGGTGGGCGGCGGGGCACAATCCGCGGCCGTGCAGGACGTGGCGCCGCAACTGCTGGGAATCCACGTGGTGGTACCGGAGCCGGGCGAGTACGTGGCCGACGGCGCCGCACGCCAGGCCGCCGCGGCACTCACGGGACAATTCCCGCAGTGGAAGCTTGACGCCGTCGACCTGCCTGCAGGGCGGGACGACGGCGGCGTGCTGGCACGCTACCGCCGCTGCGCCGCGCTGTACGCCTGACGCAGCCGGCAGAAAAGGACCCGGACCGCATGTGCGGTCCGGGTCCTTTTTGGGTGGGGCGCAGGCTCCTGCCGTGACGTAGCAGGAGCCCGCGGTCTGGACAGGACATCCAGAGCGTGTCAGGCGTACGGGAGGACAAGCTCCGCGTAGCGCTCCTTCACCGTGGCAAGGACGGAGTTGCCGTCCGTGTCCCAGATGTCCTGATTGAAAATTTCCACTTCGATGTCACCGGTGTAGCCGGCGTCGTGGACCCAGGTGCCGATGGTGGCGAAGTCCACCACGCCGTCGCCCATGTATCCGCGGGACAGCAGCGGATCGGCGGCGATGGGCATGTTGAAGTCGCACACCTGGTAGGAGGCAATGCGGTTCTCCCGGCCGGCGCGATCGATCTGGGCTTTAAGCTCCGGATCCCACCAGACATGGAAGGTATCGACGGCGACGCCCACCGTGAGGGCATCGAACGGCGCCGCAAGGTCCAGCGCCTGCCCCAGGGTGGAGATCAGGGCGCGGTCCGCGGCGTACATCGGGTGCAGCGGCTCCAGGACCAGCCGGACCCCGTTCTCCTCTGCGAAGGGAACCAGATCGGCCAGGCGGTCCGCGACCCGCCGGCGCGCCGCCACCACGTCCTTCTCCCCCGGAGCAAGCCCGCCGACCACCAGGAACAGCTCCCGGGTATCCAAGGCAGCCGCTTCGAGGATGGCGGCACGGTTGTCCGCAAGCGCAGCAGCCTGCCCTTCTGCGTCCGGTGCGGTGAGGAAGCCGCCCCGGCACAGGGAGGAGACCCGGAGCCCGGCGTCCTTGATCAGGCGCGCCGCCTTGTCCAGGCCCACTTCCTCCACACGGTCCCGCCAAGGACCGATGGCGGGGATGCCCGCATTGACACACCCCTCCACCACCTCTGCGAGGGTCCACTTCTTGGTGGTCGCACTGTTGATGGACAGCCGGGAGAAGTCGCTCATACCCCCACCCCGTTGATGCGCAGGTAGTCGGACATCCGGAAGGCAGCCAGCGCAGGGTCCTTCAGCAGGCCCGCCTGGTCGGCCAGCTCGAAAGTCTTGGCCAGGTGGCATACCGAGCGTCCTGAATGCAGGCCGCCCACCATCTGAAACCCTGGCTGCTTGCCGTTGAGCCAGGACATGAAAGCGATGCCGGTCTTGTAGTAGAACGTGGGGGCGCTGAAAATGTGCTTGCCCAGTTCCCGCGTGGAGTCCAGGATTTCGCGTGCCTTCGCTGGATTGCCGGCGTCGTAGTTCTGCAGGGCCACCGAAGCGGCCGGGTAGATCGCCGCGAAGATGCCCAGCAGGGCGTCGGAGTGGTGGCTGCCATCGCCTTCGATCAGTTCGGGGTAGTTGAAGTCGTCGCCGGTGTAGAGGCGGACGCCCTCAGGGAGCGCAGCGCGCAGGGCCACCTCGTGGCTGGCGTCGAGCAGCGAAACCTTGACCCCGTCCACCTTGTCCGCGTTGTCCTTAATGAGGCCCAGGAAGGTCTCGGTGGCGGCAGCCACATCATCCGAACCCCAGTAGCCGGCGAGCGCGGGATCGAACATGGTTCCCAGCCAGTGCAGGATCACAGGCTGGTCCACTTCCTGCAGGAGGGTGGAGTACACGTTCAGGTAGTCCTCGGGACTGCTGGCGACTCTGGCCAAGGCACGGGATGCCATGAGGATGACCTTGGGTCCGGCTTCGGTGATGACGGCGATCTGCTCGCGGTAGGCCTCGAGGACGGCCTGGATGCCGGCTTCCCCGGCCGGCAGGGCGTCGATGTCCAGCTGGTCCGTGCCGGCGCCGCAGGAGACGAGGTCCCGAACGGACTTCCCCGCTGTGGCCGGGTTGCCGGCGGAAACCACCCACGCCGCTTCCACTCCGGTGCGCTTGATGAGCTGCTGGGTGGCTGCCCAGTCCAGGCCCATGCCGCGCTGGGCGGTGTCCATGGCGTCTGCGACACCAAGTCCGTAGGACCACAGCTCGTGGCGGTAGGCCATGGTGGCGTCCCAGTCCAGGCGGGCGGGGGCACCCGGGGTGTTGTCAGCGAGGACTTCGGGAATGACGTGGGCTGCCGCATAGGCGCGCCTGGCAGTGAGCGGAGCGGTGGGGCGGGCCCAGGAGGTGCCGCCCTGCAGCCGGTATTCGCGGGTGCCGCCGTCATTGGAAGGAAGGATGAGCGAGGTCATTAGAGGGTGATCTCCGGGATATCGAGGGTGCGGCGTTCGTCATTGGAGCGCAGGCCGAGCTCGGCGAGCTGGACGCCGCGGGCGGCGGACAGCAGGCCGAAGCGGTGTTCCCGGCCGGCGACGACGTCGCGGAGGAATTCCTCCCACTGCAGCTTGAAGCCGTTGTCCAGCTCAGCGTTGGCGGGGACTTCCTGCCACTGGTCGCGGAAGGACTCCGTGACGGGCAGGTCCGGGTTCCAGACTGGCTTGGGGGTGTGGGCACGCTGCTGGGCAACGCACTTGTTCAGGCCTGCCACAGCGGAACCGTGGGTGCCGTCCACCTGGAACTCCACCAGTTCATCCCGGTACACGCGCACGGCCCAGGAGGAGTTGATCTGGCCGATGACTCCGTCGCCGCCCGGGGTCTCGAGCTCGAAGATGCCGTAGGTGGCGTCATCCGCCGTGGCCTTGTATTCCTTGCCTGCCTCGTCCCAGCGGGTGGGGATGTGGGTGGCGGTCTTGGCGTTGACGCTCTTGACCTTGCCAATGATGCCCTCAAGGACGTAATTCCAGTGGCAGAACATGTCCGTGGTCATTCCGCCGCCGTCTTCCTTGCGGTAGTTCCAGGACGGGCGCTGCGCTGCCTGGATGTCGCCTTCGAAGACCCAGTAGCCGAACTCACCGCGGATGGACAGGATGCGGCCGAAGAAGCCCTCATCCACCAGGCGGCGGAGCTTGACCAGTCCGGGCAGGTAGAGCTTGTCGTGGACGACGCCTGCAGTAACGCCGGCTTCCTTTCCCATACGGGCTAGCTCGATGGCCTCTTCAAGGGTTTCGGCCGTGGGCTTCTCGGTGAAAATGTGCTTGCCGGCCCGCATCGCCTTCTTGAGGGTGGCTGCGCGGAGGCTGGTCATGGAGGCGTCAAACACGACGTCGATGGTGGGGTCGTTGATGACGGCGTCGAGGTCGGTGCTCCACTCGGACACCTTGTGCTTCTCGGCGAGCTCGCGGATCTTGGCTTCGTTGCGTCCCACCAGGATGGGTTCCACCTGGACCCGGGTGCCGTCCTCCAGCGTGAAGCCGCCGGCGTCACGGATGGGAAGGATGGAGCGCAGCAGGTGCTGGCGGTAGCCCATGCGCCCGGTGATGCCGTTCATGGCGATGCGGATTGTCTTAGTTTCGAAGCCCATGTGTCCTCCACGGTGAGTGAGCGTTTGGTCAGCTTGATCGGGAAAGCGCATTCCCACTGCTTCCATGATGCACTGGAGGACGCGATCTTGGCAAGCGCTTTCCGGAAACGCCTGACAACTGCCATAATGTGAGCACGCTTACTGTCCCTTTAAAGCCGTCAGGAGATGCTGTGGCTGCAAGTACCCTTACCGAGGTGGCCCGGCTGGCCGGGGTCTCACCCGCCACGGCGTCGCGGGTGTTGAACGGCTCCGCGCGCAAGCCCGGCAAGGACATCGCTGAGCGGGTCCGCCAGGCCGCCGAGTCGCTGGGATACGTCCCCAATGCCCAGGCCCAGGGCCTGGCGAAATCCAGTTCCGGCTTGATCGGCCTGATTGTGCACGACATTGCAGACCCCTATTTTTCGGCCATAGCCAGGGGGGTTCAGGCGGCCGCACGTGAACAGCGCAAGATGGTACTGCTCGCCACGACCGGAGGGGCGCCGGCTGAAGAGCGTGAAGCCGTGGCGGCTTTCGCCGCACGGCGTGCAGATTCGATTGTCATTGCCGGGTCGCGTTCGTCCCGGGACGAGGACCGCGAGGACAATGCTGAACTGGCGGCGGAGCTGGACAGGTATTGCCGCAATGGTGGACGGGTGGCGGTGGTGGGACATCCGGTGGTGGGCGCTGCCGCCCCCGAGGGGTACCACGTGATCGCGGTCCCCAACCAGGATCTGGCCGGCGACCTGGCAGCGCAGCTTGCCGCCGGCTTCGGCGGCGATTTCGTCATCATCGGTGGCCCCGAGGGCCTCTACACCTCCGATGACAGGATCCGCGGGTTCCAGGAGGGCCTGGCAAAAGCCGGCCAAGCACCCGCTGAGGTCGTAAGGACCTCGTTCAACCGCTCCGGCGGTTATGAGGCGGGCCTAAAGCTGGCGGCCCGCATCAAGTCCGCACGTGAAGGCGGCAGGGAAGCCGCCGGCCCCAAGCTGTGCATCTTCGCAGTCAACGACGTCATGGCCATCGGCGCCTCGGCGGCATTGCGGGCCGAAGGGCTTCGGATTCCCCGGGACGCCACCATCGCCGGTTTCGACGACATCGAAACCCTTCGCGATTTCCGCCCGGCGCTTTCCACCGTCCGATTGCCGCTTGAGGAGATCGGCCGGCTTGCCACCCGGGCCACGGCCAGGCCCTCAAGAAGCAGCGGCGACGGGGAAGAAGACGGCCAGCAGCCCGTTACAGGCGAAGTAACTCTCCGCCGCAGCACCGAAGCGGTGGCCTGATGGCAGTTGCATTGAGCAGCATCCGAGCCCAGGCCACCGCCGGCTCCTGCCCCGCCCCCGGCCCCAGGCCTGCCATGCTTGTGCTGCCGGGCGGCGGCTACGCCCGGCAGGCCGACCACGAGGCCGAACCGGTGGCGGAATGGCTGGCCGGTCTGGGCATCCACGCCTTCGTGCTGCGCTACCGGGTTGCGCCGGACCGGCACCCGGCCCCACTGGAGGATGCAAAGGAAGCCATGCTGCAGATCCGCCTCGGCTCCCACGGGCTGGCAGTGGATCCGGAACGCGTCGGCGTCCTTGGATTTTCCGCCGGCGGGCACCTCGCCGCCACCTTGTCCACCGCCACGGCAACGGGAAGCGGGCGCCTGGACGTCCCGGCAGCAGTCCCGGACCTGACGGTGCTGTGCTACCCCGTGGTTTCGTACACCCGCTCTGTCCATCAAGGATCCGTGGACAACCTCCTCGGCAGCGCGCCGCCGTCGGACGTCCTTGCCGAACTTTCCGCCGAGCGGCAGGTAACCGCTGCCACCCCTCCCGCCTTCGTCTGGCACACAGCGGATGACGACGCCGTCCACGTCAGGCACAGCCTGGGCTACGCCGGAGCGCTCATGGACGCGGGCGTTCCTGCTGAGCTGCACGTCTTTCCCCACGGCAGGCACGGCCTGGGCCTCGCCACGGACGAACCGGGGCCACGCCAGTGGACGGCGCTGTGTGCAGACTGGCTGAACCGTGCAGGCTGGGCTTCGACGGGGGCCGCTGCCGGCAGCAGCAGCCGGGCCGGCAGCCCTGACGGGTCGGCTGCCCGCTGAACCAGCCCGGGCTACAGGGCCCGAATTGTCCAGGATGCCGAATGCGACTCCCCCGCAGCCAGATGAAGGAGATCCGTACCGGAGTTGAAGGCGTCCGGCGGGCACGTCATGGGTTCAACGGCCAGCCCCAGCCGGTCCGGCCCCACCGGCTTGTCGGCCGTGTGGATCTGGACCCACGGCCATTCCGCGCCCCACTCGAGTTCAACGCCGGTTCCCGCGGGATCATGGACGCGGACCCGGGCCAGCCCCTCCCTGTCGCGGGCAATGCCAGTGAAGGCGTGGTCGATTCTCAAAGCGCCCAGCGGGCGGCGGCTGCGGAAGTCGAAGTCGTGCTGGTCCACACCCTTCATGCCCACCGGAAGCAGCCGGTCCGGGGTCACTTCCAGGAACTGGCGGGCGGGAAGTTCCAACGTCCAACCGTCCAGCTTCCCCGGCCCAGCCACCAGATAGGGGTGGGGACAGACACCGTAAGGGGCCGTGGCTGACCCCGAGTTGACGGCAGTCACTGTGCACCTCAGTCCGTCCGGCGCCAGCAGGTAGGTGACGGACACTTCTAGGTCCGAGGGGTATTGCGGACCTGCCGTCATTTTGCACGTCAATCCCACCGAATCTCCGGCGGCCTGCCGAACATCCCAGATTTTGTCCGTGGCCAGGCCGTGAAGGGCGGAGCCTCGTTCCGGTTCATTGATTACAGCCTCGTACGCCTTGCCGCGGTACGTATACTTTCCGTCCTTGAGGCGGTTGGGCCAGGGGGCACAGATGACCCCGCGATAGTCGGGAATCCTCCCGTCCGGGCCAAACCCGAGCACAAGGTCGCGGCCGCGGAACCTGAGTTCCCGGAGGGCACCACCGCGGGCTGTGACGATGGCGGTATACGGCCCGCTGGCGAGGCTGTGTTCTGTGGAGGGCATGGAAATCCTAGGAAGGGGATCAACTTGTTAGCGCTAACCAGCCTAGCGCATGACTCTGGGCCAGCCCGGAATGTTGATCCGGGAGCGGTCCCCTGTCCGGTGCCGGTGGCTACAGTTGCAGCATGGACCAAGGCGAAGCCGTGAACACCCGCCTGCTGGACGCCGTCAGGACGGCACTGCTTGAAGCGGCCGACCCGGTGAGGGGTGCCGGGGCGCGGGCCTATATGAAATCCGCCATGCCGTGCCTCGGCGTCCGGGTGCCCCAGGTGCGCCGCATCGCCAAGGCCGCCGCCGCCCAGTCGCCGTTCGCCTCGGCTGGCCAGCTCCGCGCCACCGTCCTTGAGCTGTGGCGGAACGCTTCATGGCGGGAGGAACGGTATGCAGCCATTGACCTCACCGCCAGCCGACTGGTTGCCGGTGACATGCACATGCTTCCCGTCTACGAGGAGATCATCCGCAGCGGGGCGTGGTGGGACTTCGTGGATAACGTGGCCCCGCGGCTCGGTGGTTTGCTGCAAAGGAACCGCCCGGAAATGTCAGCCATAGTCCTCGCCTGGAGCACCGATGCGGACTTCTGGATAAGGCGGGCAGCCATCCTCTCGCAGCTCAAGGCGAAGGCGGGCACCGATACCGTACTCCTGGCCAGCGTTCTGGAAGCGAACCTGAGAGACCCGGAATTCTTCATTCGCAAGGCCATCGGCTGGGCCCTGCGCGAGTACGCCAAGACGGCGCCGGACTGGGTGGCAGCGTTCGTGGCCGCACACGGCAGCACCATGAGCGCCCTCTCCCGCCGGGAGGCCCTGCGGCACCTGTCCGGGCGCCCTGGCGTTCCCTAGCCACGCTGTCAGGCTGGGCGCGTGTAGCTGCGCGGGATGCCGGGCCTAGGCTTCGAGGCGGCTGGCGGCGCGGGCCCCCGCCAGCGCCAGGATCACCCCTCCGAAAGCGAGTGCGATGAGCCCGTAGACGACGGCGGCCGGCGGGGGTCCCCAGAGCGCGTGCAGCACCAGCGTGCCGGGCACCAGCCCCAGGTAACCTGCTGCCCCTGCGCCCAGCGCCCACGGCCACACCCCGGCCATTGCCCGTGTGGCGCGCCCCGGCCGCCGGGCAGGAGTTGCCGGCACCGACGCCCCAAGGCCTAGGATGACGCCCAGCAGTGGCGGGCCGAAACCCCCGCCCACGGCAAGCAGCAGCAGCGAGAGCCCGATCAGGACCAGGGCCCCATGCCGCCGCCGCATCCCCAGTACCGCCCACGCCGCGAGCGCAACGGCAACCGCCACAGTAGCCACGCCGGACACCATCAGGTCCGGGATCACTGTCACTGCGGGTTCGCCATCCAGGACTTCGAAACCCTCATGCTGCGGCCAGGAACGGATAAACGGGCTCTCCGGCCGCACCGGACCCTGGAGGATCTCGCCGAGCCCGTGTTCCATTCCGGCAAGCGCGGCCAGCACGCCAAACCAGGCGACGACGGTCTGCAGGGCTGCCCCGGGATGCCTTGGTCCCATGCCCCACCTCCTCACCATTGCGGGATGAGTGTTGGACGGTGCTTCGACCCTAATGGCAGGAGTGCGGCGGCAGCAGGGTCAAAGGCCCTGGAAGGTCAGCAGGCGGCCGCAGCCAGGTTCGGCGGAGCTTAGATGACGGGGCGTTCGACGACGGTCTCATGGGTCTTGCGGAACAGCCGGCGCGTGCGGGGATCCCAGAAGACCAGGTACAGGCCAAACAGCAGGCCGGTCACCGCAGCAGCAACGCGGGCAAGCGCCAACGCGAAGCCAAGGTCTTCCGTTTGCAGGTACGGGAAGACCTCCAGCTGATCCGAAATGGCATAGATCATGAAGAAGGACACCACAAAGTAGAGTGCCTTGACTTGCCAGTCGTTCCGGATGCCGGTCACCGCAAAGAGCGGTATGAGCCAGACCACGTACCAGGACTGGATCATGGGAGCCAGCAGGACCACCGCCGCGAAGGCGAGGGTAAGACGGCGCATCACCCGGTCGTAGTCGCCGCGGAAAATCTGCCAGGCCACGATGCCCACGGCAAGCAGCTTCCCGCCGTCGAACACGACGTCCGCAAAGACGGCACCCTCCAGGCCGAACGAATTCGCCAGCGAGGCGACCACCATTCCGATCAGGCCAACGGGGGCGTACCAGATGGAAATGCTGCCCGGAGCGGACAGCCCGTTGATCCAGCCGAAGCCAAAACCATTGACCAGGCTCATCAGGACCAGGAGCCCCAGGCTCAGGCCCGCCGTCAGGCCCCAGAATACGAACTTGCGCAACCAGCCGGCGTCCTTGCCGGCCCACAGCAGCCCAATGAACGGCAGGAACACTATGGTGATGGGTTTGACCGCGATGGAGAGCGTAACCAGGACCACGCCCCGGACCACGCGGTGCGTCGCCGAGTAGTAGAGGCCGGCCAGCGCCAGCCCGATCATGAGGGCATCGTTGTGGACGCTGGCGATGAAGTTGGTGAGGAACAGCGGATTGGCGGCTGTGAGCCACAAGGCCCGGTGCGGGTTGACGCCGTGCAGTTCGGCGAGCCGGGGAACGTAGATGACGCACAGGACCACCCCCGCCAGGGCCACGAGCCGGAACAGCATCACGCTTGCCTCCGGCTGGACGTTGGTGGACCAGACCACGAACTGCTCGATCCACAGGAACAACTGACCATAGGGAACGGGCGCTTCCGTCCACATCTTGTCCGCGCCGAGCTGGAAGTAGTTGGACAGGGCTGAAATGCCGTTCTCGTAAGGGTTGAAACCCTCCACCATCAGCCGGCCCTGGCCAATATAGGCGTACACATCGCGGCTGAAGAGCGGCACGCTGAACATCATCGGCAGCCCCCAGGCCGCGACCGCCATCACTGTGGCCTTCCGCGCCTCCCCGCCCCAGACGCGCACCCGCTGTCCCAGCCGGAGCCACGCACGGACCAGGAGCATCCCGCCCACCGCGAGCAGGATGATGGAGAGCGCGACCCCCACCGCTTCAGCCCTCATCCAGATAAACAGCGGCATCCGGCGGAGTTCGGAGACAGGCGCCAGCCAGCCCACCCCCAGGGATCCGATCATCATGAACATGGAACCAATGAACCCGGCAAGGAGCGGGGAGCGGGCGTTGTCCACGTCGGCACCGCCGGCCGGGGCTGCGGTGGCGGAAGCCCTCTCCCCCGCCGCAGGCACACGCGCCGTCATCTCAGGATCGTCCAATCTTTCTCGTTCGCGATTCTGCCCGGGGGCTTCAAGACCCTGCGGGACGCGTCGCCACGGGGGCGGCATTGACCCGCCGCGTCTCCGAAATCCTAGCATCGGCCGGTGGCGTGGGAGTGTAACGGTAGGCTGGACCGGTGCCTATCTCTAACGAACGAATCGTCTGGATCGACTGCGAAATGACCGGTCTGGACATCAAGAATGACGCCCTGATCGAGGTGGCGGCCCTGGTCACCGACTCGGAACTGAACATCCTGGGTGACGGCGTAGACGTGGTCATCAAACCCGACGATGCCGCGGTGGCCCAGATGAACGACTTCGTCCGGGACATGCACACGAAGTCCGGGCTGCTGAAGGAACTGCCCCATGGCAAGACGATGGCGGAGGCGGAAGCGGCCGTGATGGAGTACATCTCCAAGTGGGTGCCGGACCCCCGGAAGGCGCCCCTGGGCGGAAATTCTGTGGGAACGGACAGGGTATTCCTGTCGCGGGACATGCCCGCCGTGGTTGAACACCTGCACTATCGCGTTATCGACGTGAGCACCATTAAGGAACTCTCCCGCCGCTGGTTCGCCCGTGCATACTTCCAGGCGCCGGCGAAAAAGGGCGGCCACCGGGCCCTGGGCGACATCAAGGATTCCATCGACGAACTGCGCTACTACCGGGAGGCCGTGTTCGTGCCGGCGCCCGGACCGGACAGCGTCACGGCCCAGCAGATCGCCCGCCGCATCACCGCCACGGAGGGACCCGAAGCGCGCGAAGCGTAATCTGCGCCACCTTTCAGGGATTTTTCCCGGAAAACCCCAAAAGTGGACAAAGCACCCCTGAAGAGCAGGTAAGCTATATGAGTTGCCTTTCCGGAGGGCCGGTTCGCCGGTAAATCTGCAGGCACATGGTGGGCTTAGCTCAGTTGGCAGAGCGCCTGGTTGTGGTCCAGGAGGTCGCGGGTTCAACCCCCGTAGCTCACCCTCAGGGGACGGCATGTGCAGCCGTCCGGGAAGGAGGCCGCACCGGATATCCGGTGCGGCCTCCTTCTTTTTGGTTATTGCACCCGCTTCCTGCAACCCAACACTGCCAAAGGACCGCTGAAGATGACCGTTCTGCCAATCACCATCTGGGGAGAGCCCGTGCTGCACCGCCGGGCAGCAGAGGTGGAGGTGTTCGATGACGAGCTGCGGACCCTGATTGCGGACATGTTCGAAACAAACGATGCCGCCAACGGTGTGGGCCTCGCCGCGCCCCAGGTAGGCGTGGGCAAGAGGATCTTCGTGTACAAGTATGCGAATGACGACGGTGCTCCCCCTGCCGGTGTCCTGGTCAACCCGGTCCTGACCTTGTCCAAGATCTCCGGCGCCGTTCCGGATCCGGATGAGGAAGAGGAAGGCTGCCTGTCCTTTCCCAGCGGGCAGTACCCGCTGAAGCGCGCCGAGTGGGCGCGGGTGGAGGGCTTTGACGGCTACGGCCAGCCCGTGAGGTTTGAGGCAACGGGCTGGTTCGCCCGGGTCATGCAGCACGAATACGACCACCTGGACGGCAAGCTCTATGTCAACCGCCTGATGGACCGCTACGCCCGCAAGGCCATGAAGCAGGCCAAGAAGAACGGGTGGGGCGTTCCGGGACTGACGTGGATGCCAGGCGTGGACCCGGACCCCTTCGGCCATTAGGGCCATCAGTTTGACCTGACCGTCTCCTGTCCCGGGCAGGCTGCCAGCACCCGTTTCATGGCGTCCTTTTCCGCTTCGGTCACCCAGAGGGCATAGGCCGCTTTGACCGAGATCTGCCTGGCCACGTAGTGGCAGCGGATTGAGGTGTTTTTCGGAAGCCAGGTGGCGGCATCCCCGGCGCCTTTCTGCTGGTTCGCCGGCCCGTCCGCCGCGATGAGGTTCAGGGGATCGTTGGCCAGGCTCTCGCGCTGCTTGGCCGTCAGCGCCTGCGCACCTTTCTGCCACGCGTCGCCGAGCGCCACCACATGGTCAACCTGGACCGCCCGGCTGCTTTCCGAGCCACGGCGGAAGTCCACGAAGCCGGCGGTGTAGGGCTCCTGGAAGTGACCGGCGGCGATGCGGCACCTGGAACCTTCCATGAAGACGACGTCCTGGAGGTCCCGGCGAAGGATGTCGTTGCGGGTGTCGCAGCCGTTCCGGTCCACATCCAGCCACGCCTGCCCGAACGCTTCGCGGCGGTAGTCATCTTTGGCAGCCCTGCCCTTGACCGAAAGTCCCTCCAGGGCGTCCGCGGCAGAGCCGTGGGGCACCGGCCTGACGGGTACCACGGGCTTCATCCATGAGGAATCGAAGACCGGCGCCTCAACAGGTCCGGAAACGGCAGGTGCCGTGAGCGCGAACTGGCCGGCGGTGAAGAACCAGTACAGGCCCGCCAGCACCAGCAGGCCGGCCAGCAGCAGGATGGCCCAGGCCTGCCGCGAACGACGGCGGGCGGTGCGGTAGGCGGACCAGCTCACGGTCATGGGATGCCTGGCCTTCGGGTGACATCGTGCACCCAAGAAGACTAGGACACTGCCCGGACGTGCCTGCCGATATCCACAGTGTGGAGGGAAGGTGGCGCTGCGCCGGAGCTGTTACTGCTCCCGCATGACCCGCCTGAGGTCCTCCTCGGCGATGGCCAGCAGCCCTTCGAGCTGGCGCACCCGGTCTTCTCCTACGTCGCCTGCCTTGTAGGCGGTACGTGCATCCTCAAGCAGCCGGACGGCTTCTTTGTGGTTCGCTTTGGCCACGTCCAGGGCGTGCTCAAGCGTGGTCTCGTGCTGAAGCGTTGAATCATTATCCATGCCATTAGTGTGATCCCGATTCCCGGCTGATTCCAGCTTCATCAGCCGGGAAATCGGAGGTCCGGCGCGGGAGCCTAGACTGCGACGGCAGCGAGGGCCGCGGCTGATTCCTTGGCAGGGAAGGACGGCGGGTTCACGCCTGCCATTTCTTCCATGACGCGGACCACCTGGCAGCTGTAGCCGAATTCATTGTCGTACCAGACATACAGGACCAGGTTCTTGTCTGTGGAGACGGTGGCGAGGCCGTCCACGATGCCTGCACGGCGGGACCCCACGAAGTCGGTAGAAACGACTTCCGGCGAGTCGATGTAGTCGATCTGCTTGCGCAGGTCCGAGTGCAGCGACATCTCGCGGAGGTAGTTGTTGACCTCGTCCTTGGTGGTCCCGTTTTCCAGGCTCAGGTTCAGGATGGCCAGGGAAACGTCCGGGGTGGGGACCCGGATGGAGCTGCCGGTCAGCTTGCCCAGCAGTTCGGGCAGTGCCTTGGCAACAGCCTTGGCGGCGCCGGTCTCCGTGATGACCATGTTCAGCGCTGCGGAGCGGCCGCGGCGGTCGCCCTTGTGGAAGTTGTCGATCAGGTTCTGGTCGTTGGTGAAGGAGTGGACGGTCTCCACGTGTCCGTGGATGACGCCGAATTTGTCGTTGATGGCCTTCAGCACGGGGGTGATGGCGTTGGTGGTGCAGGACGCGGCGGAGATGATCTGGTCCGTGTCCTCGATGGTGCCGTGGTTGATGCCGTGGACGATGTTCTTAAGCTCGCCCTTGCCAGGGGCCGTCAGCAGCACCCGGGCCACGCCCTTGCTCTGCAGGTGCTGGGAGAGTCCTTCCGCGTCGCGCCAGCGGCCGGTGTTGTCCACCACCAGGGCGTTGGCGATGCCGTAGGCGGTGTAGTCGATCGTGGCCGGGTTGTCCGAGTAGATAACCTGCACCTGCACACCGTTGGCGGTGATGGTGTTGGCTTCCTCGTCAATGCGGATGGTGCCCTCGAAGGAACCGTGGACCGAGTCGCGGCGCAGGAGGCTGGCGCGCTTGGAGAGGTCGTTGTCCGAGCCGCGGCGGACCACAATGGCGCGCAGCCGCAGGCCGTGGCCCCCGCCGGCCTTTTCGATCAGGAGGCGGGCCAGGAGACGGCCGATCCGGCCAAAGCCGTACAGCACAACATCAGTGCTGGTGCGGTCATCGCCGCCACGCTTGCCCACCACATCCGCGAGTTCCGCACGGAGGAATTCTTCAAGGGTGGCGCCATTGCCTTCTTCCTTGAACTTCTGGTTCAGCCGGGCAATATCGATCGCCGCCGCACCGAGCTCCAGCTGCGCCAGCGTGTTCAGCAGCGGGGCAGTCTCCTCCAGGAGCAGTTCGTCCTTGCTCATCCGGCGCGCAAAACGGTGCGCCTTCAGGATGTTCATGGTGGACTTGTTGATCAAACTCCGGCCATGGATGCTGGTCACCACGTTGTTTTCGCGGTACAGCCGGCCGATCACCGGAATCATGGCCTCAGCCAGGGCCTCCCGGCCCATCCACGTATCAAGACAAGAATCTGACGTCTGGCTCACAGAAATACCTTCCTCGGTTCAGCCGTGTACGTCCTCGTACACGGATGTCGGCCACCACATGTTGTGCAGGGGCACCCGCGCCTGCAGGGGTCGGCCCCCAGGCGCCTGGATCGCGTGCAAAGAAAAACCGCCGGCTGCGAACGCAACTCCGGCGGAAGAACTCCTGCGTCCGGTTTCCATTCTAAGTTGGCTGGCCCTGCCTAACTGATCAGTAGCACGTGAAATGACTCACAGCAGCAGCCCGCGCCCGCAGGGCCGTCAGTTGTGGATGGCCGAGTAGAGGTTGAGGCTGCCGGAGAAAACCACCCAGGACAGATACGGCAGCATCAGCAGGCCTGCGGCCGGGCTGACGGGTCCGAACCGCAAAGTGAGGAAGGCAAGGGAGGCAGCCAGTGCGGCGATTACCAGGAAGGCCGCCCAGAGGGCCGCTGAACCAAAGACGGGAAACAAGCCGAAAAACGCCAGCGGCCAGGCGGCGTTGAGGACAAGCTGGGCCAGATAACCGGCCAGGGTGCTGCCGGTCAGTTCCCCCTTCCGCCAGACAAGCCAGGCGGCAACCGCTACGCCCACGTACAGCAGCATCCACATTGACCTGAACATCCACCCCGGCGGCATCCAGGGGGCTTTGGTGGAGCCGGCGAACCACCCGCCGGAATGCAGGATGATGGGGACCGATGCCAGGGCCCAGGCAGCCAGCGAGAGCGCAAGGAACCCCGCCAGGGCAACGGCCTGGCGGCCGCGGCCGGAGGGCTGCCATCCGGCTGTTGCGGGGCCGGACTGGGGGTCAGTATTTGCGGGCACGGTTCAGCATCCCCAACACAGCTTCCAAGGTCAAACCGGACTGGTGGATGGGACAGCCGATACGCCGGGTTCTGTTCTCCCCCGCCGTTACCGGCAAGGGAGCGGCGGCCATCCATCTACGAGCGCCGTTGCCGACGCCCTCCAGCGGCCTACCCGGGCACTCAGGCGGGCAGCCCTCAAACGTGCCCTGTCTGGCCTTGCTCCGGGTGGGGTTTACCTAGCCTTCCCGGTCACCCGGGAAGCTGGTGGTCTCTTACACCACCGTTTCACCCTTACCTGTTTCGTGCCGCTTTCAAACCGGCGCGACCCAGGCGGTCTGTTTTCTGTGGCACTGGCCTGCGGGTTACCCCGAGTGGGCGTTACCCACCACCCTGCCCTGCGGAGCCCGGACGTTCCTCGAGCCACTTGCGTGACGCGCGGCCGCCTGGCTGTCCCATCCGCCTACAAGTCTACCGGCGCCGGTCACTGTTCCTGTCGCCGGTAGGATCGGACGGTGCTGATTCTGCTTCCCCCCTCCGAAGGAAAGACCCCCGCGGTCCGTGGTTCCGGCGTCGACTGGCCTTCCCTCAGCTTCCCCCAGCTGAACCCCTGCCGGGCAAAAGTGCTGGAGGCGCTCGGCACTGTCAGCGCGCACGAGGACGCCCTCGCCCTGCTGGGCGTCGGTGCTTCCTTGAAAGACGACGTCGAACGCAATACCAGGCTGCACGCAGAACCGGCTGCCCCGGCGCACCAGATCTATTCCGGCGTCCTTTATGACGCCCTCGGCTACAGGACGCTGACCCAGGCGCAGCGCCGCAAGGCGGACGCATCGGTGCTGGTGGTGTCAGCGCTGTGGGGCGCCATCCGCTTTGGCGACAGCGTGCCGGCCTATCGGCTGTCCATGGGAACTGCACTGCCCGACGTCGGCCGCCTTGCCTCGTTCTGGAAGCCGCACCTTTCGGACGCGCTGGCAGTGGCCGCTTCCGGCGAACTGTTGGTGGACTGCCGCTCCAGCACCTATGCGGCGGCGTGGGCGCCGCCGCCGGCCCGGACGGTCACGGTCAACGTTTTCACCGAGGTGGCAGGGGTGCGGAAAGTGGTGAGCCACTTCGCAAAGCACACCCGCGGCGAGCTCGCCAGGCACCTGCTGGCACGGCGGGGCAAGACGCCCGCAACGCCGTCGGGCCTCCTGCAGGCCGCGAGGGAGAAGTGGGACGCTGAACTGGTGGAGGGAACTTCGCGGAAGCCGCACGCCCTGAACATCATCCTGCCGGGCTGACCCGGGCGCCCTCCCCAACTAGGTAGCGCTAAGTGTCGTTATGAGCCGCCAAAACGACACTTAGCGCTACTTAGTTGGGTCAGGCCCACTCCTCCGAGCGCACCAGGATGGCGCCGGAGTCCGGGCAGAAGACGATATCGTCGGGCGCTGCGCCTTTGATCTCGGCGAGGTCGCCCGGGCTCAGCTTCATTCCGGATGCCTCGGATGTTCCGTGGAACAGCCTGGCTGCGCCCACTCCGCGCCTGGCCAGCGTCTTCTCGTAGACGGCCAGCATTCCGGCGTCGAGTCCTGCGGCGAATCCGGTGCGGCGGGTGCGCACATCGGCAGCCTCAGCCTCCACCTCAGCCAGTTCCGCATCCAGTTCGGCACGGATGGTGCCGAAAGATCCCTGGATGTCATCCACGATTTTCTGCTGTTCTGCCTGCCTGGCCCGCAGCGAGTCGAGCCGCTCCATGACCTCCAGCTCGATGTCTTCCAGGTCCGAGCGCCGCTTGTTGAGCGAGGCGATGTCCTTCTGGAGCGCCACCAGGTCCTTTGAGAGCCCGGTACCGCTGTTCAGCCGCGCCTCGTCCCGCTGGATGCGCGAGGCAACCTGCTCCACGTCCGCCTCGGCGCGCTTAAGTTCAGCTTCCGCGTCATGGACCGCCACTTTCGCTGCCCCGAGTTCGCCAGTGGCCACCGAAAGGGCCGCCTCAAGGTCCTTGATACGCGGATCGTTTTCCAGCGAGCGGCGGCGGTTGGCGAGCGATTTCAGCTTGGCATCCAGCCCCTGCAGCTCGAGTAGCTTCAACTGTTCCGCCGGTGCTGCCTTCGCCACTGTTACCTCCGCTTGCTGCCTTCCGGACCGAGCCGGGCGCCGATCCGGCGCTTCCTAGACTCTAGCGCCTGGCCCGCTCCCCCGCTTCGCTGCGGCCCGTGGCTGCTACACGGCACACGCCCGGGCCTAGCCGGGAGTGAGGATAAAGTCCCAGGGATCGCTGTTGGTAGTGCTGACCATGATTTCCACGTCGTGGCCCTGGTCGGACAGGACGTTGCCCAGTGCCGCCGCGGCCGCCGGGAGCCAGAGCCACTCGCTGGCAAAGTGTGAGACGTCCACCAGGTACGGGCGCCCGTTCAGTGCCGCTTCGCGTGCCTCGGACGCGGGATGGTGGCGCAGGTCTGCCGTGACATAGACGTCCGCGTTGCTGGCGCGTACCTCGTCGAACAACGAGTCCCCTGCCCCGCCGCACACCGCGATCCGCCGGACAAGCCCGTCCTTGTCGCCGGAGACCCGCACGCCTCCTGCCACCGATGGCAGGATCTCATAGACGCGGGCCGCAAAATCGCCCAGGGTCATGGTGTCCGCCAGGTCCCCCACGCGGCCGATCCCTTCTTCGGGCAGGCCGTTGGCTGCCACAGTGAGGGGAGCCACGTCCTGCAGGCCAAGCGCGTCTGCGAGGACGTCGGAAACGCCCCCGACGGCGGAATCACCGTTCGTGTGTACGGTCAGGAGTGCGGTGCCGGACTCGATGAGGCGGTGCACTGCCCTGCCCTTGGGCGTGGTGGCAGCGACGGTGGTGACGCCCTTCAGGAGGAGCGGATGGTGGGTGATGAGGAGTTCGGCTCCCCATTCGACTGCTTCTTCGATGACTTCGAGGGTGGGGTCGACGGCGAACATCACCTTATTCACCGGCGCGGAGGGATGGCCCGCCACCAGTCCCACCTCGTCCCAGCTTTCCGCCAGGGACTCGGGCCAGAGTTCCTCAACGGCCAGGAGCAGCTCGCCGAGGGTGGGAACGCCGTCCGTACCTGCCGTAACCGGCTCACTGGACGGCCCGGCGTCGCGGTTTCCGTCGCCGTGATCGTGCTGGCCGGTAACGTCGGTGTCCACAGGTTCCATAGTCTTAGTTTTACCCCATTGCGGCAGCGGCATCCGACGTTTTGCGAACGCCCGCCGTGAACGCCCGGGAATCATCCGCGGTCCCGAACCATTGAAGAGGTCATGAAAACTTTTGTTTTAGGTGGAGGCTGCTTCTGGTGCCTCGATGCCGTCTACCAGAAGACCAGGGGCGTCAGTTCGGTGGTGTCCGGCTACACCGGCGGCCATGATCCGGCCCCGGACTACTACTCCGTCTGCAACGGGACCACCGGCCACGCCGAAGTGGTGGCCGTGACGTTCGACGAGGACGTCATCCCGGAGGACGTCATCCTTGACATGTTCTTCGCCCTCCATGACCCCACCACGCTGAACCGCCAAGGGTACGACGTGGGCACCCAATACCGTTCGTCCATGTTTTACGAGACCACCGAAGAAAAGATCCTGTTCGAGGAAGCCATCGAACGGAACCAGGCTTTGTGGGCCAACCCCATCGTCACCGAAGTGGTCCGCCTCCCCCGGTTCCACATTGCCGAGGAGTTCCACCAGAACTACTACGCCAAGCACCCGGAGCAGGGGTACTGCCAGGTGATCATCAACCCCAAGCTCGCCAAGGCCCGGAAATATTACTCTGCATGGCTTAACGCTTAGCCACGGTTACGCGGCCTCGTTAGGCTGACCTCAGTATTCACCCCTCAGAGATAGGCGTATGTACATGGCACGGATCTATGACGATGTAACGCAGCTGGTCGGCGGCACCCCGCTGGTCAAGCTCAACCGGCTCAGCGAGGGGCTGGACGCTACCGTCGCCGTGAAGCTCGAGTTCTACAACCCGGCCAACAGCGTCAAGGACCGGATTGGTGTTGCCATCGTTGACGCCGCCGAGAAGTCCGGCGCCCTGAAGCCCGGCGGAACCATCGTCGAGGGCACCTCCGGCAACACCGGCATCGCCCTTGCCATGGTGGGCGCAGCCCGCGGCTACAAGGTCATCCTCACCATGCCCGAGACCATGTCTACAGAGCGCCGTGTCATGCTGCGGGCGTTCGGCGCCGAAATCGTCCTGACCCCGGGCTCGGAGGGCATGCGGGGCGCTGTCGAGAAGGCCCAGGAAATTGTGGCCAACACCGAAAACTCCATCTGGGCGCAGCAGTTCGCGAACGAGGCCAACCCGGAAATCCACCGCAACACCACGGCCGAGGAAATCTGGGCTGACACCGACGGCGCAGTGGACATCTTCGTTGCGGGCGTCGGCACCGGCGGAACCGTCACCGGCGTGGGCCAGGTCCTGAAGGAGCGCAAGCCCGGCGTCCAGATCGTTGCGATCGAGCCCAAGGACTCCGCCATCCTCAATGGCGGCGCACCCGGCCCCCACAAGATCCAGGGCATCGGGGCCAACTTCATCCCCGAAATCCTGGACACCAACATCTACGACGAGGTCCTGGACGCCACCCTGGAAGACTCCGTCCGCGTGGCCCGTGACCTCGGCGTCAAGGAAGGCATCCTGGGCGGCATCTCCTCCGGGGCCATCGTTTGGGGCGCCCTGGAACTGGCGAAGCGCCCGGAGAACGCCGGCAAGCTGATCGTTGCTGTCGTCTGCGATTTTGGCGAGCGTTACATCTCCACCGTGCTGTATGACGACATCCGCGGCTGATCAGTCCGCCGTCCGCCCGTTTCCTGTAGAAAGAACTTTGTGGGCTTTTTCGCAAGATTGAAGGAAGACCTCGACGCCGCCCGGTCCCACGACCCGGCGGCTCGAGGTTCTTTAGAGAACCTACTCGCATACTCCGGCCTGCATGCCATCTGGATCCACCGGCTGACGCACCGCCTGTGGCAGAACCCTGGCCTCCGTTTCCCTGCCCGGTTGCTTTCGCAGCTGGGCCGTTTCCTGACGGGCATCGAGATCCATCCGGGCGCCACCATCGGCCGCCGATTCTTCATCGACCACGGAATGGGTGTGGTCATCGGCGAGACCGCGGAGATCGGCGAGGACGTGATGATCTACCACGGGGTGACCCTGGGCGGGCGTTCGCTGGCCCGGATCAAGCGCCATCCCACCATCGGCGACCGCGTGACCATTGGTGCGGGGGCGAAGATCCTCGGTCCCATCACCATTGGCAGGGACAGTGCCGTAGGTGCCAACGCCGTGGTGGTCAAGGACGCCCCGCCGGAGTCGATTGTCACCGGCGTGCCCGCCAAGTGGCGGCACCGGGATGCACAGCGTGAGACGAAGCCTGCTGTGGACCCGGCGGAGTACGACATCGAGTACCGGATCTGAGCCTGTGACGCGGCGGCTGCCGTCGCGGCCGGGACCGGACGGGTCAGCATAGACAAACCAACGGCCGGCAGTTCCTGGAAGGTTTCCAGGAACTGCCGGCCGTTGGCCTGTCTTCATGGAGACTAGTGGGTGTCCACTGCCTCGATTTCGGACTTGTCTTCGCCCCACAGGGTATGGAACGTGCCTTCTGCATCGACGCGGCCGTACGTGTGGGCGCCGAACAGGTCGCGCTGGCCCTGGATCAGCGCAGCGGCGACGCGCTTGCGGCGCAGGCCGTCATAGTAGGCCAGCGAGGACGAGAACACCGGAACGGGAATCCCCAGCTGGACGGCGGTGGCCACAACACGGCGCCATGCAGGCAGGGCACCGGCGATGGCCTCGGTGAACGCCGGGGCGAACAGCAGGTTGGCGGGCTTCTCGTCAGCCGCGTAGGCCTTGGTGATGTCCTTGAGCAGCTCAGCGCGGATGATGCAGCCCGCGCGCCACAGGGAGGCGATCTCGTCCAGCTTCAGGTCCCAGCCGTATTCCTTGGCTGCAGACGTCAGCATGTCGAGGCCCTGCGCGTAGGAAACCAGCTTGGACGCGTAGAGCGCCTGACGGACATCCTCAACGAACGTTTCGGGGATTTCCACGTCAGCTTCGTTGCCTGCCAGCAATTCCTGGCCAAGCCTGCGCTGCTCTGTCTGGGAGGACAGCGCACGGGCAAATACGGATTCGGCGATGCCGGAAACCGGGGAACCGAGTTCCAGGGCGGAGATGACGGTCCAGCGGCCGGTGCCCTTCTGGCCTGCGGCATCCACTACGACGTCGACAAACGGCTTGCCGGTCTTGGCGTCCACGTGGCCCAGGACCTCGGCGGAGATTTCGATCAGGAAGGAGGACAGCTCGCCCTGGTTCCAGTCGGTGAAGATCTTGGCCTGCTCAGCGGGCTCAATGCCGGCTCCGGAGCGGAGAAGGTCGAAGGCTTCGCCGATGACCTGCATGTCGGCGTATTCGATGCCGTTGTGGACCATTTTGACGAAGTGCCCGGCGCCGTCGGTTCCCACCCAGGCGCAGCACGGTTCGCCGTCGACCTTTGCGGAGATCTTTTCCAGCAGCGGGCCGAGGGCCTTGTAGGACTCCTTGGAACCTCCGGGCATGATGGAGGGGCCGTTGAGGGCGCCCTCTTCGCCGCCGGAAACGCCGACGCCCACGAAGTGCAGGTCCTTCTTGGCAAGGGCTGCTTCGCGGCGGCGGGTGTCCTCATAGTGGGAGTTTCCGGCATCAATGATGATGTCGCCGGCTTCGAGGAGGGGCTCCAGCTGCTCGATCACGGAGTCGACCGGCTTGCCGGCCTTCACCATGATCAGGACCCGGCGCGGCTTCTCGAGGGAATCCACCAGCTCTTGGAGGGTTTCAGTCCGAATGAAGTCACCTTCGGAGCCGTACCGTTCGAGCAGGGCGTCCGTCTTTTCAACGGACCGGTTGTGCAGTGCGACCGTGAAGCCGTTCCGCGCGAGGTTGCGGGCCAGGTTGGCGCCCATCACCGCTAGGCCGGTGACACCGATGTGTGCAGACATCAAAACTCCAATTCGTTTCTGTGCGATGGATGCACCTGCCGCCTTGGGATAGGGGCACGTGCAGACCGGGGGTCTGAATAAAGCATATATATTCCTGAAGTCACAGGAAAGTAACGCCCACGTTATGGAACCCATTGTGTCGCTTGGTGCCCGGAACCGCTGCGGCCTGGCGCCTTTGTTCCCACTAGGCTTAGCTCCATGACCAGCAGCCTGCACCACCGTGCCATCGAAAATCTTGGCACGCGCATCATCTCGGGCGAGCTGCCTGCCGGCCATGTCATGCTCGCGGAAAAGCTTGAGGATGAGCTGAAGGTATCCCGCTCCGTGATCCGCGAGGCTGTCCGGGTGCTGCAGTCCCTGGGCCTTGTGGAAACCACCAAGCGGGTTGGCATCAGGGTCCTGCCGGCAAGCCGCTGGAACCCCTTCGACCCCCAGGTCATCCGCTGGCGGCTGGCCAGCGATGCGCGCGGCGCACAGCTGCGGTCCCTCGCCGAGCTACGGTCCGCTGTGGAGCCGGCGGCTGCCGAACTGGCCGCCCAGAACGCTCCGGCGCCGCTGCGGCTGGAGCTGGTGGACGTGGCCCGTGCCATGCGCGACGCCGGACACAGGGGCGACGTCCCACAGTTTCTTGAGTTGGACATCCAGTTCCACTCACTCCTGCTCTCCGGATCCGGCAACGAAATGTTTGCCAACCTCATGGGGCAGGTGGCGGAGACCCTGACCGGCCGCACGGTGCATGGCCTGATGCCCGACCATCCGCACGAGGCCGCCCTGCAATGGCACGTCGACGTTGCCGAGGCCATTGCCAGGGGCGACGCCGCGTCCGCCAGAGAGGCCTCAGACAAGATCATGAGGCGAACGATGTCCCAGATGTCCGACACTTGGACCGAGCAGCCACGCGTCTTTATCCCGGTGGACCGCTGACGACGCAGCCAGCCCGCCCAACAGGCGCTGCCCGAACCATGCGGCTTTTTTGTTTCCAGAAGTTCGCGGTATATTCAATCCAGGCCCTCCACCGCGGCATCCCCCAATAGCCGCGGTGGAGGGTTTTCCAATGCGCGGACAGATGTTCTGCAGCGGCACCGCTGTCATGCGGCATCGGCAACCGCCCTTCGCAACCGCCAGCTCCCGCCGGTGCCATCGCGCTGCAGGATCATCGTGGTCAGGGCAGATCCTGAATTCCGCCCCAGCCTGACCTGGAGCTGGAGGACTTCCACGTCCACACCGCTGGCTCCCTTGGGCATCCTGCGCTGGCTTTCCCACCAGTTGACGCGCTCAAACCACCTGACCGGCTCGGCACCGACGGCCCATTCCCTGCCACCGCTGAGCACCGCCGTCGGCCGCCCGTCCCTGCCCGTACGCACCATCACATGTTCCATTCCTGCACGCTATGGCAGGGGGCAGACATTTCTGCCGGTGGTCCCCAAAGCCGGGTGGGGGCACAACAAAAAACCCCGCTGCATCCGTCCAATGACGGAAACAGCGGGGCTGGGTGGTGGGTCCTACCGGGATCGAACCGATGACATCCACGGTGTAAACGTGGCGCTCTACCAGCTGAGCTAAAGACCCAAGGTGGCCGAATCCGGCGCTGCTGCGCCCTGACCAACGAACATAGACTCTACCTGACTCCGGCCACCAAAGGCGAATCGGCAAGAAAAGCGTGCGGACCGCTATGCCTGCAGGCGTGGAAGTTCGGCTGCGAGCCAGGCAAGGGACTCACTGACACCCGCTTCAAGCTTGATCGTTGCTTTGTCATCCCCGCGGGTCACCCCCCTGTTGATGATGACCACCGGCTTGCCGTCCTTCGCCGCATGCCTGACAAACCTCAGGCCACTCATGACCGTCAGCGACGATCCCGCAACCACCAGGGCGGACGCATCATCAACCATGCGGTACGAGGTTTCGACCCGGTCCTTGGGCACGTTCTCCCCGAAATACACGAAATCCGGTTTTAGCGTGCCGCCGCAGGCAGGGCAAACAGCAACAACGAAGCTGCTGATCAAGTCCTGGTCCTCGATGGTGGCATCAGCATCGGGCGCCATCTCCACCAGGCCCGTTTCTGCGGCCCGTTCAAGGAAACCGGGGTTCAGTTCCTCCAGCATTCCTGCCAGCAGACGGCGGGAGTAAACCCTGCGGCAGTCCAGGCACACCACTTGGTCGTACCTGCCGTGGAGGTCCACCACGTTGATGCTCCCGGCATCCTGGTGGAGGCGGTCCACATTTTGCGTGATAAGCCCAGTGAGGCGGCCGCGGCGCTCCAGCTCGGCGACGGCATAGTGGCCCTGGTTGGGGTCCGCACGGCGAAGGTGGGACCAGCCAATGTGGTTCCTGGCCCAGTAACGCTGCCGGTTGGCGGCCGCCTTGACGAACTCCTGGTACGTCATGGGCGAACGTGGCGGCGAGCCGGGTCCGCGATAGTCCGGAATACCGGAATCGGTGCTGAGGCCGGCACCGGTCAGCAAGGCGAAGCGGCCCCGCTCCAGGAGGTTCCGGATGCGGTCCAGGACCTCAAGCTCTTCAGCCGTTGGAGGTCCGGGAGGCACGGGCGGCATGCTGGCAAAGCCTGTGAGGCCCACGCCATGCCGCTGCCCGCCCACTCCTCGTCAGGCCTTTTCCAGCCCGGCGAGTGCCGTCCGGTAATCCGCGAGGTCCCGCGCCTGGCCCCGCGGGTTCAACACGCTGTAACGGACGGTTCCCCCGGCATCGATGATGAAGGTTCCCCGCTGTGCCATGCCGCTTTCGGCATCGAACACGCCATACGAGCTCGCTACGGCGCCGTGTGGCCAGAAGTCGGCAAGCAGGTCAAAGGTGTAGCCCTCCTGCGCGGCATAGGCCCGCAAGCTGAACTTGCTGTCAACGGAAACTGCCAGGATTGTGGCGTTGGCGTCCTCGAAGAGCGCCAGATTGTCGCGGATTTCGCAGAGTTCGCCGGTACAGATGCCAGAGAATGCGAAGGGATAGAACACCAGCACAACGTTGCGGCCCCGATAGTCGGACAACCTGACGGGCTCGCCGTACTGATTGACAAGTTCGAAATCGGGCGCTGTTCCGCCAACTGCGGGGGCGCCAACACGGGCTGCGGCAGGCGCCGCGGTCACTTGTTCTTCCTGCTCACCAGCCGCGTGGCGCTCCAGTCCTTCGACACCCCGGCCGACGTGGTGACGTGCAGTCCGGCGGTGGGTGCCGCTTCCTGGATGTCCGCCGGGGATACATAGCCTTCCCTGCCGGACTTGGGGGTCAACACCCAGACGACGCCGTTCTCACTCAGGGTGGTCAGCGAATCCATCAGGCTGTCCACGAGGTCCCCGTCGCCGTCGCGCCACCAGAAAATGACTGCATCCGCTACTTCGTGGTCGTCCTCGTCGAGCAACTCGGAACCCGTGAGGTCCTCAATATCGTCACGCAAGTCGAAATCGACGTCGTCGTCGTAACCGAACTCCTGAATCAGATCCCCGTTCTTGAAACCCAATTTTTCCGCCACATTTACCGAAGTGGCGGCGTCGGCCTCGCTCACGTGTACCTCCAATACCTCATATATGCAGTGCGCATAGTGATTTCCATTACTCCCAAGCCAACACCCTTTGTGCCCGAGCTTCAAGCTGCCGCCCCAGGGGGACCGCATATTCTGCGTCACATCCGGAACAGCCAACCCGCAGCCCAGCGGCTTTTCGTCACACAACCAGTATGACGGCGAAATACAACTGGGGCGCCCAGACTGCGGCTACGCATCGTGTTGCCGTCAGGGCTAGAGTGGCTGATGACAACTATGCCTGCGGGACAACAAACCCTGAAACTTCTTGCAGTCATAGGAGTGCAAGGACCCTGCCCGGCACACATGCCCGGGCTGTTGTAACCGATACGTCGCACACGGCGTATGTACGCCGGGCAGTCACCCTGCCTGGCCTGAGTGCGCCGATTCATGCGCGCAAAGAGAGGTTGGACATGGCTGCAGGAGAAGATACCTCCCATATCCTCAGCGGGTTGACTAACCAGCTGCCTGATCGTGATCCGGAAGAGACCGCCGAGTGGGTTGAGTCCCTGGATTCGTTGATCAGGGAACAGGGCACCGAGCGTGCCCAATTCATCATGCGGAGCCTGCTGCAGCGCGCGGGCGCGCAGAGCGTGGGGGTGCCGATGGTGACCACCACTGATTACGTGAACACGATCCCTGTGGACCAGGAAGCCGAGTTCCCGGGCAACGAGGAATACGAGCGCCGCTACCGGGCGTACATGCGGTGGAACGCGGCGGTGATGGTCCACCGGGCCCAGCGGGCTAACATCGGGGTGGGCGGGCACATCTCCACCTACGCGGGCGCGGCGACCCTGTACGAGGTCGGGTTCAACCACTTCTTCCGCGGCAAGGACCACCCCGGCGGCGGGGACCAGGTGTTCTTCCAGGGCCACGCCTCCCCCGGCATGTACGCCCGGGCGTTCATGGAGGGCCGGCTCTCCGAGGAGGACCTGGACGGGTTCCGGCAGGAAAAGTCCCGGCAGGGCCACGCCCTGTCCTCCTACCCGCACCCGCGGCTGATGCCGCACTTCTGGGAATTCCCCACCGTGTCCATGGGCATCGGGCCGATGAACGCGATCTACCAGGCCCAGTCCAACCGGTACCTGCACAACCGCGGCCTGAAAGACACCTCCGACCAGCAGGTCTGGGCGTTCCTGGGCGACGGGGAAATGGACGAGCCCGAATCCCGCGGCCTGCTCCAGCTCGCCGCGAACGAGAACCTGGACAACCTGAATTTCGTGATCAACTGCAACCTCCAGCGCCTGGACGGGCCGGTGCGCGGCAACGGCAAGATCATGCAGGAACTCGAAGCGTTCTTCCGCGGCGCGGGCTGGAACGTGATCAAGGTCGTCTGGGGCCGGGAATGGGATGACCTGCTGGCCCGCGACACCGACGGGTCGCTGGTGAAGATCATGAACGAAACCCCCGACGGGGACTACCAGACCTACAAGGCCGAATCGGGCGGGTTCGTCCGCGAACACTTCTTCGGCAAGACCCCGCAGACCAAGGACATGGTCGCGGACCTCACCGATGACCAGATCTGGAACCTCAAACGCGGCGGCCACGACTACCGCAAGGTCTACGCCGCGTACAAGGCAGCCACCGAATTCAAGGGCAAACCCACCGTCATCCTCGCCAAAACCGTCAAGGGCTACGGACTCGGACCCCACTTCGAGGGCCGCAACGCCACCCACCAGATGAAAAAACTCACCCTGGATGACCTGAAGAAGTTCCGCGACCACCTGCGGATCCCCATCACGGACGAACAGCTCGAAAAAGACCTGTACCAGCCCCCGTACTACCACCCCGGCACCGACGCCCCCGAAATCAAGTACATGATGGAGCGCCGCGCGGCCCTGGGCGGCGCCGTCCCCGAGCGCCGGTCCAAGCACGCCGAGATCACCTTGCCGGACGCGAAGTCCTACGAGGTCGCCAAGCGCGGTTCGGGCAAACAGATGGCCGCCACCACCATGGCCTTCGTGCGCCTGCTCAAGGACCTGATGCGGGACAAGAACTTCGGCAAGCACATCGCCCCGATCATCCCTGACGAGGCGCGCACGTTCGGCATGGACGCGTTCTTCCCGACGGCGAAGATCTACAACCCCAAGGGCCAGAACTACCTCTCGGTGGACCGCGACCTGGTCCTGGCCTACAAGGAATCCCCCGCCGGCCAGCTGATCCACCCCGGCATCAACGAAGCCGGCGCCGTCGCAGCGTTCACCGCCGCCGGCACCGCCTACGCCACCCACGGCGTGCCCCTGGTCCCGGTCTACGTCTTCTACTCCATGTTCGGCTTCCAGCGCACCGGCGACGCGTTCTGGGCAGCAGCAGACCAAATGACCCGCGGCTTCATCATCGGCGCCACCGCAGGACGGACCACCCTCACCGGCGAAGGCCTCCAGCACGCCGACGGCCACTCCCCCCTGCTCGCCTCGACCAACCCCGCCGTGGTCACCTACGACCCCGCCTACGGCTACGAAATGGGCCACATCATCCGCGACGGCCTCGAACGCATGTACGGGCCCGACAGCACGGACAAAAACCTCATGTACTACCTCACCGTGTACAACGAGCCCATCGTCCAGCCCGCCGAACCCGAGGAACTGGACGTCGAAGGCGTGATCAAGGGCATCTACCTGCTCGCCCCGGCAAAGATCGACGGCCCCCGGACCCAGATCCTCGCCTCCGGCGTGTCCGTGCCCTGGGCCATCGAGGCCCAACGGATCCTCGCCGAAGACTGGTCGGTCTCGGCTGATGTCTGGTCCGTGACGTCCTGGAACGAGCTGCGCCGCGACGGCCTCGCCGCGGAAGAGGAAGCCTTCCTCAACCCCGGCGAACCCGCCCGCGTCCCCTTCGTCACCCAGCAGCTCGAGGGAGCCACCGGGCCCGTCGTCGCCGTGTCCGACTACATGAAAGCCGTCCCCGACCAGATCCGCCAATTCGTCCCCAACGAATTCGCCACCCTTGGTGCCGACGGCTTCGGGTTCTCCGACACCCGCGCCGCAGCCCGCCGCTACTTCAAGAACGACACCCACTCCATCGTGGTGCGTTCGCTGGAGATGCTCGCGCGCCGCGGTGAGGTGGATTCCCAGGCTCCGATCAAGGCGATTGAGAAGTACAGGCTTCACAACGTCAATGCCGGCACCACCGGCAACGCCGGCGGCGAGGCCTAAGCCCCTCACCCCAGCAGAATCGCGACGGCGGTCCCCTCCGAAAGGCGGGGGCCGCCGTCGCCCGTTTCGGCCACGGTGTCGTGTGACGCAGGGCAAAGCGGATTGTAGCCTTTGCACAAATGGAGGTTGGGGGGCGCTGCCCGTATGCTCAAAGAATGCCAGCACCAGCTACCCCGTCCGCCAAGCGCAAACCGTCCACCCCAAGGGTCACGCCGGAGAAGTCTGAAACCCTGAAGAAATTGCGCGCAAACGTGGGCCAGCTCTCCACCACCACCATGCGGGAGCTGGAAAAATCCCTGCCCTGGTACAGCCGGCTCAGCTCGGATGAGAGGTCTGCACTTGGCATGGTGGCGCAGAACGGGATTGCCGCCTTTGTCACCTGGTACGAGCGGCCGAGTTCCCCGTCCTGGATCCTGACCGATGTTTTTGGGACTGCACCGACAGAGCTGACGCGTTCCATCAGCCTTCAGAAGGCGCTGCAACTGATCCGGATCGTCGTGGAGGTCGTGGAAGACCAGGTGCCGGTCATCGCGCCCGAGGCTGACCAGCCATCACTGCGTGAAGCCGTGCTCCGCTACTCCCGGGAAGTGGCGTTCGCTGCAGCCGATGTGTATGCCCGCGCGGCGGAATCCCGCGGCTCCTGGGACACCCGGCTCGAAGCGCTGATCGTGGACGCCATCCTGCGCGGGGAAAATACTGACGCGCTGCGCTCACGAATCGCGGCACTTGGCTGGAAGGCCCAGGAGCGCTTCACTGTCATGGTGGGGAATTCGCCCTCGGAACCCAGCGCCAGCTACGTCAGCGAACTCCGCCGCATGGCGGGCCGCTACGCGGAGGACGCGCTGGTGGGAATCCAGGGCGACCGCCTCATCCTCATCCTGGGCGGGGTGCAGGACCGCGAAACCGCCTATGTGAAGCTGAGTGAAATGTTTGCCCCCGGACCGGTGGTGTACGGTGCTGAAGCCGGTTCCCTGCTCGAGGCCAGCAGCTCGGCCCAATCGGCCTTCGCCGGGCTGACAGCGGCGAGGGCGTGGCCGTCCGCACCGCGCCCGGTCGCTGCCGATGACCTCCTGCCAGAGCGGGTCATCTCCGGGGACGACGCGGCGCGCCGGTCCCTGGTCAAGAACATCTACCGCCCCCTCCTGGCGGCGTCAAACGGCCTGGTGGAGACCCTCGGCACCTACCTGGAACTCGGGCATTCACTGGAGGCCACAGCCAGGGAGCTCTTCGTCCACGCCAACACCGTCCGGTACCGCCTGAAGCGCGTCTGCGACGTCACGGGGTGGGATCCGCTGCTGCCGCGGGAGGCCTTTGTCCTGCAGGCTGCGCTGGTAGTGGGCCGGCTTTCGGCGCCCCCGAAAGCCGCCGCGGAGCGCCAACCGTCCCGGAATCAGCCCTGAGGCATTGTAGACTTCCTACAACCTGACCCCACGAGCTTGGTGCGGACAAACACCGCTGAATCACACCGCAATTTGGAAAGCTGGATACGTGCTTGCAATAGTCTGCCCTGGACAGGGCTCACAGACCCCGGGTTTTCTGGCCCCCTGGCTGGAACTGCCCCCGGTGGCAGGCCAACTGGCCGCCTTGAGCGATATCGCAGGTATCGACCTGATCGCCCACGGGACCACCTCCGACGAGGAAACGATCAAGGACACAGCCGTGGCGCAGCCCCTGATTGTGGCTGCCGGCCTTGTTGCCGCTGCCTCCCTCTTCGATGTTGAACTCAACTCCCTGCCCGTCATTCTTGCGGGCCACTCCGTTGGTGAAATCACCGCTTCCGCACTGGCTGGGGTGCTCACCGAGGAGGAGGCCATGACCTTCGTGCGCGAGCGTGCCAACAGCATGGCGGCGGCAGCGTCCGTTACACCTACCGGCATGAGCGCAGTGGTGGGCGGCGACCCGGCCGAGGTCCTGGCGGCAATCGAGGCCTCAGGCGCAACTCCCGCCAACGTCAACGGGGCGGGCCAGACCGTCGCCGCCGGTACTTTTGAACAGCTGAAGACCCTCGCCGAGAACCCGCCGGCCAAGGCACGCGTCATTCCGTTGAAGGTTGCAGGCGCGTTCCATACCAGCCACATGGCTCCTGCCGTCAGTGCACTGAAGGCGCTTGAACCGCAGCTGAAGCCACAGACGCCGAAGGTTCCCCTGCTGTCCAATTTCGACGGCGCCGAGGTCACCGATGGGCACGCCGCCGTCGAAAGCCTGATCGCCCAGGTTTCGCGCCCGGTCAGGTGGGACCGCTGCATGGAGACAATGGTCCAGCGCGGCGTCACCGGCGTGATTGAACTTGCACCTGCCGGAACCCTGGCCGGCCTCGCCAAGCGTGGCATGCCAGGGGTCAAGACCGTGGCAGTCAAGACCCCCGACGATCTTTCCGCCGCCCTGGCGCTTTTCGCAGAACTGGAGGGAGACGCATGAGCGTTCCCACGCTGAAGCAGGCTCCCCTCCAGGAGCACACCCGCATCCTTGGCCTGGGCGCCTACCGTCCCGACGTTATTGTCACCAACGAGGACGTCTGCCAGTGGATCGATTCTTCCGATGAATGGATCCGGCAGCGGACGGGTATCGTGACCCGGCACCGCGCCTCCGCTGATGTCAGCGTGATTGACATGGCCGAAGGCGCTGCGTGCGAGGCCATGGAAAAGGCCGGCATTGAGGCTTCGGAGCTCGGCGCGGTCATCGTGTCCACCGTGACCCATCCCTATGCCACTCCCTCTGCCGCAGCGAGCCTCGCAGACCGGCTCGGCGCCACCCCCGCACCTGCCTTCGACATCTCGGCAGCCTGCGCCGGCTACTGCTACGGGATCGCCCAGGGTGACGCCCTGGTCCGCTCCGGCGCCGCCAAGTACGTCCTGGTTGTCGGCGCGGAAAAGCTGTCCGATGTGATCGACAACAGGGAACGCACCATCTCGTTCCTGCTCGGAGACGGCGCGGGCGCCGTCGTCATCGGCCCCTCGGACACCCCCGGAATCGCCCCCTCCGTCTGGGGATCGGACGGGAGCAAGTGGGACGCGATCGGCATGACGCGTTCCATGTTGGATGTGAGGGACCTTGGGCTGGCTGCCAGGCAGTCTGACTCCACCGGCGACCTGGCACTCCTTGAAGAGGCCCAGGAGCTCTACCCCACACTCCGCCAGGATGGCCAGACGGTCTTCCGTTGGGCTGTCTGGGAGATGGCCAAGGTTGCGCAGCAGGCCCTCGATGCCGCCGGTGTGGAGGCAGAAGACCTCGTGGCGTTCATTCCCCACCAGGCCAACATGCGCATCATCGATGAGATGGTGAAGAAGCTCAAGCTGCCCGAAACGGTTACAGTGGCACGGGACATCGCTGATGCGGGTAACACCTCGGCAGCATCCATTCCGCTTGCCACCCACCGCCTGCTGCAGGAACACCCGGAGCTCAGCGGCGGACTTGCCCTGCAGATCGGCTTCGGCGCCGGACTGGTCTTCGGCGCCCAGGTAGTTGTCCTTCCGTAGCAATACCCCCAACGGGCCGCACCCGCGGCCTGACCCGTTTCCGGCAGCACCTGCCGGCAATACAAGAAAAGGAGCCATCAATGGCTAGCAACGAAGAGATCCTGGCCGGCTTGGCTGAAATCGTCAACGAAGAAACGGGTCTCGCTCCCGAGGCCGTCGAGCTGGACAAGTCCTTCACCGAGGACCTGGATATCGACTCCATCTCCATGATGACCATCGTGGTCAACGCCGAAGAGAAGTTCGGCGTCCGTATCCCGGACGAAGAGGTCAAGAACCTCAAGACTGTCGGCGACGCCGTCAGCTTCATCGCCGGAGCGCAGGCCTAGCCAAGGCTTCTTGCCGTATTTCGGCATGGCAGGGCTGCCGGTCCGGATGGCCGGACCGGCAGCCCGCCGCATCTCCGGCACCTTCCGCCCGTCGGAACGGTGCCGATCATCAAAACGCGGGACCTCCGGAAGACGGATTCCCACCGACGAAAGAGTGATCCCATGACACGCAAAGTAGTCATTACCGGTCTGGGGGCCACCACGCCCATCGGCGGCGATGTACCCACGATGTGGAAGAACGCGCTCAAGGGGGTCTCCGGTGCCCGCACCCTGGAGGACGACTGGGTGGCAAAGTACGAGCTGCCCGTCCACTTCGCCGCGCGCTGCAGCACCCCTGCCTTGGATGTGCTCAGCCGCGTAGAAGCCAAGCGGATGGACCCCTCCACCCAGTTCGGCGTTGTTGCTGCCCGTGAGGCCTGGGCCGATTCCGGCATAACCGAGGTCGACAAGGACCGCCTCGCCGTCGCCTTTGCCACCGGCATCGGCGGCGTGTGGACCCTGCTGGACGCCTGGGACACGCTCAAGGAAAAAGGCCCCCGCCGGGTCCTGCCCATGACTGTTCCCATGCTGATGCCCAACGGTGTCGCCGCTGCCGTCAGCCTGGACCTCGGCGCCCGCGCCGGTGCCCATACTCCCGTTTCGGCCTGTGCCTCAGGAACGGAGGCCCTCCACCTGGGACTGGACCTGATCCGTTCCGGCAAGGCCGACGTGGTGATGTGCGGTGGCGCCGAGGCGGCAATCCACCCCATGCCGCTGGCCGCCTTTGCGTCCATGCAGGCCCTCTCCCGGCGGAACGAGGACCCCGAGCGCGCCTCGCGCCCCTATGACACCGCCCGCGACGGTTTTGTCATGGGCGAAGGCGCCGGCGCCCTGGTCCTCGAAGCCGAGGAACACGCCCTGGCCCGCGGCGCACGGATCTACGGGGAACTGGCGGGTACCTCGGTCACGGCCGACGCCTACCACATCACCGCCCCGGACCCCGAAGGCCTGGGAGCCACCCGTGCCTTGAAGGCGGCCATGTTTGACGGCCGTATCCAGCCTGAGGACGTGGTGCACGTCAACGCGCACGCCACCTCCACGCCGGTGGGCGACAAGCCCGAATACACAGCGCTCCGCGCCGCCTTGGGAAGCCACGTGGACAATGTGGCCGTCTCCGCCACGAAGTCGCAGATGGGGCACCTCCTGGGCGCCTCCGGTGCTGTGGAAGCCGTACTCACGGTGCTGGCCGTCTACGACCGGAAGGCACCCGTCACCATCAACCTCGAAAACCAGGACCCGGAGATTCCGCTCGACGTGGTCACCTCGGCCCGCGACCTGCCCGCAGGCAACATCGTGGCGCTGAGCAACTCGTTCGGCTTCGGCGGCCACAACGCCGTCATTGCGGTGCGCAGCGTCTAACGCCCGGCGTCACAATCAGAGCAGGCACAGCCTGCAGGCATAGAGAGGAGGCCCCGCCATGTGGCGGGGCCTCCTCTTTGCTATGGAAGAACATGCAGGTCGACGGCGGTCAGCCCACCTGGTGGAGCCAGCGGACGGGAGCGCCTTCAGCGGCGTGCCGGAACGGCTCGAGCTCTTCGTCCCAGGCTTCGCCGAGGGCGAGCGAGAGTTCATGGTACACAGCGGCGGGATCGCCGGCACCTGACTCGTAGGCGTAGCGGATCCGGTCCTCCGAGACCATGATGTTGCCATGAACGTCAGTGACGGCATGGAAGATGCCCAGCTCGGGAGTGTGGGACCAGCGCCCGCCGTCAACCCCCTGGCTTGGCTCCTCCGTGACCTCATAGCGAAGATGCGCCCAGCCCCGCAGGGACGACGCCAGCTTTGATCCGGTGCCGGGGGCACCGGTCCAGGACAGCTCGGCCCGGAACATTCCAGGCGCGGCAGGCTGAGGGGTCCACTCAAGATCCGTTCGCTTGTCCACGACGGATCCGATGGCCCACTCAACGTGAGGGCACAGGGCCGTAGGGGCCGAGTGAACGAACAGCACACCGCGGGTCATTGCAACAGACATTCCATCCTCCATAGCTCTAGGTACGTCTTCCCCAACGACCTCTGCCTGGATGGAACTGCCCGTGCCGTGCACTGCAGCTGTTGTTCCTGCCTCCGTATTCAGATGTATCAGATATAGCAGTGTCCGGGCTTGCCGTGACGCACAAAGCTGTTAGCTTCAAGCGGGACTTGAAAGTTGCCGGACGTGACTCTTATTGTGCCGTACCCCACCAAATTACGCCAGTGCGATTCAAGCGCTGCTGCTCATGCCCTTGGATGGGCCTGCTGGTAGCTCTTCCGCAGCCGGTCAACGGAGACGTGGGTATAGATCTGGGTGGTGGCGAGGCTGCTGTGGCCAAGGATCTCCTGCACGGCACGCAGATCGGCTCCGCCATCCAGCAGATGCGTGGCCGCTGAGTGCCGCAACGCGTGCGGCCCTGATGCGGACGTATCCCCCAGTTCCTTGAAGAGACCGTTGACCATGGTCCGCACCTGCCGCTGGTCCACCCTCCCGCCCCGCATGCCAAGGAACAGTGCCTGCCCGCTGGTGCTCCTGGCGACGAGCGGACGGCCGCGGCGAAGCCAGTCGTCTACGGCCAGGGCAGCGGGAACACCGTAGGGGACCGTCCGCTCCTTGTTGCCCTTGCCGATGACGCGCAAAGTACGCCGGTCGGGGTCCAGATCGTCAATGTCCAGCCCCGCGAGTTCACCGACCCGGACACCGGTTGCATAGAGGAGCTCCACGATGGCGCGGTTCCGAAGCGCAAGGGGCGCCCCCTCCTCCGCCGCCTGGGCCAGGCCCGCCAGCAACCGTGCCAGCTGCCCGGAATGCAGGACGCCCGGCAACGATGCCTCACGTTTTGGCGCCTTGAGCCGCAAGGCCGGATCAGCGACAATACGCTCCTCCCCCAACGCCCAGGCGGTGAAAACCCGCACAGAGGCAGAACGACGAGCCAGGGTGGTCCGGGCCGCCCCCGCCTGGCTTTGCGCGCCCAACCACCGCCGAAAGGTTCCCAGCTCCAGGTCTTCCAACCGCTTGGCACCTTCGATGGAGGCGTGGGACAGGAGGCCGCGGACATCGCCCACATATCCACGGAGGGTATGCGGCGACACGGCACGCTCTGCGGCCAGGTACCGGGCGAAGGCATCAAGCGCCCCTGCAAGCTCGACAGGCAGTTCCGGATTCTCCACATTCCTACTTTCCCAGCTCTTGTGCCGAAAACTGTGGCTGACACGGCTATCACATACGCAGCAGCAGGGTGATCCGTTCCAGCCGGTTGACGGCCGGTCAGCTTGCCGGCTTGCCGCGTTTCCAGCCTCCCCGGTCCGAGACGGCGAGACCCAGCAGCCCCAACCGGCCCAAGCCGGCGCGGACCGACTCCGGGCCAAGCCCCGCGACCACCGAGAGCTTTTCAACGGACGTGGTGGAGCGCAGCGGCAGCGCATCCAAGAGGATCAGGTCTTCGAGCGTGAGCCCGTCCTGCACCGCCGCTTGTGCTTGGCGGGCTTCAGGGAGGGCGGAGCCACTGGGTCCCGCCAATTCCGCAATCTCCGCAGCATCGGTGACGCACACGGCGCCCCCGTCCCGCATCAAACGGTGGCACCCTGCAGAGTTTGCGCTGTGCACCGACCCCGGAACAGCCGCCACGGCACGGCCGAGCGCCTCAGCATGGTGTGCCGTGTTGAGGGCACCTGAACGCCACCGCGCCTCGACGACGACCGTCACGGCGGCTAAGGCAGCTATCAGCCTGTTCCGCTGCAGGAAACGGTAGCGTGTGGGCGCTGATCCCGGGGGTACCTCCGCCAGGACGGCACCCTGGTTGCACACCGCCCTGAGGAGGTCCTCGTTGCCGGAGGGGTAGAAGCGGTCCACTCCCCCGGCCATGACGGCAATCGTGGGGACGGCACTGGACGCCCCGGCCAAGGCAGCGCGGTGGGCATGGGCATCAATTCCATACGCCCCGCCGGACACCACGGTGAATCCGCGCTGGGCCAGGGAGTAGGCGAGGTCGCCCGTGACCGAAGCCCCATAGCTGGTACTGTCGCGCGAGCCAACAAGGGCGATCGAGGTGGCAGCTCCGGGAAGTGCCTGTTCCTGCCCGCGCCACCAAAGACAGAGTGGTTCCTGGATCCCAAGGTCGGCCAGTTGGCCTGGCCACAGATCATCGCCCGGGATGACCACCCTGCCGCCGATGCGGGCCATGGTGGCAAGGTCGCGCTCGGGAGCGAGATCAGGAATCCGGGGCCTCCAACGCTGCAGGGAGGCTGCCAGCCCCGGCCAGCTGGCGTGTCCACCGTCTGACAGAAGCTCCGTGATTCCCCGCTCGATATCAGGGCCGGGCGCCACTTGCCCGGTGGCGATCCGCAGGGCGTCCACGGCCCCGGCCAGCTGCACCAGGGCAAGGCCTGCGGCATCCTGCGGCTCCATGAGGCGTGAAAGGGCCGCACGGGCAAGGCGTTCCACGTCCGTGCTGAATGCTGTTGCCTTCATGCTGCGGCCGCCGCTGCCTGCCGAAGCCCCAGTGCCTGGCCGATGTGGTTGTGGTCAGGCCTCTCCCCGTGCCCCAGGTCGCACAGCGTCCAGGCCAGGCGAAGCACCCTGTCATAGCCGCGGGCCGTCAGCACGCCCCGCTCCAGGGAATGGTCCAGGATGCGGGTGACAGCCGGAGCCAGCCGGAGCTCACCCCTGAGGATCCGGCCGGGAACCTGGGCGTTGGTTTCCAGTCCATACGGCGCCAGGCGTTCAAGCTGCCGTGCCCGGGCCTGGCCCACCCGGAGGGCCACGGTGGCAGTGTCCTCCTCGTCCCCCGCCTGCCCGAAGTCGGCAAGGGAGACCCGTTCCACCTGAAGCTGGATGTCGACGCGGTCCAGCAGCGGCCCGGACAGCCGGGCCATGTACCGCCGCCTCATCACGGGCGTGCAGGTGCAGTCAAGCCCCTTGCCGGAGGCCTTGCCGCACGGACAGGGATTGGCCGCAAGGACCAGCTGGAAGCGGGCCGGATACGCAGCGGTCCCGGCTGACCGGTGGATCACCAGTTCGCCGCTCTCCAGCGGCTGGCGCAGGGCATCCAGCACACGCCGCTCATACTCCGGTGCTTCATCAAGGAACAGGACACCCCGGTGCGCCCGTGATGCGGCTCCCGGCCGGGGCAGCCCTGAGCCGCCGCCAATGATGGCCGCTGCCGTGGCCGAGTGGTGCGGGCTTTCGAACGGCGGCCGCCGGAGAAGCTGGACCGAGGATGACGGCAGCCCGCACAGCGAATGGATGGCCGTCACCTCCATGGATTCCTGGTCCCCGAGGTCCGGCAGCAGCCCGGGCAGCCGTTCCGCCAGCATGGTCTTGCCGGCACCGGGCGGGCCGGTCAGGAGCAGGTGATGCGCTCCCGCCGCGGCGACTTCAAGGGCCCGCCGGGCATCCCCCTGGCCGGAGACGTCTGCCATGTCCGGGCAGGTTCCGGCATCTGCGGAAGAATCTCCCGCACTGTCCGGCTCTTCGGGCTCGAAATCGAGCGCAAGCTCCTGCGGGTCGGCACCGAAATCCAGTGCAAGGCGCGCCAGGGTGCGGTATCCGCGGACGTTTGCATCAGGCACCAGCGACGCCTCCGCGTAATTGGCCTGCGCCACGACAATGTCCTGGTAGCCGGCCTGCACGGCCGCCATCACAGCGGGCAGGATGCCCCGGACAGGGCGCAGCCGGCCGTCAAGCCCCAGCTCGGCGATGAAGACCGTGCGCCCGGTGGTTTTGATGTCGTTGGCAGCCCGCAGCACCGCCATCGTGACCGCCAGGTCGAACCCGGATCCCCGCTTGGGCAGGGAAGCCGGAATCAGGTTGGCGGTAATTTTCCTGCGGCTTAAGGGGATGCCGGAGTTCTTCGCCGCCGACCGGATGCGCTCCTTGGCCTCGTTGAGCGAAGCGTCCGGCAGCCCGAGCAGCACGAACGCGGGAAGTGTCTGGCCAATGTCGGCCTCCACCTCCACCAGGTAGCCGTTCAGCCCTACCAAGGCTATGGAATAGGTGCGGCCCAGCGGCATTCACCCCACCCCCTTGAGGTGCTCCACCACAGGTGACCCGCCGCCGTCGTCCGTCACCGCGATGACGTCCACCCGCCGCAGCGGCATCCGCAGCTCCCGGTCGCGGCACCAGGCCGCGCCCAGCCGATGGAGCCGTGCAAGCTTCTCCCGTCCCACCGCTTCGAAGGGGTGGCCGTAGTCGAGGGAACGGCGGGTCTTCACTTCGGCGATCACCAGGGCGCCGCCGTCGAGGGCGACTATGTCTATTTCGCCTTCGGGGCATCGCCAGTTGCGCTCCAGCACCAGCATGCCAAGGGCTTCAAGATAACCGGCGGCGAGGTCTTCGCCATGCCGGCCCAACAGGTCTTTCGATCTCATTTCTACCTCCGCAACCAGCCTGTGGCAGGCCGGAGGCGAAAGTAAGGAGGCTCATTCCGTATGTGTATCGGGGGTGGCTGTGGGGGAATAGTTGCGGCTCAGGGCTACTGGCCGAGATCGACGTCCTTGGGCAGCGCCAGTTCCTCGTTCCGCGGAAGCTCCTCCACGTTGACGTCCTTGAACGTCAGGACCCGGACGCTCTTGACGAACCGCGCGGAACGGTAGACATCCCAGACCCAAGCGTCCTGCAGCGTCAGGTCGAAATAGACCTCGCCGTCGGCACTGCGGGCCTGCAGGTCCACGTGGTTGGCAAGGTAGAAGCGCCGTTCGGTCTCGACAACGTAGCTGAACAATCCGACCACGTCCCGGTATTCACGGTAGAGCTGGAGCTCCATGTCGGTTTCGTAGTTTTCAAGATCCTCAGCACTCATGCTTCCATCTTGCACCATCTGCGGGGCGCCTGGCGCCCGTGCAGCACCCCTCAGTCCGCGCCGGCCAACTCTTCCCCGGTCAACTCATCCCCGTCCGGCAGCCCGCCTTCCAGCAGGTCCCCGCCGAGCAGGCGCCAGCTGACCCGATGGTAGGGGGTGGGCCCGGCAGCGCGGAGGACGTCCCGGTGCAGCACCGTGGCGTAGCCCTTGTTGATGTCCCAGCCGAAATCCGGGAATTCAGCATGGAGTTCACGCATGGTCCGGTCGCGTTCCACCTTGGCGATGACACTCGCAGCAGCCACGCTTAGGCATTGCATGTCCGCCTTGACCTTGGTGTGCACGGGGGCGTCGCAACTGGCCTCGAAAACCGGCTCGTCAAAGAGGGACGGCTGTCCTGCCGGGGAAAGCCAGTTGTGGCTTCCGTCCAGGAGCACCGCTTCGGGGCGGATTCCCGCGGCGAGGATGTCCTGCCACGCCCGCGTCCCGGCCAGCCGCAGGGCGGCGATAATGCCGATCGAGTCTATTTCCTGCGCGGAGGCGTGGCCCACGGCTGACGCCACGCTCCACCTGCGGACCAGCGGTTCGAGCCGTTCGCGCTCGGAAGGGGTCAGGAGCTTGCTGTCCCGCACGCCGGCGAGCGGCTTCTGGTGTTCCAGGTCCACCACGGCGATGCCAACGCTGACGGGGCCGGCAAGCGCGCCCCGCCCCACTTCATCAACGCCCGCAAGATAACGGATGCCCTGCGCCTTGAAAGTCCGCTCATGCCGCAGGGTGGGCGCCTTGGTGCGCGAGAGCACCTTCGTGGAACCGGACCTCGCCTTTACTGCCGCGGGCATGGTCAGGGAGCCGCCGGGACGTTCCGGAAGACGTCCGGGTAATTGTCAAGTGTTGTGATGCGGTTCAGCGGCCACGCAATCACGGCGGCCTTGCCTTCCAGGTCGTCGATGTCGATGAACCCGCCGTCGGAATCCATGTGCGCACGGGAATCGGCGGAGTGGTTCCGGTTATCGCCCATCACCCACACCTTCCCCTCGGGAACCACGACGTCGAAGTTGCGGATCTGCGGAACCTCGGCCGGGTTGACATAGCTCTCGTTAATGGCAGTCCCGTTGACGGTCAGTTTACCGTCCGCGTCGCAGCAGACTACATGGTCTCCGGGCAGCCCGATGACCCTTTTGACCAGGTGCTGCTCGGAATTGTCCGGGAGGAGTCCAACAAAGGTCAGCCCATCCTGGACCCAGGTGAACGGCCCCTGGGTCTTCTCCGGTGCGGGCGGCAGCCACCCCTTGGTATCACGGAAGACCACCACATCGCCGCGGCTGAGCGAAAACGGTTCAGGGACGAGGAGGTTGACGAAGATGCGGTCATCGACATCCAGGGTCCTGACCATCGATTCGGACGGAATAAAGAAGGCCCGGAAAAGGAACGTCTTGATGAGGAAGGAGAGCACGACGGCGATGACCACCACCGTCGCCACTTCCTTCAGCCATGCCATGACCGGGCTGCCACCGGATTTGCCGCCTGACTTGGCGGCTTTGGCGGCGGATCGGCTGCCGGGCGCGGGGGGCGCAGCGGGAGCGTCAGCCCCCGGTTCCCCGCGGGCAGGCGCGGAAGCTGCCTCGGCCGGAGCGTCCGGAGTGCCGTCGTGGCGCGGCTCGGGCCCCCGCGCATGGTTCTCAGGCATCTACTGTCCGTTCTCTGGTGTTGGTCCTGCCGCAGGCGGACGTGGTACTGAAGCAAATCTATCAAGCGGCCAGATGATCTGGACCGGCCTGCCGATCACCCTGTCCAGCGGGACCATGCCGCCGCCGGGGGCGCCTAGGAGGCTTCGGGAGTCGGCAGAGAGTGAGCGGTGGTCCCCCATCAGCCACAGCCGCCCGTCGGGGACCACGGCACTGAACTTTTGGGTGCTCGGGGCGTCCCCTGCGAAAACGTAAGGCTCATCCAGAGGTTCGCCGTTCACCGTCACGCGTCCGCCGGCGTCACAGCAGGCCACGGCGTCGCCCGGGAGTCCCATGACCCGCTTGACGTAAGTGGTGTCGCTGCCGGTCAGGCCAAGCCACTGGGTGACGGCGGAGGCTGCGTCGAGAAGCGGACCATTGCCGCTGTTCAGGGGCGCGAAGGTTCCCCGGCCGTCAAAAACCACAATGTCCCCGTGCCTGACCGGCTCGTTCCGGAAATCCGTCCGGGACACCAGGATGCGGTCTCCGCCCTGGAACAGGGGTTCCATGGACTCGGAGGGGATGAAGTAGACGTCAAGCCACAACGACCGGACCAGCCCGCTGACCGCAATGGCCAGGACCACTGCCAGGAACGCAAAACGCCAGCCCGATTTTCGGGGCTGGCGTTTTGTCTGGTCCATGGTCCGTATCCTGGGCGCTGGTGCTGGTAGGCTCCGGCGCTGGCCGGATACGGCTGCGGCCCAGCCTTCGTAGGTCCGGAAGGACTTACTTGGCGGTGCTGAAGTCGCGCTTTTCCTTGATCTTCGCAGCCTTACCGCGCAGTGCGCGCATGTAGTAAAGCTTGGCGCGGCGGACGTCACCCTTGGTGACGACCTCGATCTTTTCGATGATCGGGGAGTGCACCGGGAAGGTACGCTCCACGCCGACACCGAAGGAAACCTTGCGGACGGTGAAGGTTTCGCGGACGCCCTCGCCCTGGCGGCCAAGGACAAAGCCCTGGAAGACCTGGACACGGGTGTTCTTGCCTTCGATGATGTTCACGTGAACCTTGAGGGTGTCACCCGCGCGGAACTCGGGAACATCGCTGCGCAGCGAGGCTGCATCGACGGAATCGAGAATATGCATTGTTGCACTCCTGGTGAACGCCACAGGTCATTCACTTTGGGTCACGGCAGGCAAACCCGGACACTGCTGGAGCGCCGGAGATTGCTGCCGAAAATTAAGTGGTCCGGCCAGGTCGCTGATTGACGAAGCCGGTTGCCTTAGCTGTTGGTTGCGCTCCCCCTGTGGCAGGTGCGGACCCAGTAGACACAAGGACTAATTTTGCCACACTGGGCAGGTTACGCCAATTCCGTCAGGTCAGTCCTGCCGGGATCCTTCACTGCCGGGCCGCCGGCGCAGGCGCCCGTCGACCACGTCGTACCCCAGCGCCTGCAATTCCGCGCGGTCGGCACGCGGCAGCTTCCCGGCGTCGAACTCCTCGAGGAGGTCGGGGCGGCGTTCGGCTGTCCGGCGGAACTGTTCGTGCCGGCGCCACTGCGCGATCCTGCCGTGGTTGCCGCTCAGGAGTACCGCGGGCACTTCCCGATCCCGCCATACGGAGGGCTTGGTGTAGACGGGGTACTCCAGGAGCCCATCGGAGTGGGACTCCTCCACCAGTGATTCCGGGTTGCCCACAACGCCAGGCAGCAGGCGCCCGATGGCCTCGACCATGGCAAGGACCGCCACCTCCCCGCCGTTGAGCACATAGTCGCCGAGGCTCACTGGACGGACCTCGAAATGATCCCGCGCCCATTCGATCACGCGTTCGTCGATGCCCTCGTAGCGTCCGCAGGCGAAGGCCAGGTGTTCCTGTTCGGCAAGTTCGTAGGCAAGCGCCTGGGTGAAGCGCTCTCCGGCGGGCGAGGGGACGATCAGGACTGGCCTGGCCGACCCTTCCGGGCGGTCGTCGGCGATCGAGGACAGGGCCTGCGCCCATGGTTCAGGCTTCATCACCATGCCCGCACCACCCCCGTAGGGAGTGTCATCCACGGTCCGGTGCCTGTCGGTGGTGAACGACCGGAGATCATGGACACGCAGGTCCAGGATTCCGTCCTGCCTGGCTTTGCCGATCAGCGACAGTTCCAGGGGTGCCAGGTACTCCGGAAAGATACTGACGACGTCGATCCGCATCTACGCTTTGCCTTCCGGCTCGGCAGGGGCTGCTTCGGCCTCCGCGTTCAACTCGAAAAGGCCGGCCGGCGGCGTGAGGAGGATGTAGCCTTCCTCGATGTTGACTTCGGGAACAATCTGCTCGACGAACGGAACCAGGATTTCGTCGCCGTCCGGGGTGGTGACCATGAGCAGGTCCTGCGCGGTGCCGGTGTTGAGCGCGGCAACTTTGCCCACAACATTTGAACCCACCCGGGCCTCCAGGCCCACGAGTTCATGCTCGTACCAGCCTTCGTCGTCGTCCTCGTCCAGCTCCTCGGTCTCGATGAAGAGCTTGGCGCCGCGGAGGGTCTCCGCTTCATTGCGGGTTCCAATCTCCTCGAAGCCCAGCAGCAGGATGTCCTTGTTCCAGCGGGCACTGACCACAGTGAGCGGGCCGGCGGAGGCGGGCTCGACAACAAACTCAGTGCCCGGCACAAACCGGTCGCCAGGGGCATCGGTCAGGACCTGGACCGTCACTTCACCGCGGATGCCGTGCGGTTTGCCGATTCGTGCCACCTGAAGCTGCATGTGTTCCTCTGTTCCGGTTGTGGTTAATCCACGGTGTTCTGGTGAAAGCACTCCGGCCCCTCCACCGTGGGTGGAGGGGCCGGAGCTAAAACTGGTGTTGCCGAGCGCTCAGCGGCGGCGGTCGGTGTCGACGACGTCGACCCTTACCGGTTCACCGCCGGCCAAGGCTGCCACCACGGTGCGGAGTGCGCGCGCGGTGCGGCCCTGGCGGCCAATCACCCGTCCGAGATCGTCCTGGTGAACGCGCACTTCGAGGGTGTCCCCGCGGCGGTTACTCTTGGAGCTGACCTTGACGTCATCCGGCGAATCAACGATTCCCCGGACCAGGTGTTCCAGCGCTTCTGCCAGCAATCTACTCAGCCTCGGTGGTCTCTGCTTCGGCCTCGGCAGGTGCTTCGGCAGCATCAGACTTGGATGCCTTCTTGGTGATGGCTTCCGGGATGATCACGGAGCCCTTCTCCGGGGCAACGAAGGCTACCTTCTCAGACTTGGTCTTGAGGGTGCCTTCCTGGCCCGGCAGGCCCTTGAACTTCTGCCAGTCACCGGTGATCTTGAGGATCGCGGCGACCTGCTCGGACGGCTGGGCGCCGACGGACAGCCAGTACTGGGCACGCTCGGAGTCAACCTCGATGTATGAGGGCTCTTCGGTGGGGTGGTACTTGCCGATCTCTTCGATGGCACGGCCGTCACGCTTGGTGCGTGAGTCCGCGACGACGATGCGGTAGTACGGTGCGCGCATCTTGCCAAAGCGCTTAAGGCGAATCTTTACGGCCACTGTTGTGGTCACTCCTGTTTCAGAAAAGGGGGTGAACCCGGCGTTCTGCACCCGTGGGGCGGGCCGTACTTGCGGGCTCGAAGGACAGGATCCGGACGCGGAGAGAGGGGCCACGCAGATCGAGTACCTGTTTATTGTGCCAGATCAGCGTCGGGATTTCGACTTGGCACCCCGGCAGCACGGCGAAGGGGCGGCCGGGAAGGGCTCAGACGGTCCAGACGTAAAGTCCGGTGCGTTCGGAGTCGTCAATTCCAACGGCAAGTTCAGCCACTTTCTGGACGTAGGTCCGTGCCTGGGCGGCGTCGAACGGCATGTCCTCCTGGGCTGCCCATTGCTCGGCAACATCATCCAGGACGTTGCCCTCCCCCTCGGTTTCGTAGCACAGCAGGTCGGCCAAAGCGCGCACCATGGCGGGCGGAACGGCCAGCAGCGAATCGCTGGCCACGTCCACCATGGTCAGTTCATAATCTGCACCGCCGGCGTGGACTGCGGTGCCGGCGAGGTCCCCCAGTTGCTCGACTTCGAAGTCAGTGATCCCAGGGATCCGGACGGCCTCGCCGTCGGGGGCGTTGCCTGCCTGGTCAAGGATGCCTGCACGCTTAAGTGCGGCGTCATGGGTGGCGAGGAAGATTTCGGTGAAGCCCATGGGAAGTGCCCTCATTCCGTTGACGGTGCGGCGCGCCGGGACGCAGCGCGCGCCGCCCGGCAGTTCGGTTTCAGCCTAGTACAGGTACCGCCGGGCGTTGGCCCGGCGGCACCTGCCCATGCGACCGCCAGGCCGGTGCACGAAACGCCGCTGTCAGCGGACGGCGACCCGGATCCTGTTGCGCCACGGATCCTCGAACCGGAGTTCTGCACCCGTATGGTGGGCGGGCACGCCGGCGACCTTGAGGCGGTCGGCAAGAGCGCCGACGTCGTCCCCTGACGGCACTTCAATGAGGACCTCCCCCAAGCCAAGCGTGTCCTTCCGCGGGCCGGCGCCGCGGCTGTTCCAGACATTCATGGCCATGTGGTGGTGGTACCGGCCAGCCGAGACGAACAAGGCCTGCCCGTGCCAGCCGGCAGTCTTTTCGAAGCCCAGCGTACCCACGTAGAAGTCGCGGGCCGTCTGGACGTCACCCACCTGCAGGTGCACGTGCCCCACGCCCGCCACGGTTCCACGCTGGCGCTCCAGCGACTCCTCCGTGAGGTGCTGCTCCAGGTAGCGCTGCGGCGGAAGCGCCAGGCTGTCCATCACCACGTCAGTGCCGTTCCAGGACCAGTTGCTGCGGGGGCGGTCCCAGTAGAGCTCGATCCCGTTGCCTTCCGGGTCAGTGAAGTAGAAGGCCTCGCTGACCAGGTGGTCTGCGCTGCCGGTGAAGGAGCGGGGCTCAAACCGGGCGGCGGTGGCGATGGTGGCGGCCAGGTCCGCCTGGTTCTCGAACAGCAGCGCAGTATGGAAGAGGCCGGCCTCTCCCCTGCCCGGAAGGTTCAGGCCCGGAGCGGGTGCCAGGTGCACCAGCGGCTTCTGCAGCCGGCCAAGATAAAGCCCGCCGTCCTGCTCCGCCACGACCTCCAGGCCCAGGGCGCGCTGGTAGTAGTCCGTCATGACCTTCATGTCGCCCACCTTGAGCATCACGGTGCCCATGGCGAGATCGGCAGGTAGAAGATCCTGGTTTGTGGCTTCTGCGGTCATTGGAAACTCCCGGTGCTGGGGCCCTCGGGTTGCGGGCCTGTCACTATTAAAATTACTTGAAGCTTCAATTTATTCCAAGTGCTGGTTCCGGTTGCCCCCAGGACGACGGGTCATCCCACGATCCGTCCTCCCAGCACTACATGTGCCAGGTCCCTTATGGTCCCCGGCGTCGTCCGCGGGTCCTCCCGGCACAGGACGACGTCTGCCCGCGCCCCCTCGCCGATGGCCTCGGCACCCAGCCACTTCCGCGCGTCCCAGCAGGCAGCATTGAGGGCAGCCGGCATGGGCAGTCCCGCGGCATGAAGGGCCAGGATTTCGTCGGCGATCCTGCCATGCCTGATGACGCTGCCGGCATCGGTTCCGGCGTAGATCCGCACCCCTGCTTCATACGCCTCCAGCACACGCTCCTCCCGGCATTCCCACAATGAACGCATATGCGCCGCGTACACGGGGAACTTTGGATCGGCCTGTGCCGCAATGTCCGGGAAGGTGGCGATGTTGACCAGGGTGGGCACAATGGGCACCTGTTGCTCCACGAACCGGGGAAGGTGCCTCGGCAGGAGCCCCGTGGCGTGCTCGACGCAGTCGATGCCGGCGTCCAGCATGTCGTCGAGCGTCTCCTCCGCGAAGCAGTGGGCCGTAACGCGTGCGCCCTCATCGTGGGCGGCCTGCACAGCATCACGGACGACGGCGGCGGGAAACGATGGCGCCAGGTCACCGGCGCCCCGGTCAATCCAGTCCCCCACGAGTTTGACCCAGCCGTCACCGTCCCGTGCCTGCTTCCGGACGGCTTCAACGAGTCCCTCCGGTTCAACCTCTTCTGCGAAGCCACGCAGGTACCGCCGTGTCCGGGCAACATGGCGGCCGGCGCGGATCAGCAGCGGGACGTCAGCCCTCCCCTGCAGCCATCGGGTATTTGCGGGAGAGCCGGCGTCCCGGACCAGCAGGGTGCCTGCCAGAAGGTCGGTCCGGGCCTGTTCCTCGGCGGCCGCATCGTGCACCGCTCCTCCCGGACCCAGCCCTATATGGCAATGGGCATCCACGAAACCCGGCAGCACCCAGCCCGCCAGGATGCTGTCCGGCACCTCCGCCGGGCGCCGGAAGGTCAGCCTCCCATCGACGGACCACAGTCCGCGCTCCTCACGGTCGGGTCCCGTCAGGACGGGCCCCGTGAACTGGATGATTTCTGCCATGAACCTGCCTCTTTCTCGCCCGGACAGGCTAGCACCGGCGATGTGACAACGAAGGATTCGGGGGCTGTGGTAGCTTCTTGGTGACCACACGGGTGCCCCTGCAGGGGCTGAGATCGGGCTGACGCAGCCTGCGACCGTCGAACCTGTCCGGGTAATGCCGGCGAAGGAAGTGAGTATTCCTTGAGTACACCAAATGAACCGCTGTCCCCTGCCCAAAAGAACCAGCAGCCGGCTTCGCCCGGCAGCCACACCCCGGTGACCCATTCCCTGAAATCGCACTCGCTCGCCTACCTTGAAGACCCCGATTCCGGCATCCGGGTTCCAATAACAGAAATCGCGCTGGAGGCTTCCCCTAACGGCCTGGCGAACGAGCCGTTCCGGACCTACCGGACCGCCGGGCCGGGCAGCGACCCCGTGCGCGGCCTGGAGCCGTTCCGGTCGAATTGGATACTGGGGCGCGGTGACACGGAAACGTATGGCGGCCGGGAGCGGAACCTCCTCGACGACGGCCGCTCGGCTGTCCGCCGCGGTGCCGCCAGCGCTGAGTGGAAGGGAGCGCGCCCGGTGCCCCGCCGCGCCGTCGGGGGCCGGACGGTGACGCAGATGCACTACGCACGGCAGGGCGTGATCACGCCGGAAATGCGGTTCGTGGCGTTGCGGGAGAACTGCGATGTTGAACTGGTCCGCAGCGAAGTGGCCGCCGGCCGGGCCATCATCCCCAGCAACATCAACCATCCTGAGTCCGAGCCCATGATCATCGGCAAGGCGTTCCTGGTGAAGATCAACGCCAACATCGGCAACTCCGCTGTCACCAGTTCGATCGCCGAAGAAGTGGACAAGCTGCAGTGGGCAACCCAGTGGGGCGCGGACACTGTCATGGACCTTTCCACCGGAGATGACATCCACACCACACGGGAATGGATCATCAGAAACTCTCCGGTACCGATCGGGACCGTCCCGATCTACCAGGCCCTGGAAAAGGTGAACGGCGAAGCGAATGCCCTGACGTGGGAAATCTTCCGCGACACCGTGATTGAGCAGTGCGAGCAGGGGGTGGACTATATGACCATCCACGCCGGGGTCCTGCTCAGGTACGTTCCCCTGACGGCCAACCGGGTCACGGGCATAGTGTCCCGCGGCGGTTCCATCATGGCCGGCTGGTGCCTGGCGCACCACCAGGAGAACTTCCTCTACACCCACTTTGACGAGCTCTGCGAAATTTTCGCACGGTACGACGTCGCGTTTTCCCTGGGCGACGGCCTGCGGCCCGGGGCGACGGCGGACGCCAACGATGCGGCGCAGTTCGCCGAACTGGACACCCTGGCTGAACTCACGCAGCGCGCCTGGGAGTACGACGTCCAGGTGATGGTGGAAGGCCCAGGCCACATTCCGTTCCACCTGGTGCGGGAAAACGTCGAGCGCCAGCAGGAGCTGTGCAAGGGCGCGCCCTTTTATACACTCGGTCCACTTGTCACCGACGTGGCGCCCGGCTACGACCACATCACTTCAGCCATCGGCGCCACCGAAATCGCGCGGTACGGGACCGCGATGTTGTGTTACGTCACCCCCAAAGAGCATCTGGGGCTGCCGAACAAGGACGACGTCAAGACCGGGGTGATTACCTACAAGATCGCGGCGCACGCAGCCGACCTGGCCAAGGGGCACCCGGCAGCGCACGAGCGCGACGACGCCTTGTCCAAGGCACGGTTTGAGTTCCGGTGGCGCGACCAGTTCGCGCTGTCCCTGGACCCGGTCACGGCAGAGGCGTTCCACGACGAAACGCTCCCGGCAGAACCGGCAAAGACCGCGCACTTCTGCTCCATGTGCGGGCCCAAGTTCTGTTCCATGAGGATCAGCCAGGACATCCGGGACGAATTCGGGTCCGCCCAGTCCCAGGCTGCCTTGGCGGAGGCCGCCGCCGGCATGCAGGGCAAGAGCGAGGAGTTCCTCGCGGCCGGCGGAAGGGTCTACCTGCCGGAGCTCAGCGTTCCACCGGCAGTCCGGGCTTAAGGCCCTTCAGGTTCCGTCCGGCTGGCCATTGGGGGCCAGCCGGACGGGCTCAGGACGCACGGACCGGCTGGACGCGGCTGACGTCACTAACGAAGGCCCGGATAATGCGGTCCCCCTCGGGAGAATCATGGGGCCGGTGACCTCCTGCGGAAGTGCGGTGCACAGCCCCGGTTTCCCGAAGGTAGCCTGCAATCTCCTCGTACAGCGGCTCCCAGCCGCCGGTCAGCACCAGCGTGGGGACCCCCGGCACGATATGCAAAGGTGCCTCCCACGGGGGCGCCTGCAGCCGCAGCCGCCGGGCGGACCGCTTCTCTTCCACCGTGACCGGATGCTGCAGGTCCGTGGCATAGACGCGGCGCACGAACTCCCGCTGGAAATCCTCGTCGCTGAGTTGGCGCCGGGCGTCGAACAAGGGCTGCATCAGGGCGATGTGCGCTGCCGTGGCCGGCAGTTCGGCGGTCAGCGACAGGCAGGCCGGTTCCACCAGGATGAGCGAGTAGACAAGATCGGGCCGTTCAACGGCAGCCATCATGGCCGGGATGGCGCCCTGCGCGTGGGCAACGACGTGCCCGCCCGCCGCGCCGCGGCCATCGTCGCCAAGGGACCGCAGCAGGATCCGCGTATCCTCGGCAAAGGACGGTTCAACGGGCTCCGCAAACGGGTCATAGCCGTGGCGGCGCAGGAACAGTGCGTCATAGGACAGGGCAAGACCGTGCTGCCGGGGCCAGGCCGCGGCACCGAACGTGCCCGCGCCGTGCACGAACACTACCCTCTGCTTGAACATGACCCAACCCTATTCCACAGCCCCGACATCCCAACCAGGTAGCGCCAAGTGTCGTTTTGACGGTTCATAACGACACTTGGCGCTACCCAGTTGGGAAAGGGGGATGCTACTTGCCGAGGAACTTGTCGAACCCCTTGGGCAGGTTCAGCTGCGACGGATCGAAGTCGCCGCCCTGCTGGCCGAAGGCAGCCCCCGTGGGGAGCGCCTTGGCTGCGTTGGCCCGCCGGGCCTCGGCGTCCTTGCGCTCCTGCGCTGCTTTGGCCGGGTTTCCGGACTTTGCCTTCTTCTTGGGCGCGTTCTTGGCGTTCTTCCGGGCTCCGCCGCCGGCCCCCGGCATGCCTGGCATTCCGGGCATGCCCGGCATGCCGCCCTGGGCCATCTTCTTCATCATCTTCTGGGCCTGCGCAAAGCGCTCCAGCAGGCCGTTGACCTCAGAGACGTGGACACCGGAACCACGGGCGATGCGGGCACGGCGCGAGCCGTTGATGATCTTGGGCGCCACACGCTCGTGCGGGGTCATGGACCGGACAATTGCCTCCACGCGGTCGATCTCGCGCTCGTCGAACTGCTCCAGCTGCTGGCGGATGTTCTGCGCACCCGGCATCATCATGAGCATCTTCTTCATGGACCCCATGTTGCGGATCTGCTGCATCTGGGCGAGGAAGTCCTCGAGGGTGAAGTCCTCCTGGTCGGCGAACTTCTTCGCCATCCGGGCTGCCTCGTCCTTGTCCCAGGACTTCTCTGCCTGCTCGATCAGGGTGAGGACGTCGCCCATGTCCAGGATGCGCGAAGCCATCCGGTCAGGATGGAAGAGTTCGAAGTCGTCCAGGCCTTCGCCGGTGGACGCAAACATGACCGGCTTTCCCGTGACCGACGCGACCGAGAGTGCGGCACCGCCGCGGGCGTCGCCGTCGAGCTTTGAAAGCACGATGCCGGTGAAGTTGACGCCTTCGTCGAAGGCGAGCGCCGTGTTGACGGCGTCCTGGCCGATCATCGAGTCGATAACGAACAGGACCTCGTTGGGAACGATGGCCCGGCGGATCTGGCGCGCCTGCTCCATCATGTCCGCGTCGACACCGAGACGGCCGGCGGTGTCCACGATGACGACGTCGTGAAGCTTCTGACGGGCTTCCTCCACACCGGCGCGGGCAACGGCCACGGGGTCGCCCGCGGGCTGGTCGAGCTCAGTTGACGTGGCTCCCGGGTGGGGCGCGAACACCGGCACCTTGGCGCGCTGGCCCACCACCTGGAGCTGCGTGACAGCGTTGGGGCGCTGCAGGTCGCAGGCCACCAGCATGGGGCTGTGTCCCTGGGCCTTCAGCCACTTGGACAGCTTGCCGGCGAGGGTGGTCTTACCGGCACCCTGGAGGCCTGCCAGCATGATGATGGTGGGGCCGTTCTTGGCCAGCCGGATCCGGCGCGTTTCACCGCCGAGGATCTCCACGAGTTCCTCGTTGACGATCTTGACGATCTGCTGGCTCGGGTTCAGCGCACCGGATACCTCGGCACCCAGGGCGCGTTCACGGACCCGGCCGGTGAATTCACGGACAACGGGAACGGCAACGTCAGCATCCAGGAGGGCGCGGCGGATCTCGCGGACTGTGGCATCGACGTCGGCCTCAGTGAGGCGGCCCTTTCCGCGGAGATTCTTGAAGGTTGCTGTCAACCGGTCAGAGAGTGAATTGAACACGCGACGTGCACTTCTTTCAGTGGATGATCGGGACTCGACTATCTAGGGTACCAAGTCGGGCCCGCAAGGTGGCATGCTGGCAAAATGACGAGCCAATCAACTGTAAGAACCCTGCTCATCCTCGGTGCTTCAGGGGACCTCACCGGACGGCTGCTCCTGCCGGGCCTGGCACGCCTGGCGGCCACGGGCCGTGCGGCAGGGCTGCGGCTCGTGGGGGCTGGTTCCGATCCCTGGACTCCGGAACAGTGGCGGGAGCGGGTGCACGAGTCCTTCGCGGCCGCCTCGGCTTCCGCCGGTCCCGAAGGAAAGGAAGCTCTCCAGTCCCTTGAGAAGGAGACGGTGTACCACCAGCTGGACGTGACCGCGGACGGGGCCCTGGCGGCACTCCTGGCCGCCCTCGACGGACCCACCGCAGTCTATTTCGCCCTCCCGCCCCGGATCAGCCAGCTGGCCTGCGAGGTTCTCCAGCCCGAACAGGTTCCGGCCGGCACCCGGCTGGTGATGGAGAAGCCCTTCGGGTCCAGTGAGGAATCCGCCCGTTCCCTGAACCAAACCCTGGTCCGGCTGGTCCCGGAAGACCACATCCACCGGGTGGACCACTTCCTGGGCAAGGCCACCGTGCTGAACATCCTGGGCCTGCGCTTCGCCAACAACTTCCTGGAACCTGTGTGGGACCGGCACCATGTGGAGAAAGTGGAGATCATCTTTGACGAGGACCTTGCGCTGGAAGGGCGCGCCCGCTACTACGACAATGCCGGCGCCCTGCGCGACATGATCCAGAGCCACCTCCTTCAGATCATGGCGCTGATGGCCATCGAACCTCCCGCCACCATCGGGGAACGGGACCTCCGCGACGCCATCTCCACGGTCCTGCGCGCCAGCAGCGTCCCGCTCCCGCATTCCGGTTCCACCCGGCGGGCACGTTACACCGCAGGTGCAGTAGGAGGGAAGGAAGTTCCGGATTATGCACAGGAGGAGGGGGTGGACGGAGGCCGCGGTACCGAGACCTTGGCAGAAATACGCGTGAACATCGATAACTGGCGCTGGAAGGGCGTGCCGTTCATCCTGCGCTCCGGCAAGGCGCTGGGTGTGAAGCGCAAGGAAGCCGTGGTGACCTTCCGCCCGGTTCCGCACCTCCCGCAGGGCTTCACCGGCGTCGACGCCCCCAACCAGCTCCGGATCGGCTTTGGGCCGGACACGCTGGCCTTCGACATCGATGTCAACGGGCCCGGCAACATCTTCAGCCTGGGCCGCGTAACCCTGGACGCGGAGCTGAGTGCCTCCGAACTCCTCCCTTACGGCGAAGTCCTGGAGGGCGTACTCGCCGGAGATCCGCTGCTTTCCGTCCGTGGCGACACCGCGGAAGAGTGCTGGCGGATCGTGGAGCCGGTCCTCAGGGCCTGGCAGCAGGACGAGGTCCCCCTGGAGGAGTACGACGCCGGTTCGGCCGGGCCCGCGGGATGGCCCGGCAGTGCGGCCGGGCACTGAGGGAAAAACAGCCGGGCGCCGAAAATCAGCAGGGCGCCGAAAAACAGCAGGGCGGGCAGGGAACCTTCCGGTTACCCTGCCCGCCCTGCTGATGTTGATGCTGTGTTGCTGTCCTAGATGGCGGCGACGCCGCGTTCGCCGGTGCGGACCCGCACCGCCTCGGAAACGTCCACCGTCCACACCTTGCCGTCACCTGCACGGCCGGTGTTCGAGCTGGCGATGATGACGTCCAGGATGTCATCGGCCTGTTCGTCCGTGGCCAGGACCTCCACCCGGATTTTTGGCAACAGGTCCACGTTGTACTCCGCTCCGCGGTACACCTCGGTGTAACCGCGCTGCCGGCCGTAACCGCTGGCCGCGCTGACCGTCAGACCCTGCACGCCATAGGCTTCCAGTCCTTCCCGGATGGCTTCGAGCTTTTCCGGCCTGACGATCGCAGTAATCAGTTTCATGCCCCCACACTTTCCTTACCTGTTGCTGATTCGGTCTTCTGCGCATCCGCAGTTGCTGCGGAAGCCGGTGCAGTGTCCGTCTGGGTCTTGCCGGTGATCATGTCGTGCAGCGGCTGGAAGCTTCCACCGTGTCCGCCCACACCGAACTCGTAGGCGGTCTCGGCGTGCAGGCTGAGGTCCACACCCACCGTTTCCTGTTCCTGCGAGACCCGGAAGCCCATGGTCTTGTGGATGGCGAAGGCGATGATCGCCGTCAGGATTGCCGAGTACGCGATGGCGATGCCGGCCGCTGCGAGCTGGGCCCACATCTGGGCCATGCCGCCGCCGTAGAAGAGGCCGCCGCCCACACCGTCAACGGGCAGTGCGATGAAGCCCAGGGCCACGGTGCCGATGATGCCGGACACGAGGTGCACGCCGACGACGTCCAGTGAGTCATCAAAGCCCCAGCGGAACTTCAGGCCCACGGCCAGGGCGGAGGCAACGCCTGCCACGACGCCGAGGCCGAGCGCTCCGACCGGGCTGACGTTGGCGCAGGCCGGGGTGATGGCCACCAGGCCGGCAACTACACCGGAAGCGGCGCCGAGGGAGGTGGGGTGACCGTCACGGATGCGTTCGGTGACGAGCCAGCCGAGCATGGCGGCGGCCGGAGCGGCGAGCGTGTTGACCCAGATCAGGCCGCCCTGCTCGGCGGAAGAGGCAAGGCCGCCGTTGAAACCGAACCAGCCGAACCACAGCATCGCTGCACCGAGCATCACGAAGGGGATGTTGTGCGGGCGGTGGTTGGGGTCCTTGCCGAAGCCCTTGCGGTTGCCGATGATCAGGACCAGGATCAGTGCCGCCACACCTGCGTTGATGTGGACCACGGTGCCGCCAGCGAAGTCGATGGCCGGGCCGAGAGCCTGGCCGATCGCGCCGTCCTCACCGAAGAGGCCGCCACCCCACACCATGTAGGCAAGCGGGCAATACACGAGGGTCACCCACACGGGAACGAACACGGACCAGGCGCCGAACTTGGCGCGGTCAGCGATCGCGCCGCTGATCAGGGCCACCGTGATGATGGCAAAGGTTGCACCGTAGCCCACGAGGATGAGGCCGTCGGGCGTCTCCGCCGTGTTGACTCCCTCAAGGCCAAAGCTCGCGAACGGGTTCCCCACGATCTGCAGGAAGCCGTCACCGCCCGTCATGGAGTAGCCCCACAGTACCCACACAACGCTCACGATGCCGATGGAGATGAAGCTCATCATCATCATGTTCAGTGCTGCTTTGGCACGGGTCATGCCGCCGTAGAAAAATGCCAGGCCTGGTGTCATGAGCAGCACGAGCGCCGCCGCCACCATGAGCCATACGTGACCTGCGGTAAGTTCCATGGTGCACGTCCTTCCTCATCCAACTCCTGCGGATTCCTCCGCCTGCCAACGCCTTTTGCGTCCTGTAAAAAGTGTGTCGGCGGCGTGTTTCGCCCGGGGAGGATTTAGATTGCCGGGCTGTTACAACAACCTCTTGGAAGTAAATGGTGCATCTCCGGCTTGTTACGGTTATGTTTCACCCCTCCCGCCGACGCCCGGCAGGCACGTATGCAAGGACCACTGGACCATGACGGCAGAACCCCGCGTGAGCCGCGCCACATCAAGGATTTTTTCGATGCTCCGACCTGGCGGGCAGAAGCTGCCGCGCGATATCAAGGTGATGCTGGCGGCGGCGTTCCTCATTGCCCTTGGATTCGGGCTTGTTGCACCCGTGTTGCCGCAATTCGCCACGACCTTCGGCGTGGGAAACACCGAGGCATCCGTGATCGTGGCCATCTTCGCGTTCATGCGGCTGGTCTTCGCACCCGCGGGCGGGGCGCTGATCGGCCGGCTGGGCGAACGTCCGGTCTACGTGGCGGGCCTGCTGATCGTGGCCGCCTCCACGGCAGCCTGCGCCTTCGCCCAGGATTATTGGCAGCTGCTGCTCTTCCGCGGGCTGGGCGGAGCCGGATCGGTGATGTTCACGGTGGCGTCCATGGCGCTTGTGGTCAGGCTGGCGCCGCCTGAGAGCCGGGGCAGGGTTTCAGGCGCCTACGCCTCCGCCTTCCTGGTCGGAAACGTGTGCGGCCCGATCGTTGGCGGACTGCTGGCCGGTTTCGGCCTCCGTGTCCCGTTCCTGGCGTACGCGGCTGCCCTGGTGGTGGCCGCCGTCGTGGTCCAGACGCAGCTGAGCCACCAGCGCCGGGGCAGCGGGGAGAAGCAGGACCGCGCCCCGGACATGCCGCTGCGCGAGGCGCTCGGCATGGGCACCTACCGGACGGCCCTGATGTCGAGTTTCGTGAACGGCTGGGCTACTTTCGGGGTCCGGATGGCCACCGTTCCGCTGTTCGCCGTCGCCGCGCTCGGTTCCGGACCGGAAGCGGCGGGCTTCGCGCTGGCGGTCTTCGCCGCCGGAAATGCCGCCGCCCTGACATTCTCCGGCCGGCTCGCGGACAGCCTGGGCAGAAAGCCGATGATGGTTGCCGGACTCCTCGTGGCCGGAGCCTCCACCGCGGCCATCGGCTTCACATCCGGGCTGGGGTGGTTCCTGGCGGCTTCGGCCCTGGCGGGCGTCGGGTCCGGCCTCTTCGGCCCCGCCCTGCAGGCATCGGTGGCCGACGTGATCGGCAATGAACGGTCCGGCGGCAAGGTGCTGGCCGTGTACCAGATGACGTCCGACGTCGGCGCGATCGTGGGCCCCGTCCTGGCAGGCCTGCTGGCCGACCGGCTTGGCTACGGCTGGGCCTTCGGAGTTACCGGCGGGATCATGGTGGTGGCCGCTGCCGGCTGGCTGGCCGCCCGTGAGACGCTGCGGACTGCCCGGCCCTGATCCCCCAGGGCTAGTTCAGCAGTGCGTCGACAAATCCCTCTGCCTCGAACGGAGCGAGGTCGTCCGCGCCTTCTCCCAGCCCGATCAGTTTCACCGGAACACCGAGCGTTTTCTGGATGGCCACGACGATGCCGCCCTTGGCGGTTCCGTCCAGCTTGGTGAGGACGATTCCGGTGATGTTGACGACTTCCGAGAAGACCCTGGCCTGGTTCAGGCCGTTCTGGCCGGTGGTGGCATCGAGCACCAGGAGGACCTCGTCCACCTCCGCCAGCTTCTCGATGACGCGCTTGACCTTGCCCAGCTCGTCCATGAGGCCCACCTTGTTCTGGAGGCGGCCGGCGGTGTCGATCATGACCACGTCCACTTCCTGGTCGATGCCGGCCTTGACCGCTTCATAGGCAACGGAGGCGGGATCGGCGCCGTCGATATCCGACTTCACCGTGGGGACGCCCACGCGCTGGCCCCACGTTGCCAGCTGCTCGGCTGCGGCTGCGCGGAAGGTGTCCGCCGCGCCCAGCAGGACATCCTTGTCCTCAGCCACCAGGACCCGGGCGAGCTTGCCAACGGTGGTGGTTTTTCCCACGCCGTTGACGCCCACCACCATCATGACTGCAGGCTTGTCGGCGTGGCGCTGGACGTTCAGGGTACGGTCCATGGTGGGGTCCACAAGCTTGATCAGTTCCTCGCGAAGGAGCTCCTTGACCTGCTCCGGGCTCCGGGTGCCCAGCACCTTGACCCTTTCACGGAGGGCATCCACGAGCTGCATGGTGGGCTCGGTGCCAAGGTCTGCCAGCAGGAGGGTCTCCTCCACCTCGTCCCAGACGTCCTCGTCAATCCTGTCGCTGGAAAGCAGCGCCAGCAGGCCCTTGCCCATGATGTTGTTGGAACGGACCAGCCGTTCGCGGAGGCGGACCAGCCGGCCGGCCACAGGCAGCGGGGTTTCCACGGGGATGGTTTCCAGGCCGGCCGCCGTATCGGGGACCTCGGTGGTCTCCAGCTCCGCCAGGTCAACGCCGTCCTGCGCCGTCCGGTCCCCCGCCTCGACGGGCCGGTCTGCCACGAGGGTGCTGCCCCCGCGCGGCAGTTCGGGGTCGTTGGCGTCGCGGGTGCCCTCGTACCGGTTGATGTTCTTCCGGGTCTTCATGAAGACCGGAATCAGCCCGCCGATAACCACCAGGGCAGCAAGAATGGACAGGAGTATGGGAAGGATGTCATTCACTCCCCTAGCTTCTCATACGGGCACGGGCCGTTTCCGTGGTGGGGGGACCGTTGACCTGCCGTTACATCCGGCGGGTCATACCTCGGCGCCGAGCCGCTGGCTGATCACCGTGGAGACGCCGTCTCCGCGCATGGTTACCCCGTAGAGCGCGTCCGCAACTTCCATGGTGCGTTTCTGGTGGGTGATGACAATGAGCTGGCTGGATTCACGCAGCTCCTCGAAGATGGTGATGAGCCGGCCCAGGTTGGTGTCGTCAAGGGCAGCCTCCACCTCGTCCATGACGTAGAACGGCGAGGGCCGTGCCTTGAAGATTGCCACCAGCAGCGCCACGGCGGTCAGCGAGCGTTCTCCTCCGGACAGGAGCGAAAGCCGCTTGATCTTCTTCCCGGCGGGGCGGGCCTCCACCTCGATGCCGGTAGTGAGCATGTCCGCCGGATCGGTGAGGACCAGCCTCCCTTCCCCGCCGGGGAACAGCCGCTCGAACACCCGGACGAACTGGGCCTGGGTGTCCTCGAAGGCCTCCGTGAAGACGCGCTGAACGCGGTCATCCACTTCCTTGATGATGTCCAGGAGGTCCTTCCTGCTGGCCTTGAGGTCCTCGAGCTGGGTGCTCAGGAACTGGTGGCGTTCTTCAAGCGCCGCGAATTCCTCCAGCGCCAGCGGGTTGACCCGGCCCAGGCTGGCCAGGTCCCGTTCCGCCTTGCGCAGCCGTTTCTCCTGTTCTTCCCTGACGTACGGCTTTCCTTCGACGATGTCAGCCCCGGTGTTGTCCACCGGCGCGCGCAGGGCCGCCCACTTGTCCCCACTGTCCCCGGCAGGCACGGGAACGGGAACATCCGGGCCGAACTCGGCCACCAGGGCATCCGGTGTTATGCCCAACTCGTCGATGGACCGGCCCTCCAGCGCTTCGATCCGCGCCTGCTGCTGTGCCCGGGCGAGTTCGTCACGGTGGACGTTGTCGGTGAGGTCCGCAAGTTCCCGGGCCAGCAACTCGTTGGCGGTCCGGATTTCGGCGAGCGCCTGGTCGCGCTTCTCGCGGTTCTCTTCGGCAAGATCGCGTTCGTGGCGTGCCAGGTCTACGGACTGGTCCACGTACTGCAGTGACAGGCCGACGGCAGCCGAGACGGCGGCTGCCCGCCGCGCCTGGCTGCGGCGTACGCGGGCACGTTCAGCCGCTTCCTCGCGCGCCCTGCGTTCTGCTGCCGCTGCCCGTTCCAGCGACGCGGCACGGTTGCGGGTTGCCGAGAGCTGTTCTTCGGCGCTGCGCAGTGACAGCCGTGCCTCCACCTCTGCGGAACGCGCGTTGGCTGCGGCGCTGGCCAATGCGTCGCGGTGTTCCGTCGAGGGCTCCTGCTCCAGCGGCGCCTCCTGCGCCGCCGCCAACCGGGCGGCCACCGCAGCGAGGGCCTCCTGCTCCGCCACCACGTTGTCCTCTGCCCTGGCGAGGGAGGCTGCCAGGCGTTCGCTCTCGCCGACGGCGCTGCGGAGCACGGAATTCAGGTGGCCGAGCCGTTCGGCCACGGCAGCGAGCCTGGCGTCCGATTCATGCAGCCGGTCCAGGGCGGCGTCGGCCTGCTCCTGCACTTCGCCCCGCCTCGCTTCTGCGCCGGCCAGGGCGAACCTGTTCCGGTCCAGACCTGCCGTGACCGCGGCAAGCTGGCTCTCGGCGTCGTCCACTGCGGCCTGCACCTCAAGGAGCGAAGGCGCCTTGGCGGATCCGCCCGTGACCGACAGTGCCGTGAAGACATCACCGGCAGCGGTGACGGCGGTCAGCTCCGGATGTTCGGCCACCAGGGCGGACGCGGCCTGGATGTCGGGGACGACGGCGGCGCCGGCCAGGAGGCGGGCCACCAGCTGGGCGGCCGGGCCATCGCAGCTGACGAGGTCCCTGGCCCACAGCGCGCCCTTCGGCAGATCCATCCCAGCGCCTGCAAGCCCATCCCCGGCGGGCACTGATGCGAGGAGCAACGCGGCCCGGCCGGCGTCGTCATCCTTGAGCAGCTGGAGCACGGCGGCGGCAGTCGCCGCGTCCTTCACCAGGACGGCTTCGGAAGCTTCGCCCAGTGCCGCGGCAACAGCGGTTTCCCAGCCCGATTCGACTGTCAGGCCTGACGCGAGGGTGCCCTGGACTCCGTCCAGATGTGACTGCAGGGCGTGCCTGGCCCCGTTCTTTCGCTCGAGGCCCAGCTTCAGGGCATCCCGCCGCGCCACCAATGCGTCACGTTTGCGGATTCCCTCGCTGACGGCGGCTTGAAGCCCGGCGATCTCCTCGAGCACCGTATCCAGCGCTTCGCTGGCGGCCTCGTAGTCGGCGTCGAGGCTTTCCTCGCCCTCCTCCACTCCGGCCACCTGGTTCTCCAGTGCCGTGAATTCGGCCTGGGCACGGGCCCTTCGCTCGGTGCCGGCGGCCAGGGATTCCCGGAGCCTTCCCAGTTCGGCCTGGGCCGATTCCACCCGGGACCTTGCCGCTGCCACCTGCCCGGCAAGCTTGGCCAGACCTTCGCGCCGGTCCGCTGCGGCCCTCAGTTCGGCTGTCAGCCTCTTGTCCTCTGCGAGCGCAGCCCGCTCCGCCTCGGCCTTCCGGGCACTCGCCCCCGCCAGGGCTTCCCGACGTTCAAGGATGCTGCGCTCAAGTTCGGCAAGTTCTTCCCGGACCCTGGCTGCCTGCCGCTCCAGCTGTTCGGGGTCCCGCCCTGAGGGTGGTGCTTCCGCTGAACCGAGGAGGCGGCCGCGTTCCTGGGCCAGCGATCCCAGGGAACGCAACCGTTCCCTGGTGGCCGACAGGCGGTACCAGGTGTCCCTTGCCGCGTTCAGCTGGGGGGTAGCCTCGGCTGCCAGCTGCTCCAGGGCGGCCTGCTCCCGCCGGCCCGCTTCCAGCTGCTGGCCTGCCTGGGTACGCCGTTCCTTCAAGGCAGCCTCGTCCGCCACATCCTGTTCCAGGGCCAGCTGGAGCTGGACGAGGTCATCGGCCAGCAGGCGTGCGCGGGCGTCGCGGACGTCGAACTGGACCCGCTGGGCGCGGCGCGCCACTTCGGCCTGTTTGCCCAATGGCGTGAGCTGGCGCCGGATCTCCCCCGTCAGGTCTGTCAGGCGCTGCAGGTTGGCCTGCATGGCCTCCAGCTTGCGTACGGTCCGTTCCTTGCGGCGGCGGTGCTTCAGGATGCCGGCAGCTTCCTCGATGAAGCCCCGGCGGTCCTCCGGGGTGGCGTGCAGGACACGGTCCAGCTGGCCTTGGCCCACGATGACGTGCATCTCCCGGCCCAGGCCCGAATCGGAGAGGAGTTCCTGGATGTCCAGCAGCCGGCAGCCGGCACCGTTGATTGCGTATTCGGAGCCGCCGGTGCGGAACAGGGTCCGGGAAATGGTGACTTCGCTGTACTCGATGGGCAGGGCGCCGTCAGAGTTGTCAATGGTCAGCGAGACGTGGGCCCTGCCGAGCGGCGGGCGGCCGGACGTGCCGGCGAAGATGACGTCCTCCATCTTGCCGCCACGAAGCGTCTTGGCGCCCTGCTCCCCCATGACCCAGGCGAGGGCATCCACGACGTTGGACTTCCCGGAGCCGTTGGGACCAACAACGGCAGTGACGCCCGGCTCGAAGTTGAAGGTAGTGGCGGACGCGAATGACTTGAACCCCCGGACGGTCAGGCTTTTGAGGTGCAAGGCTTCTTGGATCTCCTGAGTTGCTGCTGCGGCTGCTTCGCTGTCCTCAATCTACTGGGTGGCAGCGCAAACTCCGGGATTCCCGCGGTTTTTCCCTGTCCCGGGCATCAGCGCACTACGGCCGGGGACCACGCATGCTCGATAAGGAGCTGTGGGACTGCCCCCGCGCTGGTGGCCAGCGACCAGACGTCGCTGTCCTGGCCTGAGTCATCCCTGGGCATGCCGTAAACCACCGTGCTGTTGTCCAGCCATTCAATCTGGTCATCCACGTTGCGCTGCTCACCCAGCACTGTCACGGTTCCCGTGGCAAGTTCGAGTACCGCAGCGTTGCGGTGGCCAACAAGGGTGCCGGAGGTGCTCTTCTTGAAGGCTATCCGCGTGCCATCGGGCGATATGGAGGGGCATTCGACGCCGGACGCCACCACGGTGAGCGTCCGTTCATCCAGGCTCCCCCGCACCAGCCAGATGTTGCCCTGCGAGGATGCCGTGGCATAGAAATCCGCCGGCTGTCCGGGGACAAAAGTAACGCCCCAGATGTTCCGGTCCGTTGCCTTGATCCGGGTCCCGCCGGACAGGAGTGCGAAGTCCTCCAGGTTCCCGTAATCGGTGCCGTCCATTCCACGCACACTGGTCTCCGTGGAAAAGCCCGTGGAAGCGTAGGAGTGGCCGGAGACGAAGACTGTGGTGGCAACCAGCGAACTGTCAGGACTGATGCGGGTCCTGCTGGGAATCCCGCCAGGGGCCAGGACCCGGCCGGCTCCAGGTCGGGACCGAGGGCAACGGCCTCGAAGGACGTGGGCATCCCGGTGTTGGCGGCCAGGCAACTGACCAGTTGCCTGGTGGCATAAACGCGGTCGCAGGATCTCCCGGTGAGGGCGCGCTCACCGGCGGGGGCGGCGAGTTTCACCGTGGCCGCCTGCCCATAGCCCTGCCCGGGTGCAGTATTCCGGAACATCAGGAAGGGCTCTGCGGGGAGCGCATCGGCGGTGACGACCTGGACGGCAGAGGCCGCTTCCTGGCCTGACTTTGCTTCCTGGAACGACCAGACGGCGTAAACTCCCGCAGCGGCCAGCGTAAGCATCACTACTGACAGCAAGGCCACCAGCCGCCCTTTTCTTCCTGCCGGGCTGCCGGCAGGCGTGGCTTCAGGCTCTGCTTCCTGCACCAAATGTCCCATCACGCCGCCGCTTTCCTGATGACATCCCTCAGGATCACCGTGGCCGCGCCCAGTGCGGCTGCCAGGAGCACGGCTACGCAGGCCGCAGCAGCTCCCGGGCCGATCGCGTACCAGAGCACTCCGAAGCCCGCCGCCGCTGCCATCCTGCTGAGTGCGACAACCGTTTGTGCCGTTCCAAGCGCTGTACCCAGCCGTTCGATGGGCGCCAGCTGGCTCACCAGGGCAGCCAGGACCCCGTCCGTCGCCGCATAAAACACGCCCAGGAGCAACAGGCAGCCCACCGTCGCGGCAGTCCCGCCCACAGGAAGGGCGGCGAGCAGGTAACAGACTGCGAGGGCAACATGGCCGGCAAGGAACACCTGCACCCGGCCGAACCGGTCCGCCAGGCGCCCCAGTGGAACAGCAAAAATCAGGAAGGCCACGTTGGTGCCCACATACAGAAGGGGGAACCACTGGACGGCAAAAGCCTCCCTGCTCTGCAGCAGGAGATAGACGAAACCGTCACCGATGGTCAGCACGCCCAGCAGTGCGGCCGCGAGCATCAAACGGGAAAGACCCTGGTCCTTCAGCTGGGACCATCTCAGCTGGGACCAGCGGAAGACGGGCTTCGGCTTTGACTGCTGCGGGGCTTTAGTGGTGCGGCCGGGAACCACCAGGAACAAAACCGCGACGCCAATCACCGCGAAAGCCAGTGACACCACAAAGACTGTCCCGAAGCCGTTGGGGATCAGGAGCAGGATGAGGAAGGCAATCAGGGGGCCCGCAGCGGCGCCGATGTTATCCAGCATCCTGTGGACGCCGAACGAGCGGGCAAGGTACTGGGGCTGGGCAGCAGCCGAAATCATGGTGTCCCTGGGGGCGGTGCGGATGCCCTTACCGATCCTGTCGCCGGTAACGATGGCTGCTATGGACCAGAATCCGCCGGCAAAGAGGAATCCGATCCTCGCCACCATCGAGAGGCCATAACCGGCCATCGCTACCCGCTTCGGATGCCCGGTCCGGTCCGACACCCAGCCTGCCCCGATGCGGACGATGGCGCTGGCACCCTGGTTGATCCCGTCGATGATGCCAAAAGCTATGGTGGAAAGTCCCAGGAACCCGGTGACGTAGAGCGGCAGTATGGCCGCAACGGATTCGGAGGAGATGTCCGTGGCCATGCTGACGATGCCGAGCCAGATGATGACAGGCGAGAGCCGGAACGCCGTCACGGCTCCACTGCCCGTGTCAGCCTGGTCCTTTTGGCCGCCTTTGCGGTCCGACATGGAAATATACAAGTGCCCCCGGTCCTCCCTGCTGCCACGAAGGATGCGCGGTCCAGGACCACTCACCACTGCGTGGTCAAAGTCTTGCAGCCAGGACCACACGGGGGAACCGCAAAACCCGCAGACTTTGCTGTGGTTCTTACCAGCGGCCGTTCCGTGGGCGGGGCTGGCAAACCGGGCAGGTGTGCGAGGAACGGTTCATGAACTGATCGCGCCGGATGGTGGCGTGGATTCCCGCTGCGGCGCAGCGTTTGCACGGCTGGCCTTCCCGGCCGTAGGCGTTGAGGGAGCGGTCGAAGTACCCCGAGGCTCCATTGACATTCACGTAGAGGGAATCGAAGCTGGTTCCGCCGGCGGCCAGCGCGTCGAGCATGACCTCCCGGGCGCTGTCCACTACCCTTTCCGCTTCTGACCGGCGGAGGGTGTCGGTGGGCCGGGCGAAATGCAGGCGGGCCCGCCACAAAGCCTCGTCTGCGTAAATGTTCCCGATGCCTGAAACCAGCCCCTGATCCAGCAGCGCCCGTTTCAGGCCGGTCTTTCGTTTACGGAGGCGGCGGTAGAAGAGCTCGAATGAGAACGCCGGGTCCAGTGGGTCCCGGGCGATATGGGACGCTTCCTCCGCTATCAGGGGAAGCTGCGACTCGGCGAGGCCGCCCGGGCCGCCGTCGTCCGTGGGAACCAGCGACGTGACGAAGAGCCCACCGAAGATCCGCTGGTCCACGAACCGCAACTGCTCGGGCATCCCCTCACGGGGGCTGAGCCGGAAACGGACCTTGAGGTGCTTTTCGTCCGGAACGCCGCGGTCCTGCATGAGGAGTTGGCCGCTCATCCCCAGGTGGGCCATAAGCGCCACTTCCGGCCGGCCGATGCTCCCTTGCCCCTCCGCTGCAGCAGCAGGATGGACGAGCGGCATCCAGAGGAACTTGCCCCGCCGCACGATGTCGGCAACTGTTGCGCCTTCCAGGTTTCCAGTGAAATCCTCCGCGCCCAGTGCATGCCTGCGGATGGACCGGGGATCGAGGACCTCCACCGCCTCGATGGTCCGGCCACGGACCCAGCTCACCAGGCCGCGGCGGACTACTTCAACCTCGGGAAGTTCGGGCACGGCGCTACGTGGCCGGGACGGAACCGGCAGGCTTGCCCGGCCTGCCAGCGGCGTTGTTGCCGGAAAGCACCCGCCAGGCGTCCGCGGCAGCTTCCTGCTCTGCTTCCTTCTTGGAGTGTCCGGAACCCTTGCCGTAAGCGGTCCCACCCACGTGGAGGACAGCGGTGAACGTCCGCGCATGGTCCGGCCCCGTACCATCCACCGCATAGTGGATGGTACCCAGCTGGCGGCTGGCGGCCAGTTCCTGGATGCTGGTCTTCCAGTCTGTTCCGGCACCGAGTGCGGCCGCATCCTTCAGCAGGGGCCCGATCAACCGCATCACCAGCTGGCGGGCTGTCTCGATGTCGTTGGACACATAGGTTGCGCCAATCAGGGCTTCCATGGTGTCCGCCAGAATGGAGGCCTTGTTCTTGCCTTGAGTGAGCTTTTCGCCCTGCCCGAGGTAAATATATTCCCCGATCCCGAGACTGCGTCCAATGCCGGCCAGAGCCCGGGTGCTGACGACGGCGGAGCGCCGCTTTGCCAGGTCCCCTTCAGGAAGATCCGGGTTGTCGCGGTACAGCGCATCCGTTACGGAGAACCCCAGGATGGAGTCACCCAGGAATTCCAGGCGCTCGTTGGTGGGTATGCCGCCGTTTTCGTAGGCGTAGGAACGGTGTGTGAGCGCAAGACGAAGCGTCCCGGCGTCAATAAAGACACCGAGACGCTTCAGAAGCTCTTCAGTTGAAGACATCATGTCAGCCTGAGGGGCCGATTAGACGTCCGCGACCTTGCGTCCCTTGTACTCAAGGAACAGCGCAGTGCCGGCCGAGTCGGTGACGACCTTTGCCTGGTGCGGCAGGCTGTAGGTGACCTGGCCGTTCTCTACGGTCTTCACCAGGTGGGGGGCGGTCGCCTTCCACTGGGAGCGGCGGGCGCGGGTATTCGAGCGAGACATTTTCCGCTTGGGAACAGCCACGGCTAACTCATTTCTCTCTAGACAAACACGTACACATCAATTTTGCCGGTCAGGCTTAGCCATATCAGCTAGGGCAGCCCAGCGAGGATCCAAGACCTCGTGGTGGTGCCCCGGCTCGTCTTCCAGGCGAACTCCGCATTCGGAGCAAAGGCCCTGGCAGTCTTCCCGGCACACCGGCTGGAACGGCAGCGCGGTCACCACTGCGTCCCGCAACACCGGTTCAAGATCGATTACATCGTGCTCGACTCGACGTTGCTCTTCATCATCTTCTTCGTCCGACAGCTGAACGCCCTCGTAGAAGAAAAGTTCTTGCACATTGACCTCGAGGTCATACGCAAGGGGATCCAGGCATCGGCCGCATTCACCGGTTACTTCGGTGACCACGGTTCCTGATACCAGAATTCCTTCGTGTACGGCCTCAAGCCTCAGATCCAGCTCGATATCCGAGCCTTCCTGAACACCAATGAGCGCCACACCAAGGTCACTTGGTGCGGGTACATGTTCCGTCAGCGTCCGCATGCTTCCCGGGCTGCGCCCGAGGTCCTTGACGTCGAACGCCAAGGGCGAACCAGCATCTCGTTTAATGAGAACTCCTGTTGAACATATGACCGACGTACCATCTTAGCCTGAAGAATCACAGGGACTCAAACCGGCCGGCGGGAAACGCCGAAGTACCGGACCAGCCTACCCGTTCTGCGCCTGATGCGCCGCAGGCTCGCCCGTACTCATGCGCCGCAGTACAGACCTAGGCACATACTCGGACACGTTGCCGCCCAGGCCGGCCACCTCTTTGATGAGGGTGGAGGACAAGTGCACGTAGTGCGCTTCGGCCGGCAGGAAGACCGTTTCCACCCCGCTCAGCTGCCGGTTCATTGTTGCCATGGGCAGCTCGTAGTCAAAATCGGACGAGGACCTCAGGCCCTTGACGATTGCTGAGACCCCCCGGTGCCGGCAGTACTCGGCCAAAAGGCCTTCGCCGACAGGTTCCACCACGATGCCCTTGAGCGAAGCGAGCGTTTCCCTGGCCATGTCCAGGCGGTCGGCCAGGCTGAACCTGTATTTCTTGGCCTGGTTCGTGGAGACGGCCACAATGACCTCATCGAAGAGGCTTGCGGCGCGGGCTATGACCTCGAGATGGCCGTTGTGGATGGGGTCGAAGGATCCGGGGCAGACAGCTCGTCTCATGCTCCGAACCTACCCCATGGGAATGCCGGGATACCATGACTGGATGCATCCACCACGGGAACTTTCCACCCCCCTGGCCCCCGCCCCCTGGCAGCGCACGGCACTCGGCGCGAACCTCCTGGCACCCGACGGAGGGCTCGGCGTCACCATCTTCGAGGAAATGACCACGCTGGCAGTCCGGACCGGTGCCATCAACCTGGGCCAGGGGTTCCCGGACGAGGATGGGCCGCTGGAAGTCCGGGAAGCTGCGCGGGCTGCGATTGCCGCCGGCGCCAACCAGTACGCGCCCGGGAAGGGCATCCCTGAACTGCGGGAAGCTGTGTCCGCCCACCAGCAGCGTTTTTATGGGATGATGCCCAACCCCGAGACAGAGGTAATCGTCACCACGGGCGCGACAGAAGCGATCGCCGCCTCACTTCTGGCTTTTGCCGGTCCTGGCGACGAGGTGCTCACCCTGGAACCCTTCTACGACTCCTACGGAGCGGTGATCGGGCTCTCCGGGGCAACCCACGTCACCGCCCCGCTGCTGGCTCCGGACTTCATGCCGGACATGGCTGCGCTTGAGGCGGCGTTTACGGAGCGGACAAAGGTGGTGCTCCTGAACAACCCCCACAACCCCACCGGCGCAGTCTTCCCCCGGGAGGTGCTGCAACGGATAGTGGACCTGGCAGCCAGGCACAACAGCATCATCATCACCGATGAGGTGTATGAGCACCTCACGTTCGGCGTCCGGCACGTCCCGGTGGCCTCACTGCCCGGCGCTGCGGACAGGACAGTGACCATCTCGTCAGCCGGCAAGACGTTCTCCCTGACCGGCTGGAAGATCGGGTGGCTGACCGGCCCCGAAGAACTGGTCGCCGCCGCCCGGACGGTCAAGCAGTTCCTCACCTACAGCTCGGGCACCCCGTTCCAGTCAGCAATAGCTGCCGGCCTGGCCCTCCCGGATTCCTTCTATGAAGGCATCGCTGCATCGCTGCGGCAGAAACGCGACATCCTCAGCGATGGGTTGCGCGCCGCAGGTTTCGGCGTCTTCTCACCCCAGGGCACGTACTTCATCAATGTGGACACAGCACCCCTGGGCATCAGCGATTCGGTTGATTTGGCACGGAAACTCCCCGCCCTTGTGGGGGTGGCGGCAATCCCCGTACCTGTTTTCTGCCACCCGGAGGGAGCCCAACGCACCCGCAGCCTCCTGCGTTTCGCCTTCTGCAAGAAGACCGCGGTCCTGGAAGAGGCGGCGGACCGCCTGTCTTCCCTCAGCGGCAGGCTGTGACGACCGGCGGGCGGGACGGCCGCGCAACGAGGTTCCTCCGTACTACCGGGCAGCACGCCTCGATTGAACCGGACCCCTTCACCGGAGGCAGCTACGTCCTCAGCATCGGAGGAGCGGAGCAGTCCCACGTGAACCTCGCCCAGCCGGAGGAGATCTTCTACGAGTACCTGCGCCGCATCGGGCACCTGGTGGATCTGGCCGCCCCAGCCGGGACTCCGGTCACCGCGCTTCACTTGGGCGCCGGAGCACTGACGCTGGCCCGCTACATCCAGGCGACGAGGCCCGGATCTGTGCAGTATGCCGTGGAGCTGGAGCGCGAGCTGCTTGATTTCGTCCTGCGGCAGCTCCCCCTGCCCGAGGGGACGGATCTGCAGACAGTCATCGGTGACGCACGGGAATCCCTTTCCCGGCTCGACCCCGCACTCCTCTTCGACGTTGTCATCCTGGACATCTTCTCGGGGCCGGACGCTCCGGCACACCTGGCCTGCAGCGCCTTTTACCGGGAAGTCCGGGAGCGGCTGAGCCCCAGCGGGCTGCTCATCGTCAATGTGGGAGATGAGCCGGGGCTGACGCTGGTCCGGAGCCAGGTGGCGGCCATGCGGGCGGCGATGCCGGACGTGGCCGCCGTGGCAGAGGCGGGCATGTTCGAGGGCCGCTACCCCGGCAACATCGTCCTCGCCGGTACCCAGGTACCGTGGCCCCAGGACTGGACTGCTGAGCTGACTGCCCGCGGGCCGCACCCGGCACGGGTGGCCACCGGTGTCGATCTTGACCCCTTGGCGGGGTAATCCGCCCGCGATCCACCCGAGGCAGTAAATCCCTGGTCCGCGGCGGTTACTGCTGCGCCGGGTCCACTGCCTCGGACAAGTCCTCGCTGTCGATGGCATCCGGCACGAACGGCTCAGCGAACCAGAGGCGTGTCTCCCCGTACTTTTTCTCCGCAAACCGGGTCAAGGCGTCCGGCCACCTGGGCTCGGGTGAACGGGAGGACCGCTCCACCACCACCACCGCCGCCTGGGACAGGTGCGGGGCGAGCTTCTCGAGCGCAGCCTGCAGGGCCACCTCCTCGAGCGGGTACGGCGGGTCCAGGAATACGAGGTCCCACATGGCTGCGGCCGGGGCGCGGTCCAGGAAGGGTTCCACCTTGGAGCGGTGGACGGTCACGGCCTTGCGGCCCAGGACGCCGTTGACGAGGTCGGCGTTGCGCTGGCATACAGCACTTGCCTTGGCGTCCGACTCAACCAGGTCAACTGCCTGCGCCCCCCTGCTGCCGCTTTCCACCCCCAGGGAACCGGAACCGGCGTAGAGGTCCAGCACCCGGGACCCGGCAATGACATTGAAGGCATCCAGGCGGGAAAAGAGTGCTTCCTTCACGCGGTCAGTGGTGGGCCTGGTGAGGGAACCCGGAACGGTGGTCAAGGGGGTGCCGCCGGCGGCACCTGCAATGATCCGGCTCATCCAACACTCCTGTCTCTGCAGCCAGGATTTCCGGCTTGCACCATGCTAGCCGCGTTCAAGGAACGCTTCCTTCTCCGGGTTGAGGTAGTTCTCGATCGCGTCGGCGAGCTCCGGGTTTGCCGAGAGGTCCGGATCCCCGCCCACGATCTGCTGTGCATCTTCCCGTGCCCTGGCAATCACATCCCCATGCTCAAGGACCCGCAGCAGCTTCAAGGTTGACCGTCCTCCGGACTGGGAAGCGCCCAGAATGTCGCCCTCACGCCGCAGTTTCAGGTCCTCCTCGGACAGCGCAAACCCGTCGGTGGTCGCCGCGACCGCTTCGAGCCGGCGCCTGCTGGGATGCCCAGGCTCAAGGGCGGTAACCAGCAGGCAGGTGCCGGGCAACCCGCCCCTGCCCACCCGTCCGCGCAGCTGGTGCAACTGCGAGATCCCGAACCTGTCGGCATCAAGGATGACCATCAGCGTTGCGTTGTGAACGTCCACCCCCACCTCTATCACGGTGGTGGAAACAAGCAGCTTGATCCGGTTCGCCGCGAAATCCTCCATGACACCGAACTTCATGTCCGGCTCCTGCCGCCCATGGAGTGGAGCCAAGGGAACCCCGGACAGGGCCGGCTCCTCGAGGAGGTGTTCAACGACGCCCGTCACGGACGCAAGTTCGCGGCCGCTGTCATCGTCGGCATCCGCAGCGGCAGGCGCCGCCTCTCCCGGACTGAAGTCGCCGTCGTCGTCCGTTCCAATCCTGGGGCAGACGACGTACACCTGGTGCCCCGCGTCGATCTCCTCACGGGCGCGCGCCCAAATCCGGCGCACCCAGCCGGGGTTCTCCGCGAGGCCTACCAGGTGCGTGGCAATAGGCGCCCTTCCAGCGGGCAGTTCGTCCAGGACAGACGTTTCAAGGTCGCCGAACACGGTCATGGCCACGGTGCGCGGGATGGGCGTTGCGGTCATGACCAGCAGATGCGGGGGCTTGCGGGCCTTGGCGCGGAGGGCGTCGCGCTGCTCGACGCCAAAACGGTGCTGCTCGTCCACCACAATCAGCCCCAGGTCATAGAAAGAGACGTTGTCGCTGAGCAGGGCATGGGTTCCGATAACGATGCCGGCCGTTCCTGAGGCGGCATCCAGGAGCGCCTGCTTGCGTGCCGCCGTGGGCATGGACCCGGTGAGCAACGTGACCTGGACCGAAGCGCCGTCCATTCCACCCAGCAGGCCGTCGCCGGACAAGGGCCCCAGGGTTCGCCGGATCGATTCGAAATGCTGGGCAGCAAGGACTTCCGTGGGAGCCAGGAGGGCTGCCTGCCCGCCTGCATCCACCACCTGGAGCATTGCCCGGAGCGCCACCACGGTCTTGCCGGATCCCACCTCACCCTGCAGCAGCCTGTTCATGGGGACGTCGCGGGCGAGTTCGGCGCGCAGGGTTTCCCCGACGGCGGCCTGCCCGGCCGTGAGCGTGAAGGGGAGGCTGCGATCGAAACCCGCCAGGAGCCCGTCAGGTATGGGGCGGCGCGCGGTTGCTTCCTCGGAGGCCAACTGGGCGCGCCGGCGTGCGAGGGCAGACTGCAGCACCAGGGCTTCCTGGTACCGGAAGCGGCGGCGTGCCTGCTGCCAGTCGCTGGCAGATTCCGGCTCGTGGATCAGGCGGTATGCGTCGGCGACCGGCATGAACTTCTCACGCAGGGCTATGGATGCCGGCACGGGGTCCGGCAACGATTCGAGGTCCATCGTTGCGAGCAGCGTTGAGATTGCCTTTTGGATTCTCCAGCTGGGAAGCTTGGCGGTCGCCGGATAAACAGGGATGGGCATGGCCGCGATTTTCTCCGGGTCGCGGCCATCCTCGCTGAACGGGTCATCGTCCAGCAACTGGTACTCCGGGTTGGTAAGGCCCAGCGTCCCCTTGAAGGATGTGACCTTGCCGGAAAAGAGTGCCCGGCGGCCAGGCAGCAGCTCTGCCTGGGCCTTGTAGCCGTTGAAGAAGCTGATTTTGAGCGTACCGGGCGCTTTGCCGCGATAGTCCGTACCGCCAACCAGCCGAAGGCCTTGCTTCCCGTCGTCGTCGGAAACCACGACGTCGGTGATGGTGCCGCGCCGTGCCTGCATTCGGCGTGTGTTGCTTGAGAGCACCCTCGCGATGAGGGTGACGTCCTCGTCCCGGGGAATCTCAGTGATGGGCGTCAGCTCCCCGCGGTTCATGTAGCGGCGCGGGAAATAGTTCAGCAGCCCCTCAACGGTGGTGATGCCCAGGTGCTTTTCAATGACTGCGGCGGAACGCTTGCCAATCCTGCGTTCCAGCGCCAGGTCCAGCTCAGCGCTCATGCCCGCTGGAGTTGACTGCATCCGCTGCCGGGTCCCGGGGCGGCGCCAGTTCGCTGATACTGATGTTGGCCGGCTCGCCCAGTGACTGGATGACTGCCACCGCCGGATCCGCGGCCGGAACGTGGACGTGGACGCGCCACCGGTAGTTTCCGTCGGCGTCGGGGCCGCTTCCAACCTGGCTCATGATCACTGATTCGCCGATTTCATCCAGGCGCTGGCGGAGGGTGGCCGCGTTGAGGGGGGAAAGGCTGATGGTGCACATTACTTCCACGCCGTCGTCGTCCGGCATGGCAGTGTGGATGTGGGGATCGGAAACGTCGTAGCCATGCAGGCCGTCAAGCAGTTCGCTTTGGAGTTCTTCCCCCAGGATGGCGGAACGCAGGCAGTCAAGGATAAGCAGCATGCCCACCCCGCCTGCGTCCACCACGTGCGCGTGGGTCAGGGCATCCAGCTGGTCCTCCGTGTGGATGACCGCGGCGAGGGCCGCTTCCACCGCTGCATCCAGGGCGAGGCCGAGCGCGTGGTTGCTGTCGTCACCGTTCTGTCCGGCGTCCACCGCTGCCGCAGCCCGGGCCGCGGCTTCCATCACGGAGAGCATGGTTCCGGGCACGGGGTCGCTGAGCGCCGACCACGCGCGGATCTGTGCCCGGTTCAGGGCAGCTGCGAGCAGCGTGGAGGTCAGGCGGGTATGCCCGGCGAGCGGCTCCGCTGCTGCACACAGGAACACGGAGAAGAGTGTCCCGGAGTTACCGCGCGCCTCTTCCATTGCGGCCTGTCCGGCGGTGGCAAGGACTGCACCCACATCCACCTGGACGGGCTTGTCAGCATCTCCTGCCAGGGACCGGGCGGCAGCACGCACGGTGACGTAGAGGTTGGTGCCGGTGTCGCCGTCCGCCACCGGAAAGATGTTAATGGCATTCAGGCGGTCGCTGTGGTTGCCGAGCGCGGTCTCCGCCTTGCCCAACCACCTCTTCATCGCTTGCGCGTTAGCGGCAACCTTAGTGTGCAAAGTGATCCCATCCTCCGGTATCCGCAGACCGGCCCGCAATTCTGACGTCCGGGCCTTCATCGTTGCCCAGTGCTTGTATCGAGCCTATCGCAGTGAATCCGGGAGGCAGCGGCGCTTCCGCCGGGAATGTGGCCAGCAGCCCGTGGTCCTCCCCGCCGCCGAGGACCCATTCGCCGGGGTCTGCCCCCAGCAATTCCGCGGCCGGCCGGAGCCTGTCCGCCAGCCGGGCCAGCTGTTCCGGGTCGAGATCGACGGCCACGCTGCTGGCAACCGCCAGCCGCCGCCCGTCGCGCACCATTCCATCTGAAACATCCAGCATCGCGGTGGCGCCGGCGGCCCTGGCGGCAGGACCGGCTGACAACGGCGGCCGTGGGCGGCACTGCAGATCGAGGTACACCCGTTGTTCCGGGCTGATGCGGTCCACCGGCACCTCCGATTCAAGCAGTGCGAGGCCCGCAGCGGCGTGGCCTGCCGTACCCGCCAAGGCAAGGACGTCCCCCGGGCGTGCGCCGGAGCGGAGAACTGCCTGGCCGCCGTCGAGCGTTCCGAGGATGGCCACGGAGACGGAAATTTCCCGCCCGCGCCCCAAATCGCCTCCGGCAACCGAACAGCTGGCGGCGCCAAGCTCCCGAATGGCGCACGTGAGCCCGTCCGCCAAATCCTCCACCCAGGCGACGGGGGTCGCGGGGGGAAGGGTGAGGCTGACCACCAGGGACGTGGCGGTGGCACCCATGGCATTGATGTCGCTGAGGTTCTGGGCCGCCGCCTTCCAGCCGACATCAAAGCCGGTTGTCCGGTACCCGTTGGGCCAGTGGAGCCTGAAGTCCTGGTCCTGGACCTGGGTGTCGATGCTGATGACCGTCTTGCCGTCAGGTGCGGACACTACGGCAGCGTCGTCCCCCGGACCCAAGAGGGTGGCCCGAGTGTGGCCGGCGTCCATGGCCAGCCGGGGGAATATCCGCGCCAGCAGCTCCCCTTCCGACAGGGCGGAAACCGTGGGTTGCTGCCCTGCGGCATCCAACGCGCCGCAGCGGCGCTGTTCAGAGGGGCGCTGTTCAGAGGGGCGCTGCCCGGAGTGGCTGTGTTCGTGGGGAGACAGTGGGGTCATGGGCTTTTCAGGCACGCCACTACGCTATCGCGCGGGCCTGACATTCTTGGCAGCGTGGGAAGCATCCGGGTGACCAGGCAATCCCCGGTACGGCGATAGGCTGGAGGAATGCACCGTCCCAAGCTTTTCCTGTCCGCCCGCGTTGCCAGGCTGGCACTGACCGGGACAGTTCTGGCCATCCCGCTGACCTCCTGCTCCCCTGTGGTGGACGTGCCTGCCGCGGCGGACGCGGCCAATCCGGCGTGCGCACCCATGATGCTGGCGCTGCCGGATGCAATCGGGGATTCCCGGCTCCGCAAGACGAACAGCCAGGCCACCGCTGCCTGGGGCGACCCGTCCCTGGTAATCCTGCGCTGCGGCGTGAACGTGCCCGGGCCCACCACGGACCGGTGTGTGACCGTCAACGGCATCGACTGGGTGATCAAGGAAGGCGACCCGGTATGGACGTTGACGACGTACGGGCGCGAACCGGCCAGCGAGATCCTCATGGATCCCAACAAGATCAGTTCCGCCACCGTACTCGCAGACCTGGCCGCGGCGGCCGGCAAAATTCCGGCCGCCAGGAACTGCGTGGGCCAGGAGGACCTGCAGAACCTCCCGCCAAGCCAATAGCGGGCGGCGATGAGCTCAGCGCAGCCCGGTCTTGCGGTTCAGCGCCAGGTAGATCAGCTCGTCGATCAGGTCGGCGTAGTCCAGCCCTGAGGCGGCCCACATCTGCGGATACATGCTCTTGGGGGTAAATCCGGGCATGGTGTTGATCTCATTGATGATCAGTTCGCCGGCAGGAGTGTAGAAGAAATCCACCCGGCTCAGGCCCTCGGCGCCCACAGCATCAAAGGCTGCTGCGGCGAGTTCCCGCACCCTGGCGATGGCTTCCTCGGGGATGTCGGCAGGGCAGCTGAGGGCCGCGGCGCCGTCCTCCACGTACTTTGCGTTGAAGTCATAGAACTCGTGGGTTCCGCCCGCCACGGAAATCTCGCCGGGCATGGAGGTCCGCGGGGCGTCGGTCCCCCTGCCCTCCAGCACGGCGCATTCGATTTCCCGGCCGGTGATGCCCGCCTCGATCACGAGTTTGAGGTCGTGCCTGCGGGCTTCCTCGATGGCTGCATCGAGTTCGGCCATGGACTCCACTTTGGAAATCCCCATGGACGATCCTGCCCGTGCAGGCTTCACGAAGACCGGAAATCCTAGCCGGTCCACCTGTTTCCGAACCGACTCCGGGTCTTTCCGCCACTGCCTGTCCGTGACGGCGACGTAGGGGCCAACCTGCAGGCCGGCAGACTCGAAGACGACCTTCATGAAGTGCTTGTCCATGCCAACTGCCGAGGCCAGGACGCCAGCGCCCACATACCTGGTGTCGGACAGTTCCAGGAGTCCCTGGATGGTTCCGTCCTCGCCGAACGGCCCGTGAAGCAGCGGGAACACCACGTCCACGGTGCCGAGTTCCTGCGGGACCTCGTTCGGGGCGGCGACGATCAGCTGGTGCTCGCCCCCGATTTCGGCAAGGGTCACGGATTTGGCCGATGGCGCAACCTCCGGCAGCGACGTCGCGGCGAGGGACCACTGTGCGGTGTCAGCGGAGACCAGGACCCACTGGCCCGACTTGGCAATCCCAATGGGAATCACCTCGTACTTGTCCTTGTTGATGGCGCCCAGGACGCCGGCCGCCGTTACACAGCTCACTGCATGCTCGCTGGATCGGCCGCCAAAAAGTACAGCCACGCGGGGCTTTGCCCGGTTCACGGACTCCCCTGCGGCCAGCTTGTCATGGGACATCGTCAGTAATCGCCTTCAGGTTTCAGTTCCCGGGACAGCAGGACAGGTCCCAGTTGGTCAACGGACAGCTTGCCGGCCAGCACGGCAACGACGGCGGCGGTGATGGGCATTTCCACGCCCAGCTTGCCTGCAAGCTCATGCACTGCCTGGCCGGACTTGATGCCTTCGGCGGTTTGGGTCATCTTCTGGCCCACCTCCTCGAGCGTCAGGCCCTGCCCCAGCAGCCTGCCGGCCGTATGGTTGCGCGACAGCGGCGAGGAGCAGGTGGCCACGAGGTCGCCAAGCCCCGCGAGGCCCGCCATCGTCTTGGCATCGCCGCCCAGCGCCAGGGCAAGGCGCGAGGTTTCCGCCAGCCCGCGGGTTATCACCGACGCCTTGGTGTTGTCCCCCATCTGCTTGCCCTCACAGATGCCCACAGCCAGCGCAATCACGTTCTTCACGATTCCGCCGATTTCAACGCCCACGATGTCAGCCGTGGTGTATGGCCGGAAATAGGGTGCCGTGCAGCTCCTGGCGATCCAGCCGGCAGCGGCGGAATCAGTGCAGGCGACCACGGACGCGGTGGGTTCTTCGCGGGCGATTTCCATCGCCAGGTTCGGTCCGGAGACCACCGCGATGCGGTCGGTCGGCAGGCCAAGCTCCTCGCTGATGACCTCGCTCATCCGCGCGTCGGTCCCGAGTTCCAGGCCCTTCATCAGCGAGACAACCATCGCACCCGGCGCGATCATGTCCTTCCACCCGCGAAGCTGGGGCCGGAGCGACTGGGCCGGCACCGCCAGCACCACCAGATCCGCGCCTTCGAGCACGGCGGCCACATCGGTGGAAGCCGTGATGCTCCCGGGAAGCGCAATGTCCTTTAAGTACTGCTCGTTGCGGTGGATGGTGTTGATCTGTTCCACCACTTCGGGGCGCCGGCCCCACAGCCTGATGGTCCGCGGTTCACCGGCAGCAGCCGCCGCATCAGCCAGGATTTTGGCGAAGGTGGTTCCCCAGGAGCCGGCGCCGAGAACTGCGACGGAACGGGCCGAACCCGCCTGTTGCTCCCCAGCGGTCACGGGTTTTCCGTTCCGTTCCCGGCCTGCTGCTGTCCCCGCTCCACGAACCTGCCCTGCTTCGGCTGTTGCTTCTTGGCAGGATCCCACCGCTCGGCGGGGGGTTCCTCTCCCCTGATCCCGGCCAGGAGGGCGGTGATCGCATCCATGATGGCGTCTGTGGCCTCGGTCAGCGTGGCCTTATCCAGCGGACGTCCCCGGAAGGCACTCAGGTCCACCGGCTCGCCAACAACAACCCGCGACTTTTTGCGGGGAAAGAGATGGAACCGCTTGCCGTAGCGCGGAAAGACCTCATGCGCCCCCCAATGGGCGATGGGCACCACGGGGATGCCGCCTTCCAGGGCGAGCCGGGCCGCGCCGGTATGGCCCTTCATCGGCCAGAGGTCGGGATCCCGGGTGAGGGTCCCCTCGGGATAGATGATGATGGCCCCGCCCTCGGCGACGATCTCCTGCGCAAGCTGCAGGGAGCGGTTGGCCCCCGCCGTCGAACGTTCCACCGGGATCTGCTTGGTGGCCCGCAGGACCCAGCCCAGGACCGGAACCTTGAACAGTCCGGACTTCGCCAGGAAGTGCGGCGCGCGCTTGTTGTTGTAGAGCAGGTGGCCGATGATCAGGGGGTCGATCTCGGTGCAGTGGTTCGGGGCGGCAATGAAGCCTCCCTCGGGCAGCTTTTCGGTGCCCTCCCACTTCTTGTCCATCATGAGGTTGAACAGGGGGCGTACTATGGCCGCAACCACCACAAGGGTCGCGCGGCTCTTGGCCGATTCCTTCACTGTGCTCCGCTACTTCGTGGTGGTGATGTCGAAGTCGGCGCCCAGCCCGGCCAGCTTTTCGGTGAAGCGCTCGTACCCGCGGTTGATGATGTCAATGCCCGTGACGCGCGAGGTGCCGGTGGCTGCCAGGGCCGCGATCAGGTGGCTGAAACCGCCGCGGAGGTCCGGAACGTCGATGTCGGTGCCCTTGAGCTGCGTGGGACCCGAGATCACGGCGGAGTGCAGGAAGTTGCGCTGGCCGAAACGGCACGGCACGCTGCCCAGGCATTCGCGGTGGACCTGGATGCTCGCACCCATCCGGATCAGGGCGTCCGTGAAGCCGAAGCGGTTCTCGTAGACGGTCTCGTGGACGATCGAGACACCCTCGGCCTGGGTCAGGGCCACCACGAGGGGCTGCTGCCAGTCCGTCATGAAGCCCGGGTGGACGTCGGTTTCCAGGACGAGCGGGTTAAGCTTTCCGCCCCGGTGGTAGAAGCGGATGCCGTCCTCGCCGATGTCCATGCCGCCGCCCACCTTGCGGTAGGTGTTCAGGAAGGTCATCATGTCCCGCTGGGAGGCGCCTTCAACGAAGATATCGCCGCGGGTCACGAGTGCGGCGGACGCCCAGGAGGCTGATTCGTTGCGGTCCGACAGGGCACGGTGGTTGTACCCGCCGAGGTCGCGGACGCCCTCGATGCGGATGGTCCGGTCCGTCTGGACGCTGATGATCGCGCCCATTTTCTGCAGTACCGCGATGAGGTCGATGATCTCCGGCTCGGTGGCTGCACCGGAAAGTTCGGTGATGCCCTCGGCACGGGTGGCGCTGAGCAGCACCTGCTCCGTGGCTCCCACTGACGGGTACGGCAGCGAGATTTTCGCCCCATGCAGCCCCTTGGGCGCCGAAATGTGGATGCCGCCGGGCCGCTTCTCCACCACGGCACCGAACTGGCGCAGCACGTCCAGGTGATAGTCGATGGGCCGGTCGCCGATCTTGCAGCCGCCGAGGTCCGGGATGAACGCCTCGCCGATCGCGTGGATCAAGGGACCGCAGAGCAGAATCGGAATGCGGGAGTCGCCTGCGTGGGCGTCGATGGCTGTGCTGGATGCCGTCTTGGCCGCCTTGGGATCGAGCGTGAGGTCACCGCTCACCGGATCCTTCGCCACGGTCACGCCGTGCAGCTGCAGGAGGGAGGTGACCACCTCCACATCCTTGATCTCCGGAACGTTCCGCAACACCGACGGTTCGTTGCCCAGCAACGCTGCCACCATCGCCTTGGGAACGAGGTTTTTCGCTCCCCGGACGCTGACGCGGCCTGTCAGCGGGACTCCGCCACGGATTGTCAGAACACTACTCATATACCGGTTTCCTTAAGATCACTCGCCCCCAAATCCTTGCAAAGGCTCCAACCAAGCATAGGAGGTCGCGTTACCGAACCGAAATACGCGGGCGACGGCGGCAGGGCGTGGCGGACCGCCGTCGCGCGGTCAGGGGTGCTTCCGTCCGCTCAGGAAAGGCGCGCCGGCAGGGTTTTGGGGAGGAAGGCGGGCCTGGTGGCTTCATAGGCAGTGATGTCCGCCTCGTGCTGCAGTGTCAGGCCGATGTCATCGAGTCCCTCGAGCAGGCGCCAGCGGGTGTAGTCGTCGATCTCGAAGGGCGCCACGATGTTGCCGCACACCACCGTCTTGGACACCAAGTCGACAGTAACCTCAGTGCCGGGGGCGTTTTCCAGTTCTTTCCAGATCAGCTCGATGTCGTCCTGGGCAACCTGTGCGGCGAGCAGTCCCTGCTTGCCGGAGTTGCCACGGAAGATGTCCGCGAAACGGGAGGAGAGAACGGCCTTGAACCCGTAGTCCTTCAACGCCCACACTGCGTGTTCACGGGAGGATCCGGTGCCGAAATCCGGGCCTGCCACCAGGACGGAGCCGGCGCTGAACGGCGCCTGGTTCAGGATGAAGGCCGGGTCCTTGCGCCATGCCGAGAACAGGGCGTCTTCAAAGCCGGTGCGGGTGATGCGCTTCAGGTACACGGCCGGGATGATCTGGTCCGTGTCCACGTTGCTTTGGCGCAGCGGGACGCCGATTCCGGTGTGCGTGGTGAACTTTTCCATGGCGTTGTCCTAGGCTGCGTTGGTGCGGATGGCGGCGGATTCGGGGGCCGGATCGAGGTCCGACGGCGAGCTGAGGGTGCCGCGGATGGCGGTGGCTGCGGCCACCACCGGGGAGACCAGGTGGGTCCGGCCGCCCTTGCCCTGGCGCCCTTCGAAGTTGCGGTTGGAAGTGGAGGCGCAGCGCTCCCCCACGTCCAGCTGGTCCGGATTCATGCCCAGGCACATCGAGCAGCCGGCGAAGCGCCACTCCGCGCCGAAGTCCTTGAAGACCTTGTCCAGGCCCTCAGCCTCGGCCTCAAGCCGCACGCGTGCCGAGCCCGGCACCACCAGCATCCGGACGTTCGGGTCCTTCTGCCGGCCGCGGATGATGTCCGCTGCGGCACGGAGGTCCTCCATCCGGGAGTTGGTGCAGGAACCCAGGAAGACGGTGTCCACCCGGATGTCCTTCATGGGCGTACCGGCTTCGAGGCCCATGTACTGCAGGGCCCGTTCCGCGGCGGCCTTGGCGTTTTCGTCGCCGAAGTCCTCGGGGGACGGGACGGACTGGGACAGTGAGACGCCCTGGCCGGGATTCGTGCCCCAGGTGACGAACGGCTCCAGCGTGTTGGCATCGAGGTCCACCTGCACGTCGAAGGTCGCGTCGTCGTCGGTACGCAGGGTGTTCCAGTACTCGACGGCGGCGTCCCAGTCAGCGCCCTGCGGGGCGTGCGGACGGCCCTTCATGTAGGCGTAGGTGGTTTCGTCGGGTGCCACCATGCCGGCGCGGGCGCCGGCCTCGATGGACATGTTGCAGATGGTCATGCGGGCGTCCATGGACAGGGCGCGGATGGCCGAGCCGCGGTACTCCAGGACGTAGCCCTGGCCGCCGCCGGTGCCGATCTTGGCGATCACGGCGAGGATGATGTCCTTGGCTGTCACTCCCGGGCGGAGCGTGCCCTCAACATTGATGGCCATGGTCTTGAACGGCTTCAGCGACAGGGTCTGGGTGGCCATCACGTGCTCCACCTCGGAGGTTCCGATGCCCATGGCCAGGGCGCCGAAGGCACCGTGGGTAGAGGTGTGCGAGTCGCCGCAGACAACGGTCATGCCCGGCTGGGTGAGGCCCAGCTGCGGGCCGACCACGTGGACGATGCCCTGTTCGGCATCGCCCAGGCTGTGCAGCCGGACGCCGAATTCGGCGCAGTTGTTCCGCAGGGTCTGGATCTGGGTGCGGCTGGTCAGGTCGGCGATAGGCTTGTCGATGTCCAGCGTAGGAGTGTTGTGGTCCTCGGTGGCGATGGTCAGGTCCGGGCGGCGCAGCTTCCTGCCGGCCAGCCGCAGGCCCTCGAAGGCCTGCGGGGACGTGACCTCGTGGACCAGGTGAAGGTCGATGAAAAGAAGGTCGGGCTGGGCATTGGCTCCTTCGCCGTCGCCTTTGCGCACCACATGTGCGTCCCAGACTTTCTCGGCCAATGTCTTTGCCATGGCCATCTCCCTTCACTGCTGTTTGGCTGATGGTTCCACTGAACCAGTACGGCTCTGCACTGCGCCAGCCGAAAGATTTGCATCTCAGATATTGAGACGGCAATATCATTACATGGACAATTCTAGTGGAGTCGGTGTCATTGATAAAGCGGCCCAGGTACTGGACGCGCTCGAGGCCGGGCCCACCACGCTGGCCCAGCTTGTGGCGGCCACCGGCCTCGCCCGGCCCACTGTCCACCGCCTTGCCCTTGCCCTGGTCCATCACCGGCTCGTGAGCCGTGACATCCAGGGCCGTTTTGTGCTGGGAAGCCGCCTGGTTGAGCTGGCATCGGCTGCCGGCGAGGACCGGCTGATCGCTTCTGCCGGCCCTGTGCTGATGCAGTTGCGCGATGCGACCGGCGAAAGCGCCCAGATTTTCCGCCGCCAGGGCGACTGGCGCGTCTGCGTGGCGTCCGCCGAACGGCCTATCGGCTTGCGGGACACCATTCCGGTAGGAACGCAGCTGTCCATGAAGGCTGGCTCTGCAGCCCAGGTGCTGCTCGCCTGGGAGGACCATGACCGCCTGCTCGAGGGGCTGCAGTCCGCACGCTTCACGCCCACCGTCCTGGCGGGCGTACGACGGCGGGGCTGGGGCCAGAGCCTCGGCGAACGTGAGCCGGGGGTTGCGTCCGTTTCGGCTCCTGTGCGGGGACCTTCCGGACGCGTCATTGCCGCCGTATCAATTTCCGGACCAATCGAGCGGCTCACCCGCCAGCCCGGCAGGCTGCACGCCGAAGTGGTCTGCAACGCGGGCCGGGTACTCACCGAGGCCCTGCGCAAGAACAACGACTGAGGCCGGACGATCGGCTGCCCCTCCCCCGGTGCTGCCGGCGCTAGGATTTTCGCCATGGGCAGCTACGCAGTATTTCTCCGGGGCATCAACGTCGGCGGCATCAACATCAGGATGGCGGAGCTCCGGGAGGCCTTGGAGAACTGCGGCTTTGCGGATGCCAGGACCCTTCTGGCCAGCGGGAACGTCGTGCTGACCAGCGCCCTGGATGCAGCCGCCGTGAAGCGGGAATGCGAAAAGTGCCTCCGGCAAGCGTTCGGTTACGACGCGTGGGTGGTGGTCCTTGAGGCTGCCCGGGTGGCAGAACTGGTCTCGGCCTGCCCGTACCCGGACGATGACAAAACCACCCACACCTACATCACCCTGGCTTCCGACACCGCAATGCTCGACGAACTCGAGGCCACGGGCGCGGCACTGGCAGGTGTGGAGCTGACGCGGCTGGGCCCCGAGGCGCTGGCCTGGCTGGCACCTGCCGGCGGAACCTTGGACAGCCCCTTCAGCAAAGCCTCAGCCAAACCGAGGTTCAAGGCCTCCACCACCACACGCAACCTGCGGACCCTGGTCAAGGTCAGGGACGCAGCCGCAGCCTAGTCATGTCCCGCCCGCGCGGTCCGCAGCGCGGCACTAAAGGCGGCCAGTCTGCTGACCTCCACCTCCACCGGTTCCACTACCAGTTCCTCCGCCACATCGGCGACAGCCGCGTTGAGCCTTTTCCGCGCCCTCGCCGAGCGGGCACCGGCAGCGGCAGCAGCGATGAACCGTCCCGTGATGGCCAGGAAAATCCCCAGCACCACCCCTGATGCGATCAGCAGCGTGGGAACGGGCCACCCCTCCACCCGGGGGACCTCCGGCACCGGCATCTGGAAATAGCCGAGGCCGGCCAGGAACCCGAGCCATCCCAGTCCGACGACGGCAGCCAGCAGCGCCAACCATTGCACAGCATTGAAGACTCCCCACCACCAGGACTTCCGGTTTGCTGCGAGGTCGGTTCCGGCGATGGCCTGGTCCAGGGCGTCGGGCAACCGGTCCCTGCCCTCACGCGCTGCGCCGCGGATGGCAGCACGCCAGGGACCGGGGGCACCGGCGCTGGCGGCATCGGCGAATTCCCGTACAGCGGCGTCGGTACGCGCCCGTTCCGGCGCCCCCGCAGGCGGCAGGGATGTCCTGTTCAGCTCCGATGGCGCCGCGCTGCGCAGGTTGAGCCGGCGCAAGGGATCAGCCCGGAACCGGGACAGCCACCGGGTCACCGGCCACCCGGTGCGCCGGACTGACTCGAGCCGGTAGGACTGCCCCACTGCCCGGACCACCACCGGAACGTTGGCAGCCACGGCCAGTTCATCCGCCAGGCGGGTTTTTGCCCCCGGCCGCACGCCGGCCGCGGCACCTTCGCCGGAGACGGCGCCGAGGTCGGCTGATGCTTTCGTGATATCCGCGGCAAGCCGCTGCGACTGGGCTTTGCGCTTGACCGCCACGCCGCGGATCGCCGCCCGGACCTGGTCAATGCCTGCCCCGGTCAGGGCGGAGGCTGCGAGCACCTGGACCTTGGCGAGACCATCACGGGCCAGGATGGACCGGAGGGATTCCAGCACCGGCTGCACATCCCGCTCCGGCAGCCGGTCCACCTGGTTCAGCACCACCAGGGTCACGGCGCCGTGCGACGCCAGGCGTGACAGGAAGTCGTTGTGCACTGCCGCATCCGCGTACTTCTGGGGATCGAGCACCCACACCAGGACATCAACCAGCCCCACCATCCGTTCCACCACCTCACGGTTGGCTGCCTTGGTGGAATCGAAGTCGGGCAGGTCCAGGAGGATCAGTCCAGTGCCCTCATCGGCGAAACCCTCCACGGCGTCGGCGTGGTGCCGGTTGCGGACGTCCAGCCAGTCCAGCAGCGGCTCGCTGCCCTCGACTCCCCAGACCCCTGCCAAAGGTTCCGATGTAGTGGGACGCCGTGCTGCCGCCGTCGCGATTTCAGCGCCGCTGACCGCGTTGAACAGCGAGGACTTCCCGCTGCCGGTGGCCCCGAAGAACCCCACCACTGTGTGGTCCGCCGAAAGCGACCGGCGGGAACTGGCGCGTTCCAGGACGGTGAGGACCTCCTGGAGGGAGTCGTCGGGAAGGACGCCTTCGCCAAGCTCACGGGCATCGTTCAGGGCGGCAAGCCGGCGGTCCAGCCGGGACGATTCGCGGGTGTCGCTGTGCCTGCTCATGCGGCGTCCGCCAGCCGGAGCAGTGCGACGGCGTGGGCGGCAAGTTGTTCGGGTGCATCGTCGTCGCGTCCCGGAAGCCGGTCAAGGAATTTCCGCCGCTCGTCCTGCAACAGAAGCTGGCAGCGGGAATGCAGGTCCTCCCGGGCTTTTTCAGCCATGCGTCGGACGGCATCCTCGCCGAACACCGCCTCCAGCAGCCGCTGCCCCACTACGGCGGTTCCCCCGGCGACGCCCACCTCAAGGCCGGTCAGCCCGGCCGTCATGGAAAACACCACGATCATCAGCGCAGCGCCCAGTCCGTTGATGCCAAACGACAGCCAGCGGGCCTGGGTTCGTTTTCCCTGGCCCTCGGTGCGGATCAGCTCCATCAGCGCTTCCTGCCAGGCCCGGATTTCTGCCGCGGTCCGGTCCGCAAAGCCCGGGGTCGTGCCGGAGAGATCGTCCGTTCCCAGCAGGTGGCGTCCGGCAGGGTCAGTGCGCCAGCGCTGGTCGGTATCTTCGGCGGCGTTGGCCGCTTCATCGACGATGACCGCCTGCAGCCCTGTTTCTATCGCTGCCTCAACCCTCACCGCGGGCGCCGGCTCGCCCCGGAAGAACGCTCCCACCCGGTCGCGGAACCGGCCCACGTTCTGCTCGAGTGTCCGGAAGAACTCACCCGTGCCCACGAAGTCCTGCCAACGGGCCAGCACCTCGCCGCGCAGGAGCGCACCGTCCCTCGTCGCATCCAGGATGCGTTCGGCGGCGTCCCGGTAGGCCGCGACGGCGGCAGCTTCCAGGGCGTCCGCCGCCTGATGTTGCTCACGCGCTGCCATGGCTACGGCGGAGACCCGGCCGGCCAGGGCGCGCACAGTCCCGTTCAGCGTGCGGCGGGCAATGTCGGACCGTCCCGCAGCATCGGCGGCCAGTTCACCCAGCCACGCCTTCAGCGGCAGGACGGCATCGGCGGGCAGCATGCCCATGGGATCCAGGCTGGTTTCCGGGATGACGAAGAGCTGGGCAGAGCGCAGGCCTTCCCGGTCCAGGAGCCTGCGCAGGTCCTCGCTTACTTCCGCTTCGGCGCCGGCCGGCACACGGTCCAGGACCACCCCCACCATGATGTCCCGTGAGGCCGCGTCCAGGAGCAGTTTCCAGGGTACGGCGTCCGCGTAGCGGTTGGCGGTGGTCACAAAGATCCACAGGTCCGCGGCAGCCAGGAGCTGCGCAGCCAGTTTGCGGTTGTCATCGGAGATGGAGTCGACATCGGGGGCGTCCAGGACTGCGATTCCCGCGGGGACTCCCGGATCGGCCACGAGGACAAGGGAAGACATGGCAGTTGCGTCCGGCGCTGCTCCTGCCCGGCTCGCCGGGACCGCGCTGCTGCTGATCGAACCGCGGATCCTGCTCAGGCTGGGCAGGACGCGCTGTCCCTCGAACCAGTCCGCTTCCGAGGGGTGGTGCAGGAGGATGGGTTGCCGGGTGGTGGGGCGGATGGCCCCGGAACGCGTGACGGGGTGGCCCACTATCCCGTTTACCAGGGTTGATTTGCCCGCTCCGGTGGAACCTCCGACGACGGCAAGGAGCGGTGCGTCCAGGCTGCGGTACCGCGGGAGGATGTAGTCATCGAGCTGGGCCACTGCGCTGGCCGCCTCGCGGCGTGCCTGGTCCGCGTCGGGCAGGGCCAGGGGCAGGGTGGCGGCGGCCAGGTCACCGCGCACTTCTTCCAGCAGTGTTACGGCTGCCAGTGCCGCAGCACCACCGGAGGGCGTGCGTAGCGGACCCTGCAGGTCCTCGTGCTCGTTTGGGGAGGTCACAGGATCATCATGCCAGTTCAGGGCGGCCTGGGTGGGGTTCACCACAACACACCGTGCGGGCCCGAACGCAAAAATGGCCCCGGGCGTTTGCCCGGGACCATTTGCTTGGTGACCCCAGCGGGATTCGAACCCGCGTTACCGCCGTGAGAGGGCGGCGTACTAGGCCGCTATACGATGGGGCCGTGTACTTTGCCGTACTTCCTGCCGGCGTTTCCGCCGGTCAAGCTCAGTGATTGTTTCACACACTTCGCTCTGGTTTCAAATCGGCGAACCGGCTGAAACCGCCTGTTTTGAGTTCCAAAACCGGGACTCAAACCAGAGCTGGGATACCAGGACTCGAACCTAGAATGACGGTACCAGAAACCGTAGTGTTGCCAATTACACCATATCCCAATGATACTTTCGGGCCGGTTTTCAGGGCTTTTGCCCTGCTCCGTGCCCCTCAGCACGAGAAATTACTTTACCTGAGACTTTCTGCTCGCACAAATCGGGCCAGCCCACCCGCGGTCGTTCCGCCGGTCGCCTCACCGGCAGCTGCCCTGCGCCGCTTCTACGCTTTGCGGAACCACAGGAAAACGCTGATCGCATACGCCGGGACCAGGATGCCGGCAGGTGCGCCGAACACCACGTCATACGTGAGGTAGGAAACAAAGACCAGGATTGCAGCAGGACCATTGGCGAGGGCCAGCCATCGCTGCCACCTGAACGTCGAACCCGCGAATGCTGCAGCCGTGAGCGCGATCGCCACCCCCATCAGGGTGTAGGCGGCCGCGTCCACCATTTGCATGAAACTGCCCGGGCCGAAAACCAGGAGCTGGACTTCCTCTTCCCTCCCGCTCAAAGCCCGCGGATGCACCACGAACAGCCACGTTACGTACACAATCTCCGCAAGCGCGGCATAGATTGCGGCAAACAAAGTAGAGCTGTGCGTCCAGACCTTGGCTGCGGCCGAGCAGGAGTAGTGGATGCTGACAGTCAGCAGGACGAACGAGGGCGCGATCAGGGCCGAAGCACCGATCGGGACCCAGACGTCCCAAGGGGAGGAAAGCATGGGATCCAGGACCAGGCCAAGATCGAAAATAATGTAGGTGGCCGCGGTGGCCGCTGCCGACCACATCCCCAGGACACGGGCGCCGCGGGCAGGCCTTGTGTTCACCGGCGACAAGCGCGCATCAGGATTCTTTGAAAACCGTGTACTCCCCACGGCGCACCTCCCGGAGATCCTGCCTGCCCCGAGGTTACGGGGCGTGAGCCAACGGAAGCCAGAGTCCAAAGGCCCGCGGTGCGTCCAAGGACTTCGGCCTCTGGCCGGCGGTGCAGGTGATTGGGGACGCTTGCCGGGACAGCCCTGGCCGGGCAAAGGACCGACGGAAAGGACATGCGGTGGCAGACAAAGCACGGACAGTCATGGGCCTGCTGGGTGCGGCGGGGATCGCTGCCGGGGTCCGGGCGTGGCGCCACTGGCACCTGACGTGGGGCGCCACCCCTGATGAAGTGGCCCGCGCATTGCCGGGTGATGACCTGGTGAAGTCTCCGACATTCGACGCTACCCGGGCCATCACCATCGGAGCGCCGCCCGAACGGATCTGGCCCTGGCTCGCCCAGGTGGGGGTTCGGCGGGCAGGCTGGTACAGCTATGACCTGCTGGACAACCTGGGGCATCCCAGCGCCCGGCGAATCCGGCCCGAATGGCAGGACCTGGAACCGGGCGACGTGCTGGCGATGAGCCCGGACGGCAAACACGGGATCAACGTTTATTCACTGGACTACCCGCGCTCGATGGTCTGGGGCACACCCGGTGACACCACGTGGGCCTGGCAGCTCGACCCCCAACCGGACGGAACCACCCGGCTCCTTACGCGGATCCGTTCCCGCATCCGCTGGCAGCCCGCATCCATTGCTTTCTATGCACTGCTGGAGGTTGCCGACTTCTGGATGATCCGCAAAATGCTGACCGGCCTGCGTGAGCGGGCCGAACGGGACGGAACCGCAGCCTCCTAGGCGAGCAGCTCCGCCAGCGAGGACACGGCGTTGCCCTCAAATTCCGGCACCTGCTCCCCCGCCCGGTTAAGCCAGACGCCCAGGAGGCCGGCCGCCGTCGAGCCTTCCACGTCCAACAGCCGGTTGTCGCCGACGTACAGGGTCTCCGCCGGTTCTGTACCCAGGAGCCGCACCCCTTCCAGGTAGATGGCGGGTTCAGGTTTTGCCACGCCCATGGTGTCCGTTCCCACCAGCCTCCGGACGCGCTCCAGTCCCGCTCCGTCCAGCTTGGCACGCTGGTAATCATGCACGTTGTTGCTGACGGCGCCGTAGGGAATACCGGCCTGGTCCAGGACATCCAGCAGCGGCATGACATCCGGGAACGGCTTCACGTAGGCGGGTTGCTTCTCTATGTACGCCGTCAGCCACTGATGGGACTGCTCGCCTTCACCCAGCTCCACGCCGAAGTGGCCCAGCGCCGCGCGCCCCCTCAGCAACCGCTGTTCGTTGAACGTCAGTTCACCTGCAAGGTAGCGGTCGTAATAGTGCGTGGTTTCGTGTGTGAAAATCCGCCCGAACCGCTCCCACCCGGCCTGGTCAAGGCCGGGCAGCAGGTGTTCGCTGACTTCCCGCAGGGCGGTGGTCATCGATAATTCCAGGTCCACCAGGGTGTCGTCGATATCGAACAGGATCCCCCGCACGGTCCCGAAGGGCGTGGCGAGGATACCGGTGCGGGCAGCGCTGGGAGCCGACATCAGCCGCGGAACGCCCTGATCCTGCTGAGGGAGGATTCCCGGCCAAGGATCACCATGGATTCGAACAGCGGCGGTGAGATGCGGCGGCCGGAAACAGCCGTGCGGACCGGACCGAACGCCAGGCGGGGCTTGAGGCCCAGGTCTTCCACCAGTGCCTGCTTGAGCGCGGCCTGGATGTCTTCAGCCGTCCAGGCCTGCACCCCTTCCAGGGCGGCAAGGGCAGCATCCAGCACCTCGGACAGGTTCGCCGGCAGGCCCTTCCGCGCGTCGTCCGCCACGTCGATCGCGTCATCGTCCTTGAACAGGAAGCCGAGCATGTCCGGCGCCTCCCCCAGCAGGGCGATGCGCTCCTGGATCAGCGGTGCGGCCTCGGTAAGGATTTCCTCCTGCCGCTCCGTGAGCTCCTCGCCCACCAGCCCGGCGGAGCGCAGGTACGGGACCAGCCGCTCCCGGAAGTCCCCGGCTCCGAGCATCCGAATATGCGTGCCGTTGATGGCTTCGGCCTTCTTGATGTCGAAGCGCGCCGGGTTGGCCAGGACGTCATGGACGTCGAAGTTTTCGATGAGCTGCTCCACCGTGAAGATGTCCTCGTCCGCGGAAAGGCTCCAGCCCAGCAGGGACAGGTAGTTCAGGAGTCCTTCGGGAATGAAGCCGCGGTCCCGCAGGAGGAACAGGTTGGACTGCGGATCACGCTTGGACAGCTTCTTGTTGCCTTCCCCCATGACGTACGGCAGGTGGCCGAACTCCGGCACGTAGCTGGCCACGCCGATCTCCATCAGTGCGCGGATGAGGACAACCTGGCGCGGCGTGGAGGAAAGCAGGTCCTCGCCGCGCAGCACGTGGGTAATGCCCATGAGGGCGTCGTCCACGGGGTTTACCAGCGTGTACAGCGGTGAGCCATCCGCGCGCACGATGACATAGTCCGGAATGCTGCCGGCCTTGAAGGTGATCTCACCGCGGACCAGGTCGGTGAAGGTAACGTCTTCATCAGGCATCCGGACCCGGAGCACCGGCTGCCGGCCTTCGGACTTGAAGGCGGCCACCTGCTCGTCGGTCAATTCACGGTCGAAGTTGTCGTAGCCGAGCTTCGGATCGCGGCCAGCCGCGCGGTGGCGCGCCTCGACCTCCTCGGGGGACGAGTAGCACTCGTAGGCGTAGCCGGCGTCGATCAGCTTGGCCACGACGTCCTTGTAGAGGTCCAGCCGCTGCGACTGCCGGTAGGGTTCGTGGGGACCGCCCACCTCCACGCCTTCATCCCAGGTGATGCCGAGCCATTTCAAGGCCTCCAGCAGCTGCTGGTAGCTCTCCTCCGAATCACGTGCCGCGTCTGTGTCCTCGATGCGGAAAACGAAAGTGCCCTTGGTGTGCCTGGCATGGGCCCAGTTGAACAGGGCCGTCCGGATCAGCCCGACGTGCGGGGTACCGGTGGGCGAAGGGCAGAACCGCACCCGGACGGGCGTGTCGGCAGATACAGAGGGCAGGGAGGCAGCATTCGACGCGGAAGCAGTAGTCATAGTGGCTCCAACTTTACCGTCTGCCGCCGGTGGTTCAGGCGGCGGGGGTCAGCGGCGGACGATGGGGTTGGACAGGCGGCCGATGCCCTCGATGTCCACCTCGATGCGGTCTCCCGGGCTCACCAAACCCACACCCGCCGGCGTTCCGGTCATGATGACGTCGCCCGGCAGGAGGGTGAACGCCTGCGAGACGATGGACACCAGTTCACGGACTCCCCTGATCATCTGGCTCGTATTTCCGTCCTGCCGCAGCTCCCCGTTAAGCCGCGCCTGGATCTGCACGTCCTCGGTATCCAGCTCGGTCTCGATCCATGGCCCCAAGGGTGCCGAGGTGTCAAAGCCCTTGGCGCGGGTCCACTGCAGGTCCGTTTTCTGGACATCCCGGGCGGTGAGGTCGTTCCCGCACGTGTAGCCGAAGATGACGTCATCCACACGGTCCTCGGGCACGTCCTTGCAGATCCGGCCGATCACAACACAGAGCTCCGCCTCGAACGAGACTTCCTCGGAGAAGTCAGGCAGTACCACGGGATCGTTGGGGCCCACGACGGCGGTGTTGGGCTTCAGGAACAGCAGCGGCTGGGCGGGGACTTCGTTGCCGAGTTCGCGGGCGTGCTCCACGAAGTTGCGCCCCACGCCGATGACCTTGCTCCGGGGAATGATGGGGGCAAGCAGCCGGACATCCTCCAGCTTGTGGCGGACGGACGTGCGCTCCACCCCGTTGAAGAAGGGGTCTCCGTGGATGACAGTGATTTCCTCACTGCCCGTCTCACCTTCGACGACGCCGTAGAGGGGATCAGAATCAACGACAAACCTGGCAATACGCATGGCTCCTACCCTACCGTCCCGACAGGCTTGTCCCGGCAGTTCCTACTGCTGCGGCGGTCCGCCGCGCAGGTAGTGGAGCTGGGCGGCAACGGACGTTTCAGCGGCCCGCCGCACGGAAGGGTCGACGTCGGAATAGACGACGGCGGCCACGTCACCGGCCGCCGCGTCCCGGCCCAGACTGTCCAGCGCCGCGCGGATTTGTTCCAGCCGCTCGAGGCGGTGGCTGCGGTAGGCTCGGGCAGTTTCCACCAGCGAGGGGAGCACCGGACCGTGGGCAGGCAGGACCGTGGCCGGCCCCAGCGCTTCGAGCCGGTCCAGCGAGGCAAGGTAGTCGCCCAGGGTTCCGTCGGGGTAGTCGAGCATGGTGGTGCCGCGGCCCAGGATGGTGTCCCCCGTCAGGACCGAGCCCTGGGAACCGTCGCCGGGAAGGTGGAAGCAGACCGAGTCCGACGTATGGCCGGGCGTGGCCGCCACCCGGATCTCCACGCCTGCCGCGTGGATTTCCTCCCCATCTGACAGCAGGGCGCCTCCGCCGTGGCAATGGCCGGGAAGGGCGGCACGGACCGGAGCTCCGGTCAGTTCGTGCAGGCGCGCGGAACCGGCGGTGTGGTCCGCGTGGCGGTGGGTGATGAGGATCAGCTCCACGGGACCGGCGGCGGCCAGGGCCTGAAGGTGCGCCTCGTCCAGCGGCCCGGGATCCACCACCACTGCCGCCTGGCTGGCAGGTGCCCGCACAACATACGAGTTGGTCCCGTCCAGGCTCATTGGCCCTGGATTCGGTGCCAGGATGAACTGTGTCAGGGCGGAACTGCGCTGCAGGTCGGGGGCCGGAGCTGGGGTCATCACCCCATCCTTGCATCCACCCGTGCGGCATTGGCGTTTCCCGGCCGAGGAATAGAACGCCCACGGCGCCGGGTTGAGCACGAGTGAACACCACCCCCTCCACCAGGAAGCCGGAACCAGACACCATGAGCACCACGATTACGCTTGCCGAACTCCTCGCCGGCGCCGATGCCGCCGGCCACGACCATGCCCTGGCAGAGAAGAACAGCGGGCTCCAGCACATCCACAACCACGCCACGGGTGGCATCGTTTGGTTTCCCACCTGGAAGAAGTTTCGTGAGACCACTGACTGGCGCGAGGAAGTAGATGCCTTCGCGGAGGATCTCACGTCGGGTTCACAGCTGGTGGAGAAAGTCGCGGCCCGTTCCGCCGCCGGGGAGCTGGAGTCACTCCTGAAACGCGCCGCAGCCGCGAGTGATGCCAGTAGCTTTGTCGAGAAGAACCTGACCCGGCACCTGACCAGGACCTGGGCCCTCGCCGACGCCGTTGCCGAGGTAACCGGGAAGGCGCTACCCACCGGCAGCACTGTGCCGCCCGTCTTTGCCGACTACCCCTACGACGTCTATGCCCAGGACGGCGGAGTCTTCGCGACGGCGCTGTGGAACGACATGATCGATGCCCGCCGCAACCAGGCCATCGCCGAAGAGGCGGCGCGGAAGGCGCTGAAGCCGGTGTCCCGCAAGGCCCTCAAGAACGCCGCCCGCAAGGCCGCCCGGCGGTGAAGGACGGCGGCTGCCGGGACCTAAGTCCGGCAGCCGCCGTCGTACCTCACACTGCGGCCTGCTAGGCCAGGCGGGTCAGCCAGCCGTGGGTGTCCGGAACCGTTCCGGTCTGGATGCCCAGCAGCTGTTCGCGGATCGCCATGGTGGTCTCCCCCGCCTTGGCGTCCTCGGATCCGATGAACTCCGTGGCGTCCTTGAGGACTCCGATGGGGGTGATGACGGCGGCCGTACCGCAGGCAAAAACTTCGGCAATGTCACCGGAGGCAACGCCGTCGCGCCATTCATCCAGGGTGATCTTGCGCTCGGTAACGTCGCGGCCCATGTCCTTGGCCACCTGGATGACGGACATCCGGGTGATGCCCTCGAGAATGGTGCCGGTCAGCGCAGGGGTGACGAGCGAGCCGTCCTTCATCACGAAGAACACGTTCATGCCGCCCAGTTCCTCAACGGCGTTGTCGTTGAACTGGTCGAGGAAGAGGACCTGCTTGCAGCCGTTGGCCTCCGCTTCCTGCTGGGCAATCAGTGACGCCGCGTAGTTGCCGCCGCACTTCGCATCGCCGGTGCCGCCGCGGCCGGCGCGGGCGTACTGGCGGGAGATCCAGATGGAAACAGGCTTCAGCTCGCCGCCGAAGTAGTTCCCAACCGGCGAGGCGATGACCCGGAAGGACACCTCGCGCGCAGCCCGGACGCCCAGGAAAGCCTCGGTGGCGATCATGAACGGCCGCAGGTAGAGGGCTTCGCCCTCACCGCTGGGCACCCATTCCTTGTCCGCGGCTACCAGTTCGCGGATTGCGCCCAGGAAATATTCGGCCGGCAGCTCGGGCAGGGCCAGCCTGCGGGCGGACTTGTTCAGCCGCGCTGCGTTGGCTTCCGGGCGGAAGGACCAGATGGACCCGTCTGCGTGGCGGTACGCCTTGAGTCCCTCGAAAATTTCCTGTCCGTAGTGCAGCACGGCGGCCGATGGATCCAGGACGATGGGCCCGTACGCCTCGATCCGTGCATTGTGCCAGCCGCCGTTGCCGTGCTCGTCCACGCGATAGTCGACGATTGCGGTGTGGTCGGTGAAGTAGTTGCCGAATCCCGGGTTGGCCAGGATGGCTGCACGCTCTTCAGCAGACTTCGGGTTGGCCGAGAGCTGCTGGCTGAATTCGACGCCAGGGGCGGTCTGAGTCATGGTTCCTCCACGATCGGCCGCCCCCGGTTCAGCGCTGAACAGCAAGGGCGGCATTTGGTGATTCGAGACAAGCTTACGCCCGAAGCCGGAGGCCCTGGCGCGGGGTCAGAGACCGGCGGCGATGGCGTCGCCGATGGCACTGGTGGTGCGTGCACCGCCGTCGCGCTTTTCGACGTCGGCAACCACTGCTGACTCGATCCTGCGGGCAGCTGCAGCGTAGCCGAGGTGGTCCAGCAGGAGGGCGGCGGAGAGGATGGCAGCCGTGGGGTCCGCTTTGCCCTGGCCTGCAATGTCCGGGGCTGAACCGTGGACCGGCTCAAACATGGACGGCGCGGTACGGTCCATGTTGATGTTGCCGGAGGCCGCAAGGCCGATGCCGCCGGTGATGGCGGCGGCGAGGTCGGTGAGGATGTCCCCGAAGAGGTTGTCCGTGACGATCACGTCAAAACGGGACGGGTCCGTGACCATGAAGATCGTGGCGGCGTCCACGTGCAGGTAGTCGTGCGTGACCTCGGGGAACTCCTGCGCCACGGCCTCCACCGTGCGCTTCCACAGATGCCCTGCGTACACCAGGACGTTGTGCTTGTGGACCAGGGTGACGTGCTTGCATTCCCGGGCGCTGGCGCGGCGGAACGCATCCCGGACAACGCGCTCCACGCCGTGCGCGGTGTTGAGCGAGACTTCGGTTGCCACCTCGTGGGGAGTTCCGGCGCGGAGGGTGCCGCCGTTGCCCACATAGGGGCCTTCGGTGCCTTCGCGCACCACAATGAAGTCGATGGTGCCCGGGTTGGCCAGGGGGCTTCCCACCGTGCCGTACAGCTTCGACGGACGCAGGTTGACGTAGTGGTCAAGGCTGAAGCGGAGCTTGAGGAGCATCTCGCGCTCGATAATGCCAGAAGGAATCCGGGTATCGCCGGGGGCTGCCCCTACCGCGCCGAACAGGATGGCGTCCCGGGTGCGCAGGTCGGCCAGGACCTCATCCGGCAAGGTCTCTCCCGTGGCCAGCCAGTGCTCGGCACCGAGCTTGTAATGGGTCTGCTTGAGCTCCACGCCCTCCGCCGCAACGGCCTTCTCGAGGACTTTGAGGGCCTCGGCAATGACTTCGGGACCGATGCCGTCGCCGGGGATAACTGCAAGATCGATGGAGGATGCGCTCATGGATTCAGGGTAGCCAAGTCATCCATATGCTGGTCAAGCCGTCTCATTATTCGAGAACATCAGCCCTGGGCGGGCGAAGCCACCACCACGACATTGGTGCCCCACAGGTCATCCGTGTAGCACGAGATCAGGACCAGCCGGTTGGGCGCAACTTCCCAGATAGGGCTGTCCTTGAGGCCGGACTTAACATACGTGGTCACCGAATCCACCTGGTACTCAAGCGTCCCGGCGGAGGTGGTCACCGTGAGCCTGTCCCCTGCTGCTGCGTTGGTGCTGAGCCGGTTGAACGGCGCCTCGATGTCCTGCCAGCTGTGCCCCACAACATAGGTGGTGTTGCTGGAGTCCGCTCCCGGCATTCCATACGGCGTGAGCCAGTAGCCATCCATGGTGGCAGGCGGAACGATGGTCTGGGATGCGACGTCGGAGCTGCTGGGATCGAGCGGGAACACCGGGACATCAATGCCGGCTGCCGGATAGACCAGGCGCTGGGGAGGCGCGGCCGGCGGTCCGGCCGGTACAGGCGGCACAGCCAGGGTGTCCGGCGCTGCCGGAGAAGGCGATGCGGTTGTGCTGGATGCCGCCGGCGCCGTTGCCATTACGGCAGGACGTGTCCCTCCGGGAGGCATGGCGCGTCCGCCCGGATCAAGCAAGGCCGGAAGGAGGACGGCGCCCAGGATTCCCAGGACGCCTGCCAGCGCCACCATCACGATGATTCTGATTCTGAAGAGCCGCCGCCGGCTGTCTTCAGTGGATGCTGCTTCGAAGTCCGGCTCACTCGCCGGGTTGCCGTTGGTCACTGACCACCCCATGCCCAAAAGAAAGGAAGCCCAAAGTTCAGGACGTGTTCCAAGGCTGGGGGCGCAAAGCACCGTGCCGGATCCGCACGGAGCCCTGCGCCCCTTCACCCTGCTGCATCAAGCAATCGAGTCCTGAGGGGTGGTGCCCGGCGCGTGCCGGGCACCACCCGTCACACGCTAGCCGCGGTGCTTGCTGTGATGGCTGCCAGCATTCGCGAGCGTCCTCCGTGCCGCAAGAGCCGCACCGGCAAGCAGGACCACCGCCACGCCGCCAATCCACGGAACGGGGTCCATTCCAGCGGAACCGGAAACAGCGGTCTGGACGTTGAAGCCCTGGTTCGGAGCAGCAACAGCGCCTGCCCCGCCCCCGGCAACTGCGCCACCCGGGTTAGGCCGCGGAACTACAGCGCCCGCCGGCGGAACCACGCCACCTGCAGGTGGAACAGTCGGCGGAGTTGTCGGCGGAGTCACCGTGACCTTCACGGGAACACAGTTGTTGTTGTAGGTCGCCTGGCCTTCAGCGGTCCAGTTCTGGCCGCCCGGGATCACCTTGCCATCATTGGGCGGAATGATGTCCTCACTGTGCTGGTGGTGGGCACCGGCGTGGCCGTTGAGGCCCTGGAGGGCGATCGTGATTACCACATACGGGTTCGATTCTGAGCCCGTGGCGTGGCAGATGGTGATTTTCTTGTCGTTGCCGTGGTCCTTCGGCGGTGGTGTGTGCTGTCCGCCCGGCTTTGCACAGCCGGCATTCCACCAATCCACCTTGTGCAGGTTCTGGCCGCCAGGAAGCACCTTTCCGTTGTTGGCGGGGATGATGTCCTCTGAATGCTGGTGGCCCACGTGTCCGTTCAGCCCGTTCAGATCAATGGTGATCGGCACGTAGGGGTTCGTTTCCGAGCCCGTGGCGTGGCAGATGGTGATCTTTCCACCGCCGTCCGACTCACCGGTGGCAAACGCCGTGGCTGTTGCACCGAACAGTGCGAGGCTTGTGACCCCCAGCGCGGCAAGGATCCGTTTCATTTCCGTCTCCGTCCTTCGTCTGCTTCAAACTGCGCAAACGCGGAGAGAACACACCGCCCCAACCTGACGGGTCAAAAAGGCAAACAGACAGCATCGGGGCGACGGTTCTCCCAGATGCGAACTGTCAGTTTGCTAACAGGATCAGGCTATGAAGTATTGGGGCCGGAATCTCCAGTAGGACGTACTCATATCCGCCAGCGGGGACTACTTGGCCTCAGCCGGCTCCTCGTACTTCGGGAACACCGGGGAAGGTGCCGGCAGCCCGGTCCCTGCCGCAATGGGAGTAGCGATTGCCGCGAACTGGCGGGCTTCCCCCTCCGGCTGGCCGAGCGCGGCGAGGAGCGAGGCCGTTGCGGCAGGCATCACAGGCTGCGCCAGGATGGCCACGATCCGCAGGACTTCCAGGGTCACGTACAGCACTGTGTTCATGCGTCCGACGTCGGTCTTCCGCAACACCCAGGGCGCCTGCTCGGCGAAATACGCATTGGTGTCCCCAAGGACACCCCAGACCGCTTCGAGGGCCCGGCTGAATTCCTGCTTGTCGAAGACTGCCCGGACAGTTTGGAGAAGGCCGTTCGCCTGCGCCAGGATCGCGTTGTCCGCCGCCGTGAACTCCCCCGGAACCGGAACGCGTCCCTCGCAGTTCTTGGCCACCATGGAGAGCGAGCGCTGGGCCAGGTTGCCGAAGTTGTTGGCCAGGTCCGCATTCATCCGGCCGACGATCGCGTCATGGTTGTAGCTGCCGTCCGCTCCGAAGGGCACTTCGCGGAGGAAGAAATAACGAACCTGGTCCAGGCCGTACTGCGCCACGAAGTCCGCAGGAGCCACCACGTTGCCCAGGGACTTGGACATCTTCACGCCGTTGTTGTGCAGGAAGCCGTGGATCATCACCCGCTTGGGGAGCTCCAGGCCGGCGCTCATGAGGAAGGCCGGCCAGTAGATCGCGTGGAAGCGGGAGATGTCCTTGCCGATGATGTGGACATCCGCGGGCCAGTACTTGCGGAACTTTTCCGAGTCCACGTCCGGGTATCCCACGCCGGTGAGGTAGTTGGTCAGGGCGTCAACCCAGACGTACATCACGTGCTTGTCATTGCCTGGAACGGGGACGCCCCAGTCGAAAGTGGTACGGCTGATGGACAGGTCCTCCAGTCCGCGCTTGACGAAGCTGATGACCTCGTTGAAGCGGTACTGGGGTGCACCGAATTCCGGCTGGGCTTCGTAGAGGGCAAGGAGTTTTTCCTGGTAGGCGGAGAGCCGGAAGAAGTAGCTCTCCTCCGCGGTCCAGGTCACCTCGGTGTCGGTTTCCTTGGAGTACCGCACGCCGTCGTCCTTGACCACGGTGTCGTCCTCGCCATAGAAGGCCTCGTCACGGACGGAATACCAGCCCTCGTATTTGGAGAGGTAGATATCGCCGTTGGCTTCCATCTTCTTCCAGATTGCCTGGGACGCGGCGTAGTGGTCCGCGTCCGTGGTGCGGATGAAGCGGTCGTAGGTGATTCCCAGCGCTGCGTGGGCGGCCTTGTAGACTTCGGCGTTCCGGTCCACGAGCTCCTTGGGCGTGATGCCTTCCTTCTCCGCCGTCTGGGCGATCTTCATCCCGTGCTCGTCAGTGCCGGTCAGGAACATCACGTCATAGCCGTCCAGCCGCTTGAAGCGGGCCATTGCGTCGGTGGCAATGTACTCGTAGGCATGGCCGATGTGCGGCACCCCGTTGGGGTAGGTGATGGCCGTGGTGATGTAGAACGGCGTTTTCTCTGAAGCAGTCACGTAGAGGACGTTACCTTCGGTGCGGAGGGACGGGCTAGATGAGTTCGGTCAGGCTGTCGCTGAGCCGGACCAGTTCGTGGTCGTGCGAGGCCACCAGCACGGCGATCCCGTCAGACGTGGTGTCCTTCAGGATGCTGATGATGCGGTTGGCAGAGGCACGGTCCAGGCTGGCGGTGGGTTCGTCCACCACCAGCACGCGGGTGCCCAGGATCAGGGCGCGGGCAATGGCAACGCGCTGGCGTTCACCGCCGGAGAGCTGGGCGGGACGGTGGCGCATGCGGCGCCCAAGGCCCACCAGGTCCAGCAGGTCCTTTGCCATGTCCCGCCGCTGGTCCACTTCGCCGTCGGGAACCGCGGGCAGGAGCACGTTCTCCAGTGCGCTCATGCCGTCAATCAGGGCACCGCCCTGGTCCACGTATCCGATCAGTGCCCGACGGCGGTCGGCGATTTCGTCGTCGCCCATGCTTTCGAGGGAATCGCCTTCCCAGAAGACGCGGCCCGACGTCGGCAGGGTCAAGCCCGCGCCGACGGTGAGGATGCTGGTCTTGCCCGACCCGCTTCGGCCGGCAACGCAGTGCATCTCGCCGGCATGCAGGGTCAGGTCGAAGCCTTCCACCACGCTGACGGCTTCGGCACCGCCCTTGCCGCCGCCGTAGCGGATGGTGATGTCGCTCAGTTCGAGCGGGGTCTCGTGGTCGGCGGACTTGACGATGGTGTTGGCGCGGGTCTGCAAAGGGACCTCGCCGGAGCCGGCCCTGCGGCTCCGCTGGACGTTCGTCGGGTTTGTCATTGGACCACTTTCGTTGCAATCGGTATCCAGCAAAGTACAGCCACAAGGCCGGCCACGCCCGCCCACAGCGCAGCATAGGGCGCCAGCAGCAGGCCGATGCCGAGGGCGCCCAACACGCCCAGCGGCAGGGCCACGGTTCCCACCAGCGCGTTCTCGAACAGCCGGACCTGGCGAAGCATGTCCGGGTTCCAGCCCATGGCCTCGAGGATGCCAAGGTACTGGCGCTTGGCGTTGAGTTCAAACCGCCCGGTGACCAGGGTGAGCACCAGTCCAACTGCCACCCCGGAGAGCGCCAGCAGGATGCTCGGCAGCGCGACGCTGGCCGCGGCCAGTCCGCTCAACGCACTGGCTCCCGCCGCACGCGGAATGTCGATGAGCAGGGCGATCAGGCCGCCCACTGCCGCGCCAAACACACCCACGGCCACTGCCAGGGACAGGGTGTTGAATTTGTTGGTGCCCAGCTGGCGGTTGGCGAACGTCAGCGGCGAGTCCACCGGGATCAACCGCTCGTCATGCTGCGGCTCCTGGTCGATGACGTCACGGTGGCGCAGCTGCTGCGCGGCGAAGAAGGCCGCGGCCGCGTACAGCACCAGGACGGCGCCGCAGACCAGTGCGGTGGCAAGGCTCCAGCTGGCCAGGCTCAGCACGATCCCTGCTACGGCAAGCAGGACGGCGCCCACGCCGAATTCCTCCAGGACCCAGCTGCGGATCCGGCGCTGGGTCCAGCCCATGGCGCGGAGGGTTCCGGCCTCGCTCCGGCGCTTTCGGATATAGCTGACCGTGGATGCGCCCGTCAGGAGGGCCGCCCCGCACAGCGTCAGGAACAGCAGGGTGATGTTGGTGCCGGACAGCGAGCCGGTGACGGCGTCGGCAGCGTTCTGCCGCACCCAGGACTGTTGGACGGTGCCCAGCGCCGATTCCTTGCCGGCGCCGTCCTTCGAGTAGCCGGGAACAAAGATGCTGGCATCCTCGCGGGCCGAGCCGGCCACGATAGTGGCTTCCAGGCCCATCTCGCGGATCGCGCCGGCGAGTTTCTCGACGTCGGGCTGCGCTTCCTTCCAGCTGCCGGGCGCCTTGGCCCGGACGCGGACGGCATCAATGACACTGGCGTTTTCCTTGTAGCCACGGGCGGCGGCAAGGCCGTAGTAGTCGGTAATGGCACCGGCGGACTGGCTGGCAAGGCCGGTGGCGCTCAGGGAGGGTTCAAGTTCGGTTGCCTGGACATCGTTGCCGGCAGCGTCCTTGATGAGGGTGAAGGGCGCGGGGTCGTAGCCGCCCAACGGCAGCTTGTTGACGTCGCCGGCAGCTTCCGCCACGGCGGCGGGGTCAAACGTGCCGTAGACCATGGCCAGCGGAGCCGCGGCCTTCTGCTCCCCCGTCTCCAGGTTCTCGCGGTAGGAGCGTTCGTCCACGGGTTCACGCTGGGTCTGGTCAACAGGCGTGCCGTTGGAGCTCTTCTCGGGCAGGCGGTTCACGGTGACCCACTCCCCCGGCACGGCGTTCTTGTCAACAGCACCGTTGGCTGCCGTCTCGCCGTCCGTGTATTTCGGTGCGGCCGCGAAGTCCGTGCTCCAGGTGGCGGGAGTGTAGAGGCCCTGGTTGAAGTTGCCGGTGGCGCCGAGCAGGGAGGAATGGTCGGTGGAACCCGGCCAGGAGAGGACGAAGGGGTCCTTGGAAACGAACGGCAGGTAATCCTTATCCAGGGAGCGCGAAACCGTGCCCACGTCCTTGACTACCTTGCCGGCGTCGTCAATCTCTTCGATCTTCACGTTGTACTTCAGGTCAAGGGAGGTTCCTGAACGGACAATCAGCGGGATTGCCTGCGAATCAGCAGTCAGCTGCCCGGTGCGCTTGGCCTGCTGGTACTGGGTCATGAGCGGGGCCCAGTACTTGAGTTTGACGCCCAGGAAGTCCGGTCCTTCCTTCAGCTCATCCATGCCGATGCCGTTGGTGAAGAGCCCTTCAAAATAGCGGCCGATGGCTCCGGCGTCGCGGGCATCAGCCGGCGGCGCCTTCTCCAGAGGAGCCAGGAAGTCCCCGGCGGAACCCAAAAGGGCACGCTCGGCGGCAGGATCGACAGCCACAACCGATTCCGTCACCTCGGGGGCCAGGGGAAGGGAGACGGAGAGGTTGAAGAGGTTGTGCTCGGAGCCGCCGGCCGGCGACGGAAACTTAATGCCCGTCTCGTCCTCGGGCGCGGCGATGCGGATGCTGGTGCCGCCGGCAGCCTTCTCCTCAACGAGCTTGGCTTTGCCCAACGTGCCTTCGGCAGATGACTTGAACAGAGTCTTCTCGGAGACACCGTCGGAGCTGACCGCGCTGGCGGTCAGCCGGTACTTCTTGGCTTCGTCGCTCAACACCGACTCGGCGGCCGGCCACTGGGCCGGCGCGGTGGCCCCGGCAGCCTGGTCCGCCGTCGCCGTGCCTGCCAGCCCGGCGTTGTAGCCGAGGTAGTCCATGGCGTCGAGGCGCGGGGACTCCAGGTTCTGGGTGACCCGGGAGACAAGGCTGATGGGAGCAGCCACGGAGGTTTCCGAGAGCTTCCGGATGGCGTCCAGCTGCTCGAAGCTGATCCCGCCGGTGCCGTTGGCGATCTCAGGCTGCATCAGCGCGCCCGAAGGCGCCTTCGCCTGCACCAGGACGTCATAGAGGCCCCGCGAATTCTCATCCACGGTTCGGCTGAGTGCAGCCTGCGACTGGTTTTGGACAAGGACCGACAAGCACATGGCTGCGATCAAAATGGCCGCGGTCAACAGCAGCACCCTGCTTCTGATGAACCTCTGGACGGCGTTCATGGAACTCCCTGAAACCTGGATTGCGTGCGCACACTCGAGTCCGCCCGGGGCGGACATGGACGGTCACGGACGGATTGTGCAAAAAGTATTGGCCGGCCTGCCGGCCTTGGTCCTGAACCAGGACCAAGCCATTGTAAGCAGACCGGCCAATCATACGTGGCCGTGCCGGGACTCGCCGAGGGGAGTCCCGCGGCACGGCGTTTCCCCCGGAGCGGGGTTAGTCCTCGAGGTCCACTTCGCGGACCATATCAGCCCCGATGCCCGCCTTGATGGCGTCCAGGACCTGCTGCGGAACGGCGCTGTCGATGGTGAGCAGGGCAAGCACCTGGCCGCCCTCGTCGGAGCGCGCCACCTGCATTCCGGCGATGTTGATGTTGTTCATGCCCAGGATGTGGCCGATGGTTCCGATGACGCCCGGACGGTCGGTGTAGCCCACCACCACCAGGTGTTCGCTGATGGGAATTTCCACCTCGAAGCCGTTGATGCCCACCAGCTTCTGGATCTGCTTGGGACCGGTCAGGGTACCCGCCACGGAGATCTGGCTGCCGTCGCTGAGGGCGCCGCGCAGGGTCAGGACGTTCCGGTAGGACTCGGTCTCGGGGGTGGTGATCAGGCGGACGTTGATGCCGCGCTGCTCTGCGATCACCGGGGCGTTGACGTAGGAGACCTGCTCGGTCACTACGTCGGCGAAGATGCCCTTGAGGGCAGCCAGTTCCAGGACCTTGACGTCCAGCGAGGAGATCTCGCCAGCCACCTCAACGTCGAACTGGGTCAGCGAATCGTGGGTGAGGGCCGTGAAGATCCGGCCCAGCTTCTCGACCAGCGGGATGCCCGGGCGGACGTCGGGAGCGATGACGCCGCCGGCGACGTTCACGGCATCGGGCACGAGCTCGCCGGCCAGTGCCAGGCGGACCGACTTCGCCACCGAAACGCCGGCCTTTTCCTGTGCCTCGTCGGTGGACGCACCGAGGTGGGGTGTCACCACAACGTTGTCCAGCTTGAAGAACGGCAGGTCCGTGCTGGGCTCCTTGGCGAAGACGTCCACGCCGGCACCGGCGATTTCACCGTCCTGCAGTGCGGTGAAGAGGGCTTCCTCGTCGACCAGCCCGCCACGTGCAACGTTGACCACGTATGCGGTGTTCTTCATCTTCTTGAAGGCGTCAGCCCCCAGCATGCCCACCGTTTCCGGAGTTTTGGGCATGTGGATGGTGATGAAGTCCGCCTGGGCCAGGAGCTCGTCCAGGGTCACCAGCTGCACGCCCAGCTGCGCGGCCCGGGCGGAGGTGATGTAGGGATCGTAGGCCAGGATCTTGGTGTCAAAGCCCTTGAGCCGCGCGGCCACCAGGGCGCCGATGCGGCCAAGGCCGATGATGCCGATCTTTTTCTCGAACAGCTCGATGCCCGTGTACTTTGAGCGCTTCCACTCGCCGTCCTTCAGGGCTGCGCTGGCCTGGGGGATGTGACGGGCCAGGCTGAGGATGTGTCCCACGGTGAGCTCGGCTGCCGAAACGATGTTGGACGTGGGAGCGTTGACCACCATGACGCCGGCCTGGGTGGCGGCCTTGATGTCCACGTTGTCCAGGCCCACGCCTGCCCGCGCGATGACCTTCAGGTTCTTCGCGGCCGCGATGGCCTCTGCGTCGACCTGCGTGGCCGAGCGGACCAGGATGGCGTCAACGTCGCCGATGGCGGACAGCAGCTGGGAGCGATCGGCACCGTCAGTCTGGCGGATCTCGAAGTCCGGGCCCAAGGCCTCAATGGTGGCGGGGGAAAGTTCTTCGGCTAGCAGTACTACGGGTTTTGACACGGCTGATCCTCTGCGTTGCAGTCCTGGGGATGAAATCAAGTCTAGGCCGACGGAAAGGCCGGGCTCACATTGTTAAGTGTGAACCCGGCCTCACCGTTGCGGTCCGGTGGTGGTTGCCAGCAGCCGCTTAGCGGGCTGCGGACCCTTCCACGTAGTCCACATCCTGCTGCTGCCAGGAAAACAGGGAGCGCAGCTCGCGGCCAACAGCCTCGATGGGGTGCTGCTCTGCCTTGGCGCGCAGTTCCTTGAACTCCACGCCGCCGTTGTCCTGGTCCTCGATGAAGCGCTTGGCGAAAGCGCCGGACTGGATGTCGGCCAGGACGGCCTTCATGTTTTCCTTCACCTCGGGGGTGATGACGCGCGGACCGGAGACGTAGTCGCCGTACTCGGCGGTGTCGGAAACGCTCCAGCGCTGCTTGGCGATGCCGCCTTCCCACATGAGGTCAACAATGAGCTTGAGCTCGTGGAGGACCTCGAAGTAGGCGATCTGCGGCTGGTAGCCGGCTTCGGTCAGGGTTTCGAAGCCGTACTGGACCAGCTGGGACACGCCGCCGCAGAGGACAGCCTGCTCGCCGAAGAGGTCGGTTTCGGTCTCTTCGGTGAAGGTGGTCTTGATGACGCCGGCGCGGGTGCCGCCGATGGCCTTCGCGTAGGACTTCGCCAGGTCCCAGGCGGAACCGGTGGCATCCTGCTCGACCGCGATGATGTCCGGGATGCCGCGGCCGGCTTCGAATTCGCGGCGCACGGTGTGGCCGGGAGCCTTCGGCGCGACGAGGATGACGTCAACGCCCTCCGGCGCCTGGATGTAGCCGAAGCGGATGTTGAAGCCGTGGGCGAATGCGAGGGCCTTGCCCGGCTTCAGGTTGTCCTTGATGGACTCGTTGTAGATCGAGCGCTGGTGCTGGTCCGGCGCCAGGATCATGATGACGTCAGCCCATTCGGCGGCGTCGGCAACGTTCTTGACGGTGAAGCCTGCATCCTGCGCCTTGGGGGCCGACTTGGAGCCTTCCTTGAGGGCAATAACAACCTCGACGCCGGAATCGCGCAGGTTGAGCGCGTGGGCGTGGCCCTGGGAGCCGTAGCCAACAATGGCTACCTTGCGGCCCTGGATGATCGACAGGTCTGCGTCGTCGTCGTAGAACATTTCAGTCACTTGCGTAACTCCTCTTGAGTGGTTTCTAGATAGGTGTTGTGTGTGGTGCGGTTAGGGGCGGAGGTCCGGGCAGGCTTACCGCCTAGGCCGAACGCAGCGCCCGGTCACTCATGGAGCGGGATCCCCGTCCAACGGCCAGGGTGCCGGACTGCACGATTTCGCGGATGCCGAAGGGCTCCAGCACTGAGAGCAGCGCTGCGAGCTTCTCCGGGGTACCGGTTGCCTCTATCACCAACGAGTCTGTGGACACGTCGACGACGGCGGCACGGAACAGGTCTGCGGCCTGGGTAACCTGCAGGCGTGTTGCGGCATCCGCACGTACCTTGACCAGGATGTGGTCTCTTTGTACGGAAGATTCGGGGGTCAGCTCAACGATCTTGATGACGTTGATCAGTTTGTTGAGCTGCTTGGTGACCTGTTCGATGAGGTCGCCGTCGGCGTCGACAACCACCGTCATCCGGGAGATGCCCGGAACTTCGGTGGGGCCAACGGCCAGGGAGTTGATGTTGAAGGCGCGGCGGGCGAAGAGGCTGGCAACCCGGGTCAGGACGCCGGGCTTGTCTTCAACCAGCACGGAGAGTGTGTGGCGGCTCATGTCAGTCCTCTTCTTCCCATTCCGGGGTCATGTTGCGGGCAACCTGGATCTGGTCGTTGCTCACGCCGGCGGGCACCATCGGCCACACCATGGAGTTGGGGCTCACCACGAAGTCGATGACCACCGGCCGGTCGTTGATCTCGAGAGCCTTCTGGATCGTGGCGTCGATGTCCTCGTCCCGTTCGCAGCGGAACGAGGCGCAGCCATAGGCCTCCCCCAGCTTCACGAAGTCCGGGATCCGGACTGTGTCATGGCCGGTGTTGAGGTCGGTGTTGGAGTAGCGGCCTTCGTAGAAGAGGGTCTGCCACTGCCGCACCATGCCCAGCGAAGAGTTGTTGATGACGGCAACCTTGATGGGGATGTTGTTGATGGCGCAGGTGGCCAGTTCCTGGTTGGTCATCTGGAAGCAGCCGTCGCCGTCGATAGCCCAGACCACGCGGTCCGGCTCCCCCACCTTGGCGCCCATGGCCGCAGGTACGGCGTAGCCCATGGTGCCGGCGCCACCGGAGTTCAGCCAGGCGTGCGGGCGCTCGTACTTGATGAACTGGGCAGCCCACATCTGGTGCTGTCCAACGCCGGCAACATAGACACCCTCGGGGCCGGTCAGGGCACCAATGCGTTCGATGACTTTCTGCGGTGCGGTGAGCCCGTCCTCAGGTTCGGTCCAGCCCAGCGGGTAGGTTTCCTTGAGGTTGTTCAGGAAGGCCCACCACGTGGTGAGGTCCGGAACCCCGGAGGCGTCGAACTGGGTCCGGACGGCTTCGGTGAGCTCGGGGATGATCTCCTTGACGGATCCCACGATGGGCACATCGGCGGTCCGGTTCTTGGAGATCTCGGCGGGGTCGATGTCAGCGTGGATAACCTTGGCCATCGGGGCGAAGGTCTTGAGCACGCCGGTGACACGGTCATCAAAACGGGCACCAAGGGTGATCAGGAGGTCTGCCTGCTGCAACGCAGTGACGGCGGAAACGCTGCCGTGCATGCCGGGCATTCCAACATGCTGCGGGTGTGAGTCCGGGAAAACGCCCTTGGCCATCAGGGTGGTCACCACGGGGGCGCCGGTGGCCTCGGCCAGGGCCAGCAGTTCGGCACTGGCATGGGCCTTGACCACACCGCCGCCAACGTACAGCACAGGCTTGCTGGACGCCGCGATCAGCTTGGCGGCCTCCCGGACCTGCTTGTTGTGGCCCCGGGTGACGGGCCGGTAGCCGGGCAAGTCCACCTTGGGCGGCCAAGAGAAGGTCATCTGGCCCACCTGGGCGTCCTTGGCAACGTCCACCAGGACGGGACCGGGACGGCCGGTGGAGGCGAGGTGGAATGCTTCCGCCATGACGTGCGGGATGTCATTGGGGTCGGTGACCAGGAACGAGTGCTTGGTGATGGGCATGGTGATGCCCACGATGTCGGCTTCCTGGAAGGCATCGGTGCCAATGACACCGCTGGACACCTGTCCGGTGATGGCAACCAGCGGCACGGAGTCCATGTGGGCATCCATGATCGCGGTGACGAGGTTGGTGGCGCCGGGGCCCGAGGTGGCGATGCACACGCCCACCCGCCCGGTCACCATGGCGTAGCCTTGCGCGGCGTGGCCGGCTCCCTGTTCGTGACGGACCAGCACGTGATTCATGCTGGAAGCCATCAAGGGGTCATAGGTGGGCAGGATTGCGCCACCGGGCAAACCGAAAATATCGTCGACGCCGAGTTCTTCGAGCGAGCGGACAATAGCTTGCGAGCCGGTCATCACCGTTGGGGGTACAACGTTGTTCGGCCCAAGGACAGGAGAGACGGCGGCAAGGTCGGCGACGACGACGGCGTGGTCGGCCGTCCGGTCGGCGCGGTCCGGAGCCTTGGGGGCTCCAGCGGACTTCGTAGCCATCAGCGAGGGGCTGATCGGCGATCCTTTGCTCATCGGAACTCTTCCTTGTGGATCATCTGTGGTTCATGGAAACTGCGGGAAATAAAAAAACCCCTCAGCCTGAGCGGCTCTTCGAGGGGTTTGCGCGTGACGGTACGTTACCAGTGGAGGCTAATGGGCCACGCGCTTGGTAAGGACGACGACGATGCCGGTAACGAAAGTCATGCGTTCAGTTTTCCCTCTGGCGAGATACGTGTCAACGAGCCGACCCGCGATCTCACCATGTGGACCTCATCGTCCACGGAATGACCCTACCCCAACCTTCCGGCGCAAGCGCCGTCAGGCTGGGGCCCCTCGGGTCAACCCTTATTAAGCCCTGCCGCCTAAGGCGGGCATGTCCCGGGAGGAGTCCCGGGCAACTCGTATCAGCCGCAGTAGGCGCCGGTGCTGGCGCTGTGCACGAGCTTGGCGTACTTGGCCAGGACGCCCTTGGTGTAGCGTGCCGGGAGCGGCTCCCAGCCCACTCTGCGGGCTTCGAGTTCTGCTTCGTCAACCAGCAGGTCGAAGCTGCGGGCTGCGATGTCCACGCGGATCCTGTCGCCATCCCTGACAAAGGCGATGGGGCCGCCGTCGACCGCTTCCGGCGCCACGTGGCCAATGCACAGGCCCGTGGTGCCGCCGGAGAAACGGCCGTCAGTGAGGAGCAGGACATCCTTGCCCAGGCCTGCACCCTTAATGGCGCCCGTGATGGCGAGCATTTCGCGCATGCCCGGGCCCCCCTTGGGGCCTTCGTAGCGGATCACCACCACGTCGCCGGCGTGGATCTGGCCGTTGTCCAGTGCGTCCAGGGCTCCCTGTTCGCGTTCGAAGACGCGGGCGGTGCCTTCGAAGACGTCGGCGTCAAAGCCTGCGCTCTTCACCACTGCCCCCTCGGGTGCCATGGTGCCGTGCAGGATGGTGATGCCGCCGGTCTTGTGGATCGGGTTGTCCAGCGCGCGCAGGATCTTGCCGTCAAGATCCGGCGGGTTAATGGCCTCGAGGTTTTCCGCAACCGTCTTGCCCGTAACGGTGAGGCAGTCGCCGTGCAGCAGTCCGGCGTCGAGCAGTGCGCGCATGATGACCGGCACGCCGCCGATCTTGTCGACGTCGGTCATGACATAGCGGCCGAAGGGCTTGAGGTCGCCCAGGTGCGGGATCTTGTCGCCGATCCGGTTGAAGTCGTCCAGGGTCAGCTCGACTTCAGCCTCGCGGGCGATGGCCAGCAGGTGCAGGACCGCGTTGGTGGAGCCGCCGAAGGCCATGGTGACGGCGATGGCGTTCTCGAAGGCCTTCTTGGTCATGATGTGGCGGGCGGTGATGCCCTGGCGCAGCAGGTTGACCACCGCTTCGCCTGACTTGCGGGCAAATTCATCACGACGGCGGTCTGCCGAGGGCGGGGCGGCGGAGCCCGGCAGGGACATGCCGAGGGCTTCACCGATGCAGGCCATGGTGTTGGCTGTGTACATGCCGCCGCAGGCGCCTTCGCCGGGGCAGATGGCCTTTTCGATGCGGGTGAGGTCCTCCATGCTCATCTTGCCGGCAGCGCAGGCGCCGACGGCTTCGAAGGCATCAATGAGGGTGACTTCCTTCTCGGAGCCGTCCTCGAGCTTGACCCAGCCGGGCATGATGGACCCCGCGTAAAGGAAGACGCTGGAGAGGTCCAGGCGGGCGGCCGCCATGAGCATGCCCGGGAGGGACTTGTCGCAGCCGGCCAGCAGGACGGAGCCGTCGATCCGCTCGGCCTGCATCACGGTTTCCACGGAGTCGGCAATAACCTCGCGGGACACCAGGGAGAAGTGCATGCCTTCATGGCCCATGGAGATACCGTCCGAGACGGAAATGGTGCCGAACTGCATCGGGAACCCGCCGCCGGCGTGGACGCCTTCCTTGGCGCCCTGGGCAAGCCGGTTCAGGGAGAGGTTGCAGGGAGTGATCTCGTTCCACGAACTCGCGACGCCGACCTGGGGCTTTGCGAAGTCATCATCGCCCATGCCTACGGCCCGGAACATGCCACGAGCCGGTGCTGCGTGGATTCCGTCGGTCACCACCCGGCTGCGGGGCTTGATATCAGGCTTGTTGTCCGTTGCGGTTTGGGCGTCACTCATAGGGGAAAGTCTAGGGCTCCGGCGAACTGCCCGGCGACAGATCAGAAGCGATCGGGGGCGAAACCCGGAAATTCCTGCCAGAATGCGGACTTGCATCTCAAATAATGAGACGGCTGGGGCGGCTGCCCCTCACGCGGCACGACGCAGGGGGTGTCCCGTCCTGGCATCTCCCGTTCCACCTGCAACGGCGTCCATCCCGGGTGCAGCCTAGACAGCCGTGGCCACCGGACGTAGCGTCAGGGAAAGCACACCTTGCCGGCCGGACTGAAGGGCTTGAGATGGATTTTGTTTTCTGGATCATTCTGATTGTTGTTCTTGGTGCTGTTGCCTGGTGGCTGGTAAAGCGAAACGGCTCATCGAAGGCATCCGGGACATCTGGCGGCAGTTCCACGCCTGAGGGCGCAAGGGCGGACGGGGCGCTTTCGGGCGGCAGTGCGGCGGCCTCGGCCGAGGCCGCCGGAACCACCGGCATCGCCAGCGCAGCAGGGTTTGGACGGGCGGCGGAACCTGCAGCCCCCACCACCGCCGATGAACCGGCGGAAAGCTCCGCTGCTTCCAGCCAGGACGAGCGGCGGCGCCAGGACCAGGCCGAGTGGGAAACCCAATGGTCGGAAACCCCCGGCTCTTCCGCTGTTTCAGGTGCTGGCGCCCACGGCCGGGCCGGCCAGGAGAGCCTGCAACCGGAAGGCCACCGCGCGGGAACCGCCGCGCCGTCTTCTGCAGCTCCAGCCGCAGCGGCATCGGACTCCCCGCCCGCGGAAGCGGCGCCTGCCCCGGCAGCACCGGCCGCCGCAGTGTCACAGCCGGTCCACCATCCCGAATACACTGCGCCACACGCTCCTACCCTGCCCGGCGCAGAGACAGCTGCCCTTGAGGATGCGGAGGACGATGCTGCTGCGGGCAATGCCGACATGCCTGCAGCAGCCGGTTCCACTACCGAAGCAAAGGTGGATGAAGGCGGGCGGTCTAACGCGGGGGCCGGGACCGGGGCTATGCCGGCGAGTGCCGCCGCGACAGAGACGGCGGAACGCACCCAGTCCTCCGCGCTGGTGGAAACCGGAGCTGACCACGTCCAGGAGCCGGGGACTGTGTCCGCAGCCGAACCGTCAGGACACCTGGCGGCGGAAGAGCCCTACGGTGCGGGTTCGGCTGCCGCTGGAGCTGATGGCAGCGGGCCTGCGGATTACTCAGTGAAAGGCGACGCCGGGGCCATGGTCTATTACGAGGAGGGACACCCCGACTATGAGCAGACCAGGGCTGACGTCTGGTTCGAATCAGCAGCGCATGCTGAGGCAGCGGGCTTCCGCGCCCCGCGGCGCAAGCGGCTCTAGAACAGGGCGCGCAAGCCCCCGTCGAGCCGGGCCCACCTTCACGGCCGCCTGCCTTGTCCTGCTTCTGGCCGCGTGCACGGGGGACCAGGGCGGCACACCTACCGGAAGTACCAGCCTCCCGCAGACCCAGGACGCCTCGGTGCCGGATACGGTGACGCGCCTGGACCTGGAGCTCGATATTCCCTGGTCCGCCGTGTTCCTCCCCGACGGCACGGCTGTCATCTCAGAACGCGAGACGGGCCTGCTCAAGGCAGTACCCGCGGACGTGGCCAGGGAACCCGGCACCGCCGGCGCGGGCGCCGTGGAACTGGGTGAGGTGCCGGGCGTTGTCCCGGCCGGGGAGGGCGGGCTCCTGGGGCTGGCCCTCTCCCCCACCTTCGCCAACGACAGGTACCTGTATGTGTACCTGACGGCGCAGGAGGACAACCGTATCGCGCGGCTGAAGCTGGAAGACTCCGGCGGGGGCAACCTGTCCCTCGGCGAGCCCGACGTCATTTTCACTGGAATTCCAAAAGCGAACACGCACAATGGCGGCAGGATCCGTTTCGGACCGGACGGATTCCTCTATGTGGGGACCGGTGACTCGCAGCGCAGGAACCAGCCCCAGGACCCCGGGGCGCTGGGCGGCAAGATCCTCCGTCTCACCGCCGACGGCAGGCCCGCTCCCGGCAATCCATTTGGCAACGCGGTCTACAGCCTGGGCCACCGGAACGTGCAGGGACTGGCATGGGACAGCGGGGGCAGGATGTGGGCCAGCGAGTTCGGTCCCGACGTTGATGATGAATTGAACCTCATCGTGCCAGGGGGCAATTACGGCTGGCCTGCCGTGACAGGTGCTCCAGGCAGACCGGAGTTCCTCGACGCGAAAGTTGTCTGGCCCTCCACCAGCGAATCCTCGCCCAGCGGCCTGGAAATCGTTGGCCCCACCGCCTACGTGGGAGCACTCCGGGGACAGCGGCTATGGACAGTTCCACTGGAAGGCGAAGAAGCCGGCACACCTGTGGCGCACTTCACACGCGAGTTCGGCAGGATCCGCGACGTCATCCGGACCCCTCAAGGAGGTTTTTGGCTCCTCACCAACAACGAAAACCCTGATTTCGTGCTGGTTTTGCCGCCGCCGGACTAGTCCGTGCCCTGCACCCTGCGCCGATTTCACATGGGCACGAAGTTCGTGTAGAGTTTCATGTCGTTGCGGAGGTCAACGGGGAAAGAAAAGCCCGGATGACCACAGCAAACAGATGCACCTCTAGCTCAATTGGCAGAGCAATTGACTCTTAATCAATGGGTTCCGGGTTCAAGTCCCGGGGGGTGCACCACAGGGAAAACAGCCCCTGGCTCGCGGAAACGCCAGCCAGGGGCTGTTTTGTTGTGTGGCGTCACGGCCGCCAGGAAAACCACAAAAAAGCGTGGCCACTGCCTGCGAAGGCAGTGGCCACGCCAGCGGCCGCCGCAGGACGGCTGCCACAGGAACAGAAACTAATTAAGGGGTGTTCTCCACCAGCGCAGCGGTGGAAGGAGCAGTGGCGAACTGGCTGGCCAGCTCCCGCACTACCGCCTGGAGTTCCTGCCGGAGCAGATCCGGGTCAATCGACGCTGAAGCCAGCACCGACCGCTCCATCTCAACTGCTGCGGCTACAGCCTCCTTGCCGCGTTCCGTCAGGGACACCACGTGGCTGCGCCGGTCGGAAGTGCTGCGGACCCGGACAATATGGCCGTGCGCCTCCAGCCTGCTGAGGGTTTTGCCCATGGTCTGGGCCTGGACACGTACGTATTGGGCAAGCTGGGCCTGCGTCATGGGGCCTTGCGCATCGAGAACTTCAATGGCAATGACGCCGGCGTGGGTGAGTCCAATCGCGCCGAGCTTTTCATTCCAGGAATGTTCAACGAGGCGCGCAGCAGTGGACAAGAGGCGCCCCGTGGGCCAGTGATCCATATCAGGCATAGCAGCCAGTATAGCCAAACGGCGATTAGCACCTGTTCCCCGCTGTTACTAGGCTGTTGTGTCCCGCCTGCAACAAGGAGAAAAACAATGGCTGACAGACTCGTGACCGGAGACGACGCGCCCGGTTTTACCCTGAAGGACTCGTCCGGCAATGACGTCAGTCTGGCCTCCCACCGGGGCCGCCACACCATCGTCTACTTCTATCCGGCAGCAGCAACGCCGGGATGCACCAAGGAAGCCTGCGACTTCCGCGACAGCCTGGCTTCCCTCCAGTCGGCAGGCTACGACGTCCTGGGCATCTCACCGGACCCCGTGGACAAGCTGGCGAAGTTTGCGGCCAAGGAAGAGCTGACGTTCCCCCTGCTCTCGGACGAGGACCATGCAGTGGCTGAGGCGTATGGCGCCTGGGGAGAAAAGAAAAACTACGGCAAGACCTACGAGGGACTGATCCGGTCCACCATCGTGGTGGACCCGAACGGAAAGGTGGCGCTGGCCCAGTACAACGTCCGCGCCACCGGCCACGTCGCCAAACTGCGGCGGGACCTGGCCCTGGACGCCTGACCAGCGGCCGCCGGGCCCGGAACCTGCCTCCGCAACGCTACAATGGACACTGGCTTCCGCCGTCGTACCCCCTGAGGGGAAGCGAAGGCAGGAAGCCCCGCGCGAGTGGTGAAATTGGCAGACACGCAGGATTTAGGTTCCTGTGCCTTCGGGCGTGGGGGTTCAAGTCCCCCCTTGCGCACTATCTGATCCCCCGGCATGGCCGGGGGATCAGTGCATTTAAGCGGCCACTCCAGCTGTCCGGCGCACCAGTTTTGCAGGGCTGCCGAAAAACTCCAGGGAAATTACCCATCCACCACCTGCACCCGGCCGAATACCCAGTGAGACACCAGCCAAGGGCAGGTGCCCACCAGCAAGGTTCGAACGACGCCGTGAGACAGCACGTCCGTGGCGGCAAAAGCCATCATCCCAAGGAGAACTGAAATGCAGACCACCAAGCGCACAACTTTCACCGTCGCAGGCGTTGCAGCAGCAGCTCTGTTCAGCCTGACCGCCTGTGGCGGCTCAGCCTCCACGTCCAGCTCCTCCGCCCCAGCCGACTCGCCGTCGGCAATGGCATCCAGCATGGCCCCCTCCCCCTCGGCCAGCTCCTCGGCTGCCGCCATGGATCCCGCCGCCAACCTGGTCGGCCCCGGCTGCGCCGCCTACGCTGAGCAGGTCCCAAGCGGTGCCGGGTCTGTTGAGGGCATGGCACTGGATCCGGTCGCCGTGGCAGCCTCCAACAACCCGATCCTGACCACCCTGACTTCTGCCGTTTCCGGGAAGTTGAACCCCAAGGTGGACCTGGTGGACACCCTCAATGGCGATGAATTCACCGTCTTCGCGCCGGTGGATGAGGCATTCGCCAAGATCGATGCGGCCACCATCGAAACCCTGAAGACCGATGACGCCCTCCTGAGCAAGATCCTCACCTACCACGTGGTGCCGGGCCAGATCACACCCGACATGATCGCCGGCACCCACGCCACGGTCCAGGGCGGATCGGTCACCGTCACGGGCAGCGGCGATGAGCTGAAGGTGGACGACGCGAACGTCATCTGCGGCGGTGTCCAGACCAAGAACGCCACCGTCTACCTGATCGACTCAGTACTAATGCCCAAGTAGGCTCCGGCCCCGCGGCCTGAACGTCCACCCGGCAGCGCCGGGGCCGGGCTCCGAAAGGACCGGCCCCGGCGTTGCTGCCGTTTGCGCCGGAAGCACGCCTGACAGGAGGGAGGTGCGGTGGCGCCCAGGTACCTCCAAGTCCCGTCTATTACACTGGGGTCCGGTCCGCATTCGGCGGGACCGGCAAAATCCAGAGGTGATCAACGGGTGCCCAGCAGTACTTCGAGGCGGACAGTCATCAAGACCGGAGCTGTCCTCCTGGCGCTTGGGATGACCTCGTGCACCGCACTTCCTTCCCCGTCGCCGTCCTCCGGCCCGCCGTCCACAGCGTCCAACGCCGAACCTGCCGCCACCTTTAACTTCGGGACCGCGGCGCAGCCGCTGGGCCTGGATCCTGCACTCTCCAGCGATGTTGAATCGCAGCGGATCACCCGCCAGATCCTCGAGGGACTGGTGGGCGTGGACCAGATAACAGGGAAGCCCACGCCGCTGCTCGCTACAGAGTGGAGCGAGTCCAACGAAGGCCGCTCCTACACCTTCAAACTGCGGACCGGCGTGCTCTTCCAGGACGGGACGCCCTTCGACGCGAACGCGGTGTGTATCAACTTCAACCGCTGGTTCGCCTTCCCGGAGGCCCTGCGGCGGCAGGCGCCGGGCAGTTCATTCAAGGGGGTTTTCAAAGCCCACTCGGACGAGCCGGAACTGTCAATCTTCAAGAGCTGCACGGCAGTCTCGGCGGACACCGTACGGATCGACCTTTCCCAGCGCTTCACCGCCTTCCTGCAGGCACTGACCCTGCCTGCGTTCGCCATTGCGTCGCCGGCCGCCCTCGCTGCGGGGACTGCGGATGTCCTTGACCAACAGCGGGGCGGCCAGCCCGTCTCCGTGTTTGGCACCAAACCCGTGGGCACGGGGCCCTTCAGCCTTGCCTCGTGGGACGAGGGAAGCGTCACCCTGACCACCAACCCGTCCTATTGGGGCGACCGCGGCCAGATTTCCACCATCAACTTCGTGGCGTACGACCATCCACAGGCCCGCCTGCAGGCCCTCCTGGACGGCAAGATCGACGGCTATGACGCCGTGACGGTGGGCAACTTCGACCAGCTCGTCAAGCGCGGGAAGCAGATCGTCCAGCGTGACCCGTTCTCGGTGATGTACGTGGGAATCAACCAGGACATCCCCGTCCTGCAGAACCTGAAGGTCCGGCAGGCGATCGAAATGGCGATCGACAAGGAAACCCTGATCCGCCGGTTCTTCATAGACAACACCGCCAAGGCCACGCAGTTCGTCCCGCCCAAGATCAGCGGGTTCAACAATGATGCCCCTGCACTGGGGCACGACCCCGCCAAAGCCAAGGAGTACCTCAAAGAGGGCGGGTACGCAGGCGAGGAACTGAAGTTCTACTATCCGCTGAACGTCACCCGGCCCTACCTGCCCACCCCGGAGAAGGTCTACGCCGAGATCAGCCGGCAACTCACCGCCGTCGGCTTCAACATCCAGCCCGTACCCGTGGACTGGCAGGACGGCTACCTGCAAAAGGTACAGTCCCCCGGTGACCACGCGCTCCACCTCCTGGGCTGGAACGGTTCGTATTCAGACGCGGACAACTTCGTGGGCCCGCTCTTCGGCGAGAAGAACGGGGAGTTCGGGTACCACGACCCCCAAGTCTTCTCGAAGATCAACCGGGCCCGCGGGTTGCCCGAAGGCGAGGAACGGGATGAGCAATATCACACTATTAATGCCCAGATCGCGGCGACAGTTCCTGCGGTACCAGTCGCTTTCCCCATCTCTGCATTGGCCCTCTCAGACCGCGTAGTCAGCTATCCCGCGTCGCCGGTCTTAAATGAAGTTTTCACGAAGGTGCAACTAAAGCCTTGACGGACCGGTCCAATTTCAGTATGTCCGCCGCCCGGGGATATTCTGTGACAGCCAGAGCCGCTGCAATCGGAGACTGATCGTGACCTTCATTTCCAAGACCGCACATGCCGACGTCGTCCTGATCGGCGGCGGCATCATGAGTGCCACGCTGGGGGCATTCCTCAAGCAGCTGGAGCCGGACTGGACCATCTCCCTGTTCGAGCGGCTGGACCAGCCGGGCCTGGAAAGCTCCGGCCCGTGGAACAACGCCGGCACGGGCCACGCCGCCCTCTGCGAGCTCAACTACTCCCCTGCAGCCAAAGACGGCTCAGTGGATCCTTCCAAGGCCCTGCTCATCAACGAGCAGTTCCAGCTCTCCCGGCAGTTCTGGTCCCATCTGGTGGACCAGAACCTCATTGGGTCGCCTAAGGGCTTCATCAACACCGTGCCGCACATGAGCTTCGTGATCGGCGAGGACCACACGCGGTTCCTGCGGACCCGCTACGAGGCGCTCAAGCCCCATCCCCTGTTCCGCAGCATGGAGTACTCCGAGGACCACGGGCAGATCGGCAAGTGGGCGCCGCTGATCGTCAAGGGACGCGACCCCAAGCAGCGGATCGCAGCCACCCGGGCTGCCGAGGGAACTGACGTGGACTTCGGCGCGCTGACCCGCGAACTCGTCTCCTACCTCGGGCACAACGGCGTCGAGATCAACTACGGCCATGACGTCACGGGGATATCCAGGGCGTCCGACGGCGGCTGGAACCTTTCGCTGAAATACCCCAAGTCCGGCGAGCACGGCAAGATCCACGCCAAGTTCGTGTTTGTTGGCGCAGGCGGCGGGGCCCTGCACCTGCTCCAGGCGTCGGGCATTCCGGAAAGCAAGGGCTACGGCGGGTTCCCGGTGTCCGGGCAGTTCTTCCGCTGCACCGATGAAAGCATCGCGGCCCAGCACAGCGCCAAGGTGTACGGGCAGGCTTCCGTGGGCGCTCCCCCCATGTCCGTGCCGCACCTGGATACCCGCTACGTGGATGGCAAGCGTTCGCTGTTGTTCGGCCCTTACGCCGGGTTCTCCACCAACTTCCTGAAGAACGGCTCGTACCTGGACCTTCCGCTGTCCATCCGGCCCAGCAACATCATCCCCATGCTGGCAGTGGCAAAGGACAACATGGACCTGACCGCCTACCTGGTGAAGGAAGTGGCCAAGAAGCACGCCGACAAGGTGGAGGCCCTGCGTGAGTACTACCCGGAAGCCAAGGATGGCGACTGGGAACTGATCACCGCCGGCCAGCGTGTACAGATCATCAAGAAAGATCCGCAAAAGGGCGGCGTCCTGCAGTTTGGCACTGAAGTGATCGCCGGCCGTGACGGTTCCATCGGAGCGCTCCTGGGCGCCTCGCCCGGAGCCTCCACTGCGGTACCGATCATGATCGAATTGCTGAAGAAGACCTTCCCCCGGAACTTCAAGGGCTGGCAGTCCAAACTCAAGGACATGATGCCCGGCTACGGGGTCAAGCTGGACGAGAACCCGGACCTGGCACTTGAGCTGGAGAAGGCAACGGCCAGGTCGCTTCAGCTGGAGAGCGTTTCCGCCAGCCGCTGACCCTGCGGGGCCGGTGGCCGGCGCCTTGCGGGTCCGTACCACTTACCTAACCCCACAGGAGATCATGCGATGTTCCGGCTGGCACAACTTTCACTTGCGAACCGGGCACTGATCGCACTGATCACAGTCTTCGCCTCCGTCTTTGGTGTCATCACCATGACATCGCTGAAGCAGGAACTCATCCCATCCATCGAGTTCCCCCAGATCACGGTGCTGACCGCCATGCCCGGGGCCTCCCCGGAGGTGGTGGACAAGCAGGTGAGCGGGCCGCTGGAGACCGCGTTGAACGGCGTGGAGGGGCTGGAATCCACCTCCTCCACGTCCCGCAACGGCGTTTCCCAGATCACGATGGTGTTCACTTACGGCGCGAACCTGGACCGGGCACGGAACCAGATCGACCGCGCCATCTCCAACGCCAAGCGGACCCTGCCGGAGGATGTCCAGCCGCAGGCCATCGCCGGGAGCATCAGCGATTTCCCCATCGTGTTCCTGGCCGTGTCCTCGGACAAGCCGCTCAGCGAACTGAACGCAGACCTCCAGCGGCTGAGCGTGCCCAGGCTGCAGAAGATCGACGGCGTGCGGGGCGCGGACGTGACCGGCGGGGCCTCCCAGCACATCGAGATCCTTCCCCGCACCGATGCGATGGCGGCGGCCGGAGCCACCCTCACGTCCATCCGGGATGCACTGGGCAACAACGGGGCGCTGATCCCGGCAGGCACGCTGGAGGAGCAGGGGAAGACGTTGTCGCTGCAGATCGGCAGCCCGGTGGATTCACTGGACGCGATCCGGGCGCTGCCCCTGTCCGGCGCAAAGAACGCGGCCACGATCGGCAGCGTGGCGGATGTGTCCCTGAAGGACGATGAACGCACCTCCATTACCCGCACCAACGGGGCGGAAACCCTCGCTGTGTCCGTCACCAAGAAACCAGAGGGCGACACCGTGGCCATCTCGCACGCGGTGAAGGACAGCCTCGATGAACTTGAGGCGGAACTGGGTTCGAATGCCAAGTTCACGCCGGTGTTCGACCAGGCCCCCTTTATTGAAAAGTCGATCAAGGACCTGACCACCGAGGGCCTGCTGGGCCTGGGCTTCGCCGTTGCGGTGATCCTGGTCTTCCTGATGTCCACGCGTTCCACCCTGGTGACGGCGGTTTCCATTCCGCTCTCGCTCCTGATTACCTTCATCGGACTGTCCGCCACCGGATACTCCCTGAACATCCTCACGCTGGGCGCGCTGACCATAGCCATCGGCCGTGTGGTGGACGACTCGATCGTGGTGATCGAGAACATCAAGCGGCACCTCAGTTACGGCGAGGACAAGGTCACCGCAATCCTGACCGCCATCAGGGAAGTGGCGGGGGCCATCACCGCGTCCACGCTGACCACCGTGGCGGTTTTCCTCCCCATCGCGTTCGTGGGTGAGCTGGCCGGCGAACTTTTCAGGCCGTTTGCCCTCACCGTCACCATGGCGCTGCTGGCCTCGCTCCTGGTCTCGCTGACCATCGTCCCGGTCCTGGCCTACTGGTTCCTGAAGAACACCGCCGCCGTTTCCGGCTCAAGCCCTGACGGCTCCGCTGCCGCGCGCCTGAGCGCTGCCGAAGCCCGCGCGAAGGCGCTGGAGGCTGAACAGAAAAGCAGGCTCCAGCGCGGCTACCTCCCCATCCTCACCAGGACACAGAAGCATCCTGTGGTGACGCTGGTTGCCGCCGTCCTGGTGCTGGGTGCCACCGCAGCCATGACGCCGCTGCTCGCCACCAACCTGCTGGGCAACTCCGGCCAGAACAGCCTGACCGTCCGCCAGGTGCTGCCCGCCGGCACCAGCCTCGCGGACACCAGCGCGGCAGCCGTCCGGCTGGAAGAGGTGCTCCGCGGCATCGAGGGCATCAAGGATGTCCAGGTGACATCCGGCAACGCCCAGGCCGGGTTCGCCGCCCTCACCTCAACCGGATCCTCAAACTCCACCTTCACGGTTGTCACCGATGAAAAGGCGGACCAGGAGGAGCTGCAAAATACTGTTCGGAGCGAACTGTCCCAGGTACCGGACTCCGGGAAAGTCTCGGTAGGTACCCAGCAGGGCGGCTTCGGCACATCATCCACGGTGGATATCACGCTCAAGGCCGCCAGCACCGACGACCTCCGGGAAGCCAGCGACACCATGGTGGAGGCAATGACCGGCGTGCCGGGAACCAGCGAGGTGGAGACCAACCTCGCTGCCAGCCAGCCCGTTGTCCAGGTCAAGGTTGACAGGGCCAAGGCGGTGGCCGCCGGGCTGAACGAGGAACAGGTGGCAGGGGTGCTCGCCTCCACCATCAGCCCCATCCCGGCCGGCGAAGTAAGGATCGATACCGATGACTTCCCCGTCCAGATCGGCCAGGGCACCCGCTTCACCAGCATCGAGGCGGTCCGCCGCATCCCGCTCCCTGCGGCAGGTGGCCCGGTGACGCTGGGCAGCATCGCCTCGGTGGAACAGGTTGACGTGCCGGTGTCCATCACCGCCAGCAACGGCCAGCGCACCGCGCGGGTCTCCGTCACGCCGTCGGGGTCCAACTTGGGGGCGGTGAACGCCGAAGTGCAGAAGCGGCTGGCTGACGTCCAGCTCCCGCCGGGCGTGACCGCTGAAATCGGCGGCGCCACCACCCAGCAGCAGGAGTCCTTCCAGCAGCTGGGACTGGCGCTGCTGGCCGCGATCGCCATCGTCTACGTCATCATGGTGGCCACGTTCAAGTCCCTCATCCAACCCCTGATCCTGCTGGTCTCGGTCCCGTTCGCCGCCACCGGCGCGGTGGCGCTGCTCCTGGTCACCGGCGTGCCGTTGGGACTGCCGTCGCTGATCGGCATGCTGATGCTGGTGGGCATCGTGGTAACCAACGCAATCGTGCTCATCGACCTCATCAACCAGTACCGGCAGCCACGGGACGGGCGTCCGGGCATGACCGTGGCGGATGCCATCACCCACGGCTCGAGACAGCGCCTTCGTCCTATCCTGATGACGGCCCTGGCAACCGTGTTTGCCCTGACGCCCATGGCGCTCGGCCTCACGGGGGGCGGTGGCTTTATTTCGCAGCCGCTTGCCGTGGTGGTCATCGGAGGGCTCATTTCCTCCACCGCCCTGACGCTGGTCCTGGTACCGGTCCTGTACCGGCTGGTGGAGGGCCGCCGCGAGAGGAAGGCGCTGCTCCGGGAGCTGCAGGCACGGCCGGAATTCGGGCCCGGGGCCGACGTCGATGAGGAGTTCCGGGACTGGACCACCGGGATGGTGCCCAAGACCAGCGGCCGCCGCGCTGCCCCCGGAAGCCCCGAGTAACACCGGAATAATTCCGCCGCGGCTGCGTTGTACCCGTCGATAGATGCAAATGCATCTACATTGGACTACACTGGGAGCAAGCCAGCAGTCCAGGAACGGAAAGGCACATCATGCAGATCGGTGTTTTCAGCGTCAGTGACATCACCACGGACCCGACCACGGGCCGTACCCCCACCGAGCACGAGCGCATCAAAGCCTCGGTGGCCATCGCCAAAAAGGTCGAGGAAATCGGCATGGATGTCTACGCCTTGGGCGAGCACCACAACCGGCCTTTCTTCTCTTCCTCCCCCACCACAACCCTCGCCTACATCGCCGCCCAGACAGAGCGCATCATCCTGTCCACGGCCACCACGCTGATCACGACGAACGACCCCGTCAAGATCGCCGAGGATTTCGCAATGCTCCAGCACCTGGCCGACGGCCGCGTTGACCTGGTCCTGGGCCGCGGCAACACCGCACCCGTTTACCCCTGGTTCGGCAAGAACATCCAGGACGGCGTGGAGCTGGCCATCGAAAACTACAGCCTGCTGCGCAAGCTGTGGGACGAGGACACGGTGAACTGGTCCGGCAAGTTCCGCACGCCGCTGCAGAACTTCACGTCCACCCCCCGCCCGCTCGACGACGTGGCCCCCTTTGTGTGGCACGGCTCCATCCGCACGCCCCAGATCGCCGAGGTGGCCGCCTACTTCGGTGACGGTTTCTTTGCCAACAACATCTTCTGGCCGAAGGAGCACTACCAGCAGCTGATCGGCCTCTACCGGGAGCGCTACGAGCACTACGGCCACGGCAAGGCAGACCAGGCGATCGTGGGACTGGGCGGACAGTTCTTCATGCGGAAGAACTCGCAGGACGCCGTGAAGGAGTTCCGGCCCTACTTCGATAATGCGCCGGTCTACGGCCACGGGCCGTCACTGGAGGACTTCACCTCCCAGACACCGCTGACGGTGGGCAGCCCGCAGGAAGTGATCGAAAAGACCCTCACATTCCGGGAGTACTTCGGCGACTACCAGCGGCAGCTGTTCCTGATCGACCACGCGGGGCTGCCGCTGAAGACGGTCCTGGAGCAGCTGGACCTGTTCGGCGAGGAAGTACTCCCCGTCCTGCGCAAGGAGTACGCCGCCCGCAAGCCCGCCCATGTTCCGGAGCCGCCCACCCACGCAAACCGGGTTGCCGCAGCACTCGCCGCCCGGGATGCTGAGAAATCTCCCGTGGAGGCGTGATGGCCGGCAAGGGCGCGGAGTCTCCGGTCCGCCTGGCCGCGGAGACCTGGGAGTCGCTGTTCCGCGCGCAGGTGGCCGTGATGCGCAAGCTGCAGTCCGGCCCCGCCTTCCGGAAGCTCGCACTGAACGAGTACGACGTCCTGTTTACGCTCTCGCGGTGCCCCACCGGCTGGCTGCGCCTCAACGAGCTCAATGACAACGTCCTGCTCAGCCAGTCCAGCCTCAGCCGGCTGGTGGAAAGGCTGGAGAAACGCGGGCTCGTGGAGAGGAGGCAGGCGCCGGAGGACGGCCGCGGCGTCCTGCTCAGGCTGACGGACGAGGGCCGGGACCTGCAGAAGGAGATCGGGCGCGAACACGTGCGCGACATCTCCTCGCTCATGGGCCCTGCCCTGACGCCGGCGGAACAAAAGGAACTCATGAGGCTTACCACCAAGTTGAGGGGTTCCCTTGGCGCACTGCCCCGGCAGGAATCCCGCTAGCCCAGCGCCACCAGGCTGGCCGGGTCCTCCTGCGGCAGCGTGCCGTTGACCACGGCAGTAACGCGGAGCTGGTTCAGGGTCAGGCTTCCCCCGACGGTGGACAGGAATGCCGTATCTGCGGAATCCCGTCCGGCCGTGATCCGCAGCATCGATTCCCGGGGGGCGAGCCCCGTGGGATCGATGACATGCCAGGCGCCTTCCACATAGGCTTCTGCAACGGCGTGGAAGTCCATCGGGCTCAGACCCGGCGCATAAACCGCAGCCAGGCGGGCGGGGATGTCCTTGGACCTGAGCAGTGCGATGGCAAGGTGGGCAAAGTCCCGGCACACGCCGCGCCGGCTGAGGAGAGTCTCCACGGCGCCATCCGTGCCGCGTGAGGAGCCGCTGATGTACCTCAATTCACCGTTGACCCAGTTCCGCACGGCGTGCAGCAGCGCGCCGCCGTGGACCCCCTCGAATTCCGCATAGGCCGTGGGCAGGAGGCGGTCCGACTCTGCATACCGGCTGGGCCGGACGTAGCGGATGCGGTCCGCCAGCCCTGCTTCCTCCGGCACCGCCTTCCCTGCCACGGTGGCGGAATACTCCACGGTTACCTCGGCCGGTTCCGCGAACTCCATGTAATGCAGCCGGCCGCCGTGGTGGTCCGGTACCTCACAGGCCGTGACCTGTTCGCCGTCCGCCGCGATGGACAGGTTCTCCTCGAAGGAGGAGTAGCCGGAGTTCCTGGCCGCGGCGATGGCCATGGCCACCTTGGTGTTGGCTGTGGTCCTGAAAACCAGGCGTGCGGAAACGGTGCGTTCCATGACTCTCCGGGGGTGTCGGCGGGAAGGAAGCCGCCGCGTGTCCCGGCCAAAGATGTGGGCCGGCAGCGGGACTAGTTTTTGATCTCCAGAGACATTAGCATCCGCTGGACGTTCGCGAAGTCGCTGCCCTCCTTGACATACCGCGCTGCCTGGTCCAGGTTGTCGAAGGCCTTGGCGGGCGCCACCTTTTCGTCCGGCGCATAGGCCTTCAGCGAAACCAGGTCGCCGAAGGAGTAGTCGCCCTTGCCCGCCGGTCCACGGACTATGTTCCGCAGCTCGCAGGCCTGCCCGTCCGCCCCGCCCACCATGTTCGTGACGCCGTAGGAGCCGAAGTAGCGGTAACCCTGGATGACCCGAAAGACTACCCGGGGCTCGATCGTTCCCTCCCCGCCTTCGGCGGACAGTTCCACCGGAACGCTGCTGATCACTGTGTACGGCCGCCGCGCACCTTCCGGGCAGTCCGCGGACGACGGCGGGAGTCCCGTCCGGAGTGCCCCCATGAACGTGCCGTCGGGCTTCTTCACCTCAATCTTCAACGCGCCGGGCAGGGTGCCCTCCTCCGGTGCCACTGCCTGCGCAATCCAGTCCTGCGGCAGCTCAAAACTCACGGTCTTCGCGGGGTCAGAGAAGGTTTTCCAGGCCGATGCCGTGGCTCCGGGACCCGCGCCGGCGGAACCGGTGGGACCCGGCGCAGCACCGGGAGAAGTCGCAGCTGGTCCGGCGGTTTCGGGCTGGCCGGCCGTGCCCGCCGGACTACTGGAAGAACCAGGCTGCGCCGTCCATTCCGGGCCGCTGGCCGGGGGTGCCGAGCACCCCGCCAGGAACGCAGCGCCCAGGAGCACGGACAGCCCGGACAGGATCTTCGGTGCTGGCATCCCTCTCATGCAGCCAGCCTAACGGCGCCGGTGCAGGTCAGATGCAGTCCCGGCACGGCGTTTCCCAGCCCTGCTGCCGAACCAGGCGGCGGCACCAAGCCGCCGTGTCGCCGTCGGACGTGCAACTTCGGCCCCGGGGACTAGGCTGGTGCGTATGGAAGCCCACCACGGAACGGCCGAAGAAGATTTGGCGGACATTTCCGCCGTCGACATCGCCGACTGGCGGCTCCGGACCTTTGCCATATACGCCAACGTCCGCAAAATCTCGGCAGAGAATCCGGCGGAAGCACATCTGTATTGGCGCCACCAGCGGGACCTCATGTTCGCCACCCACCCCGCCTCCCCGCTGACCTCCGAGGACAAGGCGCGCTTCGCCGGTTTGAAGACGGCCGACTACGATCCGATCTACCGTTTCCACATCCCGCTGACCAAGGAAGGTGCCGGCCGGGAAATGAGCGTGGAAACCGGGACCGACGGCGTGGTGAACTTCGTCAGGCTGGGCACGTTCGACCTTCCCGAAATGGGGCAGCTTGCTGTGTGGAAGCTGCGGGGCTACGGCGGCGGCATCTTTGTACCCTTCCGCGACGCGACGGCAAACCAGCCCGGCGGAAGCTACGGTGCGGGCCGGTACCTGCTGGACACCATCAAGGGAGCTTTCCACGGCGTCAACGGGACAGGGCCGGGGGCAAGCTTTGTCCTGGACTTCAACTTTGCGTACAACCCGTCCTGCGCCTACAACGAGGCTTGGGCGTGCCCGCTGCCGGGACCGTCCAACCGGCTGGCCGTGGATATCCCCGTTGGAGAGCTTTACTGACGGTGTCTGCGGGCGCTAGGCGCCCAGGGCCCGCACGCTCTCCACGGCCCGGCGCACGGCCACGGCAGCGGTGTGGAGGTCTTCCCGGGTTACCGTGGAGTCGAAGCTGAAGCGGATGGCTGTCTGCGCCACTTCCGGGTCATAGCCCATGGCCGTGAGGACAGGGGACGGCGCATCCGAGCCGGCCGCGCAGGCTGAACCGCTGGAACACACCACGCCCTGCCGCTCCAGTTCCAGCAGCACCGACTCCCCGCTCGTCCCCGGGAAGCAGAAGGACGCCACGGAGGGCAGCCGCTCCTGGCGATGTCCGGTGAGGACCGAGTCCGGGACCGTGGTGAGCACGGCGTCCACGAACGCGTCGCGCAGTGCCGCCACCCGCCGTCGTTCTTCCTCCTGGTGTGCCTGGGCAAGCGTCAGTGCGGTGGCCAGCCCCACAGCTCCGGCCACGTTCTCCGTCCCGGACCTGCGCCCGCGTTCCTGCCCGCCGCCGTGGACCAGCGGCTCCAACCGGGTGCGGCCCCGGACGAAGAGCACGCCGCAGCCCTTGGGCGCCCCCAGCTTGTGGCCGGAAATGCTCATCGCGTCCACGCCCAGCGCCTTGCTGTCCAGCGGCAGCCAGCCCGCAGCCTGGACCGCGTCGGTATGGAAAGGGACCCCCTGCCGGTGGGCGATGGCGGCCAGCCCGGCAACCGGCTGGACGGTCCCCACTTCATTGTTGGCATACATGATGCTGACCAGCGCCGTTTCGGGGCGCAGCACGGCGAGGAGTGCTTCCGGCGTCACCAGTCCTGTGCCGTCCACCGGCACCACGTCGATACTGAACCCGTGGAAGCGTTCCAGGTAGCGTGCGGATTCCTCCACCGCGGGATGTTCGACGGCGCTGATCACCACGCGGTTCAGCTGCGGGTCCGCAGCCTGCCGGGCAAGGGCGATGCCTTTGACGGCCAGGTTGTCCGCTTCTGTTCCGCCGGACGTGAAGGTCACTTCACCGGGCCTGCAACCCAGGACGGCGGCCACCGATGCCCGGGCCCCGGCGAGCGCGCTGGCGGCCGATTCTCCCAGCGTGTGGTGGCTGGAGGGGTTCCCGAAGTCCCCTGTCAGGTAGGGCCACATGGCGTCCAGCACCTCACGGCGGACCGGGGTGGTGGCGGCAGCATCAAGGAAGATCATGGCGTCACCCGGCTGTCAGTTCCACATCCAGGCCGAGGTCCAGGGCAGCCACGCTGTGGGTGAGGGCACCCACAGAGATGACATCCACCCCGGTGGCGGCAATCCCTGCCACTGTTCCCAGGTTCACGTTGCCGCTGGCCTCCACCCGCGCACGTCCTGCCACCAGGGCAACCCCGGCGCGCAATTCATCCAGGGTGAAGTTGTCCAGCATGATGGTGTCCACGCCGGCTGCCAGGACGGGCTCGATCTGGTCCATGCGGTCCACTTCGACCTCGAAGTGGGTAGTGTGTCCTAGCTGTGCCTTGGCTGCCAGGAGCAGTCCGGTCAGCCTGGCCGGGTCACCGCCGGTCATGACGGCCAAGTGGTTGTCCTTGGCCAGGACGGCGTCGGAGAGGCTGTACCGGTGGTTGGCGCCGCCGCCGCAGCGCACGGCGAACCGTTCCAGGATCCGCAGCCCGGGAGTGGTTTTCCGGGTGTCGGTGATCCTGGCGGATGTTCCCGCTGCCAGCCGGACGAATTCATGGGTCTTGGTGGCAATGGCAGACATCCGCTGGACCAGGTTGAGGGCCACCCGTTCCGCAAGGAGGACAGACCTGGCCCGTCCGCTGACCCGCGCGAGGTGGGTGCCGGCCTCGAACGTGTCCCCGTCCGCAAGCAGCAGTTCCACCTCCGTTTCCGGGTCCACCAGCAGCATGGCATCCCGGAACACCGTGGCCCCGCTGAAGACGCCGGCCACGCGCGCGTTCAGGGCCGCGGTGGCGCGGGCTTCGGCGGGGATCAGCAGCTGGGAGGTAATGTCTCCGGCCGGGGCGTCCTCGGCAAAGGCCCGTTCCAAAATCTCGCGTACGGGAGCCGACGGCAGCGCCAGGTCCACACGGCGGCCCGCGGCTACCGGTTCGATCAGGGCGTTGTCAGTCATGGAGAAGGCTCGCTTTCGGGCGGAGGGCAATGGTCTCTTCGGGTTCATCGCTGCGGTAATGGGCGCCGAGGGATTCAGCGCGGTTCAGGGCTGCCGCAACCAGCAGTTGGGCGGCAAGCAGCAGGTTGCGGTCCTCGTGCACCATGGGGTGTGCGGTAGCGGCGGGAACAGCATGGGGACGGACGACGGCGGCCCACCGGTCAAGGGTTTGCGCCGCCTCCCGCAGCAGGGCGCCACTGCGAAGCACGCCGGCCTTGGCAGTCATCAGCCGCTGGAGGGCACCACGCGAAAACGGCTCGGGTTGAGCGGTGGAGCGTCCGATGGGTTGGGTACCTGTACCGGCTTCCGGCGCATCGAGCGCAGGCGCCGAGGGAACCGCGGGGCTGCCTTCCAGGAAGTCTTCGACTGCGCGCCGGCCGAAGACGAGTCCCTCCAGGAGGGAGTTGCTGGCCAGCCGGTTTGCGCCTTGGACGCCGGTGCATGCGACTTCGCCGGCGGCGTAGAGTCCGGGGACGCTGGTCCTGGCGTGCAGGTCGGTGAGTACTCCGCCCATCCAGTAGTGCGCGGCCGGGGCTACCGGCACCGGTTCGCGGGTCCAGTCGAAACCTGCTTCACGGGTCCGAAGGGTAAGGGTGGGGAAGCGTTTGGCCAGGAAGCCTGGCCCCTTGGCCTGTTCGATGACCCGTGCATCCAGGTACACATGGCCGTTGGGGTTGCCGAGTTTGGCCAGGTGCAGGGCGATGCTGCGGGACACTACGTCGCGGGGGGCCAGCTCCGCGTCCCGGTGGTAGGCAGTCATGAAGCGCCGGCCGCCGGCGTCGAGCAGGATGGCGCCTTCGCCGCGGACTGCTTCTGAGATCAGCAGCGGATCCGGGCTCGCTTCGCCGGCGGCCGCATCAGTGCCCAGCGCCAGGCAGGTGGGGTGGAACTGGAAGAATTCAAGGTCTGCCAGTGCTGCGCCGGCCCGCACGGCGAGCGCCAGGCCGTCGGCGGTGGCCACCGCAGGGTTGGTGGTCTGGGCGAAGAGCTGGCCTGCTCCCCCGGTGGCGAGCAGCACCGCGCCCCCCTGCACCGTGAGCATCCGGCCGTCCTGGAGGTAGTGCACGCCATTGACACTGCCGCCGGATTTTTGCAGGGCGGTGGCCTGCGCGTCCATCAGGAGCGTGATGCTGCCCTCCTCCTGGCGCGCCAGTACTGAACGGATCAGCGACTGCGCCACCCTGGCGCCGGTGGCGTCGCCTCCGGCGTGGAGGATGCGGGGTGCCGAATGGGCCGCTTCCAGCCCCAAGGCCGGACCGCCGTCGGACTTCAGGTCAAAGTCCACGCCAAGCCGCTGCAGCCCGGCGATGTCCTCCCGGGCCTCCGTGCACATCAGCCTTACGGCTTCGGCATTGCAGTGGCCGGCTCCGGCGCGCAGGGTGTCTGCGATGTGGTCCGCAACGGTGTCACCGGGGGCAGGGTTGGCCAGGACGGCTGAGATGCCGCCCTGCGCGTACCAGGTGTTGCTGTCATCCAGGCCTCCCTTGGTCAGCAGCACCACCTCCGCCCCGGCGTCGGCCGCCAGCAGCGCGGCGTAGAGTCCGGCAATACCGCTGCCGACGACGATCAGCCGGCGGCTCATCAGGGCCTCGCGGCGAGCATGCGCTCGAGGGCAGTCCTGGCGTTGTCCTGGACGGAGTCCGCCACGGTAATGCGGTTCACCACCCGCCCGGCCACCAGTTCCTCCAGCACCCAGGCCAAATAGCCGGGATGGATCCGGTACATGGTGGAGCAGGGGCAGATCACGGGGTCCAGGCAGAAGATGGTGTGCTGCGGGTACTCCGCGGCGAGCCGGTTCACCATGTTGATCTCGGTGCCGATCGCAAAGGTGGTGGGCTCGGTGGCAGCAGCGATGGCTTTCTTGATGAAGTCGGTGGAGCCGGCCGAATCGGCAGCGTCCACCACTTCCATGGGGCACTCCGGGTGCACAATCACCTGGACGCCGGGGAAATCGGCGCGGGCCTTCTCGATCTGCGCCACGCTGAAGCGCTTGTGCACCGAGCAGAACCCGTGCCACAGGATGACCCGTGAATCGAGCAGTGCCTGCTCGTCATTGCCGCCCAGGTCCTTGCGCGGGTTCCACATGGGCATCTGCTCCAGCGGCACGCCCAGCGCTTTCGCGGTGTTCCGGCCCAGGTGCTGGTCGGGGAAGAACAGTACGCGCTGGGCCCGCTGGAACGCCCACTCAAGCACCGTCCTGGCGTTGGAGGAGGTGCATACGATGCCGCCATGCTCACCGCAGAAAGCCTTCAGGGCAGCGGAGGAATTCATGTAGGTGACGGGAAGGACCGGAACCCGGCCCTCGGCGTCGGGCTCTGTACCGTACAGCTCCTCGAGCTGCTCCCAGCACTCGGCAACGGAGTCGGCATCCGCCATGTCCGCCATGGAGCAGCCGGCCGCGAGGTTGGGCAGGATGACGGCCTGTTCGGGCGCGGAGAGGATGTCCGCTGTCTCCGCCATGAAGTGCACGCCGCAGAAAACAATCGCTTCCGCGTCCGGCCTGGTCAGTGCCGCGTTGGCCAGCTGGAAGGAGTCGCCCACAAAGTCCGCGTACTGGATCACTTCGTCGCGCTGGTAGAAATGGCCGAGGATGACGGCGCGGTCCCCCAGCGCAGCCTTGGCGGCAAGGATCCTTTCGCCCAGCTCGGCGTCGCTGGCCAGCTTGTACTCCTCCGGCAGCTGGCCCTGGCGGGGGGTTGCGGCAGGGGCCACGTCTGCGCTGGAGGCACCGGGGCCGTAGGCGGGAACGCCGGCGAGCGCCTCGGCAAGGTCGTAGTCCCACGGGCCCTTGGCCAGGGCGGGGCTGCAGGTGCTGCCCTTCGCCGTCGCGCCTTTTTCGGCCTGCTCGCGCGTGATCAGCTGGATGGCTGTGTTGACGCTGCTCATAGTGTGCTCCTGTTGTCTGGGTCAAGGCCGGGCCGGCCGGTAAAGCGGTAGAGGCGCGGGGGGCGGTGCTTGCCGCCCTGGAGGTATTCGCCGGTCTCTTCTATTTCGGGCGTGGATTTGAGCTGCCTGCGGAAGTTTGCCGGATCCAGCTCACGGTCCAGCACGGCCTCGTAAACTTCCCGCACCTGGGCCAGGGTGAAGTACTCCCCCAGCAGGTGGTAGGCCACGGAGCCGTAGGCCAGCTTGTTGCGCAGCCGCCACAGCGCGTACTCCACGATCGCGTTGTGGTCGAAGGCCAGTTCCCCGAGCCGGTCCGCCCGGAACCACCGGACGTTCTCGGACTCGTCAGCGAGCGCGGCTTCGGTGGGCTGGACCAGGGCCCAGTAGACGATCGACACCACGCGCTGGCTGGGTGAGCGGTGCAGCCCGCCGAAGGCGTACAGCTGCTCCAGGTAGCTGGGGGCGAGCCCCGTGGTTTCCCGCAGGTTCCGCGATGCCGCGTCCTGCAGCGACTCCGAATGGGTCAGCGGCCCGCCCGGCAGCGCCCACAGGCCCCTGAAGGGCTCGCGGATCCTGCGCACCAGCGGCAGCCAAAGCGTGGGCCGGCCGGAGCTTTCGCTGGGCCGGAGGGCGAAGATGACGGTGGAGATGGCCAGCGACGGCGGTGCCGACTGGCGCTCGGACACGTTGGCAGAGCTGGAGTACACGTTCCACCGCCTTCCGGTGCCGGAGGGGCTCCGCCGGTGGAGACGCCCCGCTTTAGTTATGGTCACTTTGACCAAAACTAATTCTACGGCCCGCCGGCCCGGAATTGCCAAATGTTTCTGCCCAGGTTTTCCTGCTGCAGGGTCGGCCGAAGCGCTTCCCCGCAGCACTCACCGGGGCCGGTTCACGGACCTGGGCCCAGAGGCGGTAAATTCAATAGGTCCCACAAGGCAGCACACCAGACCCCAAGAAGGTTCCCGGCACATGACAACGGAGTCCACCACGGCCCGCCCCAAACAGCATCTGGTCCACAGCATGAAGCCGCGCCAGCTCACCATGATGGGGCTGGGCAGCGCCATTGGCGCCGGTCTCTTTCTCGGCTCGGGCGCGGGTGTACAGGCCGCGGGCCCGGCCGTACTGGTCTCTTATCTGGTGGCCGGCACCCTCATCATCCTGGTCATGTGGGCGCTGGGCGAGATGGCCGCGGCGAACCCGAACAGCGGAGCCTTCTCCGTCTACGCCGAACGCGCCCTTGGCAGAACCGCCGGGGCCACCGTCGGCTGGCTGTGGTGGCTCCAGCTGGTGGTGGTGATTGCCGCCGAAGCCCTGGGCGCCGCGGCACTGCTCTTCTCCGTATGGCCGGTTGTTCCCGTCTGGGCCCTGGCGCTGGTGTTCATGACCGTGTTCACCGGGATCAACCTTGCGGGCGTCCGGAACTTCGGCGAGTTCGAGTTCTGGTTTGCCATCCTCAAGGTCGCCGCAATCGTGCTGTTCCTGGCCGTGGGCGCCGCCCTGCTCCTGGGCGTCCTTCCGGACGTGGCCTCGCCGGGCCTGTCCAACCTCACTAGCGACTTTGCCCCGCACGGCCTGGGCGGCATTGCATCCGCACTTTTCGTGGTCATCTTCGCTTTCGGCGGCACCGAAATCGTCTCGGTGGCGGCAGCAGAAACGGAAAATCCGGAGCACAGCGTCACCAAGGCGATAAGGACCGTCGTCTGGCGCATCCTGGTGTTCTACATCGGCTCTGTACTGGTCATCGCGGCCGTTCTTCCCGCAACGTCGGAAAGCCTTGCCTCGCCCTTCGCCGGCGTGCTGGATGCCGCCCGGATCCCGGGCGCGGGCACGGCAATCACCCTGGTGGCCGTCGTGGCGCTCCTCTCGGCGCTGAACGCAAACCTGTACGGGGCATCCAGGATGGCCTACTCCCTGGCGCAGCGCTCGGCGGCCCCCTTCTTCCTGTCCCGCCTGGGCCGGGCCGGGGTGCCCATGCTGGCAGTGGGAGTCTCGGTAGCCTTTGGATTCGTGGCCACGGTGCTGGAGCTGCTGTTTCCGGACCGGATCCTTCCGGCCCTGTTCCAACTGGTGGGGTCCACCTGCCTGGTGGTGTGGGGCAGTGCGCTTGTTTCGCAGCTGATCCTGCGGCGCCGCGCCGACCGGGCAGGCCTACCGCTGCCGGTCCGGATGAAAGGCTTCCCCGGGCTCACCATCCTGGGGCTGGTCCTCCTGGGCCTGATCTTCGCGGTTGGCTTCAGCGCCGAGGGCAGCAGGGTGCAGCTGTTCAGCACGTTCGCCCTGATCGCGGGGATCGCCCTGGCCTCGGCGGTGGGTGCCCGGCTGACCTCCCGCGACCGCCGTCCCAACTAGGTAGCAGCAAGTGTCGTTTTGGGCCTCCATAACGACAATTGCTGCTACCTGGTTGAGGGCGTAAAGCGGCGGCCTGTGTTGGGAAGCTGCAGGTCCGGCGGCAGGTAGAGTAAATCCCAAAGCACGAGGTTCCGAAGCGCCGGGTCCCGCCCGGGCGCCGTACTTGATGAGGACTGACACCATGAGCGGCAGGCACACCGGCCACCAGCAGGCGCACACCGTGGAGGGCACAGACCCTCAGCTGTATGTGGCGGTGCATGATCCCGCCGCTGATGCCGGGCTCCGGCCGGTCCTCCTGGTGCACGGGTTCTCCTCCTCCAGCAAGCTCAACTGGGAGGACACGGGCTGGGTGGCTGCCCTGCTGGACGCGGGCCGGCGCGTCATCACCATCGACCTCCCCGGCCACGGCCGCAGCGGCGCACCCGAGGACCGCGATTCCTACTCCCCCAGCAGGATCCGGGCAGACCTGCTGCAGACAGCGTTCGACGCCGGCGTGCGGCCTGTGCAGGACGGCGACCCTTCCAGCGGCCTGGACATAGTGGGCTATTCGCTGGGCTCCCGGCTGGCCTGGGAGTTCGGCGCCACCCAGCCGGAGACTGTCCACCGCCTCGTTCTGGGCGGCCCCAACGTCTCTGATCCACTGGCAGAGTTCGATCTCCGCGCCGCCCAGGACTACCTGGCCGACGGCACCCCGATCAAGGATGAATCCACCGCCAGCCTGCTCAAAATGGCCCTGCTCCTGCCCGGCAACAACATCTTCGCGCTGCTTTCCCTGGTGGAAGCCATCAAGGCCGAACCGTATGACCCTTCCGAGGCTGTGCCCCACGTGCCCATGCTCCTGGTGGCCGGCGACAAGGATGACCGGCTTAGCAGCCTTCCGCAGCTGGCTGAACTGGCGCGCAGTGCCGGCTCCGCCGCCGAGCAGCTGATCCTGCCCGGCCGGAACCATACGAATGCCGTCACCAGCCGGGCCTTCAAGCAGGCTGCCATCTCGTTCCTGGCCGGAGAATAGGCCGGCAGCACGGCCGGAGAGCCTGATGGGCACGTTTTTCGAAGACCGCACGGAGGCCGGTGAACGCCTCGCCGCCTTGCTCACGCAGTTCAGGGAGCGGCCGGAGACGGTGGTGCTGGGCCTGGCCCGCGGCGGCATCCCCGTGGCGGCCGCCGTCGCCAAGGCCCTGCACCTCCCGCTGGGCACCGTACTGGTCCGGAAGCTGGGAATTCCGGGCCATGAGGAAACGGCGTACGGCGCCCTGGCCTGGGTGGGCGGACGGACTGTCCGGCTGATCAACAAGCCCCTGCTGGACCGCGTCCTGGAACACGGGGTCCGGCCCGAATGGCTCGACGACGTTGAGCGGCGCGAGCGGACCGAACTGCTGCGCCGCGTGGAGGTCTATCCCGGCGCAGAGCTCGATGTCGCCGGGAAAACCGTGCTGCTGGTTGATGACGGACTGGCCACTGGAGCCACTATGAGGGCAGCAGTGGAGGCAGTCCGGGAGGGTGGTGCGGCGGCGGTCGTGGCGGCCGCCCCGGTTGGCTCCATTGACGCGGAGGCCTCTGTTGAGCGGGTGTGCGATGCGGTGCTGTGCCTGCACCTGCCGGGCAAGTTCCGGGCCGTGGGCAGCTTTTACCGCCACTTTGAACAGCTCACCGACGACGACGCCATCAGCCTGCTGAAGCAGTAACACCGCCAAGCAGTAACACCGCGAAGCAGTATCGTCGCGCTGCCTTAGCCGGCACCACACGGCGGGCCGGACCGCCATGGTCCGGCCCGCCGTCGTTCTTCCTGGCCCGTGTGCTTCAGGCCCCTGGTTAGTGGTGGCTGACGCCCAGCGGACGGCCCTTCGTCTCCTTGGCCAGCACCACGCCGACGGCGGAGATGACGCACAGGATCATGATGTAGATACCGATGGAGCCGGTCCACTTGGTGGACTGCAGCAGGGCCTCAGCGATGGTCGCCGCGAAGGCACCGCCCAGGATGGCGCCGAACGCGTAACCGATGGAGATGCCCGAGTACCGGACATTCGCCGGGAACATCTCGGCGTACATAGCGGACATGGGGCCGTAGGAGAGCCCGAGTCCGATGGTGAGGACGAACAGCGCCAGGCCGTAAAGCCAGATGTTCTTGGTGTCGATGAGGGCGAACATCGGGATCATCCAGGCGAAGATGATGGCATAGCCGGTCAGGAAGGTCTTCACACGGCCAATGCGGTCCGAGAGCCAGCCGCCGGCAAGGGTGAAGATCAGCCAGCCGAAGGATGCCAGGGTCGTGGCCAGGAGGACCTGCGGCGTAGGCATCTGCAGCGTCCTGGTGGCGTAGGCGATAAAGAACGCAATCAGCAGGTAGCCCGCTGCGTTGTTCGCGATGAAGATCATGGTGGAGTACAGGACAGGCTTCTTGTGCTTGCGGACCAGCTCCCCCAGGGGCGCCTTGCTTTCCTGCTTCCGTGCGGCCATCTCCTGGAAAACAGGGCTTTCGGCGACGGCACGGCGGATCAGGTATCCCACAACGATCAGGACGATGGAGAGCAGGAACGGCACACGCCAACCCCAGGCAGCAAAGTCTTCCTTGGGCATGCTGCTGTTGAGGAAGTAGAGCAGGCCAGTGGCAAGGATCATGCCGATGGGCACTCCGATTTGCGGGTAGGCGCCAAAGAGTCCGCGCTTGTTCAGCGGGGCGTGTTCAACGGCCATCAGCGCCGCACCGCCCCATTCGCCGCCGGCGGAGAAACCCTGGATGATGCGCAGCGTGATCAGGAGGACCGGCGCCCAGAAGCCTATCTGGGCATAGGTGGGCAGCATGCCGATCAGGGCCGTGGCGGCGCCCATCATGACCAGGGTGAAGACCAGCATTGCTTTGCGTCCGAGGCGGTCACCAAGGTGCCCGGCAACCACAGCGCCCAGGGGGCGGAAGAGGAAGCTGATGCCGATCAACGCAAACGAAAGGATCTGTGCCAGTCCGGGGTTGGACTGGTTCAGCGGGGCGAGGAACAGCGGTGACAGCAGCGTTGCGGTCAGCTGGGCAAAGATGAAGAAGTCGTACCACTCGATGGTGGTGCCGACGAGGGTGCCGGCGAGGACCTTGCGCTCCTCCCGCCGGGAACTGGGACCGGCGAGTGTGTCCACCTTGGAAGGTGTGGTCATTGAAACTCCATTGTTTAAGGCAGCAGCGCTGCCGGGACGCCTTCAGGATTACCGACAGAACGGTCAGTTAGTTAGTAGGGTACTACGAAAATGTGAGCCGGAACACGGGCTGCTGAAATTTTTATTCCGACTGCCGAAGCGGCAGGAGTTTTGCTCCACCCTTGGGCCCGGAGGCGGCAGCCTTATGGACCAGCGCGACGTGGCGTTCTATATTTGAACTGCCGTTTCGTATTGAGGACACTACCGGCGTACCGGGCGCCTGACAAGAGTGGCACCCCGCGTGCCCCTGCCACCTAGGATGGACACCATGAATCCCACCGCTGCAGCGCCGGCCGGGGCGGCACCCGCGCAGGCTTCCCCGTCGCAGACCCTCTCCCGTGGAATCCGTGCCCTCGAGATCCTGGCAGCGGCCGCCGGCCCCTTGACCATCGCGGAACTGGCAGACGCCATGGGGGTGCACCGTTCGGTGGCCTACCGCATCCTCCGGACCCTCGAGGACCATTCGCTCCTTGTCCGGGACGACGCGGGGCGCGTCCAGCCAGGCCCGGGACTGGCGGTGCTGGCTCGGGGTGTGTCACGGAACCTGCAGGCCGCGGCCCTGCCGGAACTGACGCAGCTGGCCAACACCCTGGACATGACGGCGTTCGTGGCCGTGTGGGACCACCATGACTGCATTACCCTGCTGACGGTGGAGCCGCGCCATTCAGGTGCCACGGTGGCGCAGCATCCCGGCACGCGCCACCCAATCAACGCAGGCGCACCGGGTATTGCCATCCAGTCCGCCCTCACCGAGGCGGAATGGGAACGGCTGGCTACGGGAATCCCTTACCGCCCCGAAGCCGCCGAGGCCCGCAGCACGGGCTACTCCGCCAGCCACGACGAGGTCATCGCAGGCGTTTCGTCTCTCGCTGCGCCCATCAGGGTCCCCGGCGGGCGCCCTGCCGCCCTCGCCGTCGTCTATATCCGGTCATCCCATGACCCTGCCGCGGTGGGCGCGGCCCTCGTTGAAAGCGCCGGCAGGATCCAGCGGCAGCTCGCTTAAAGCCGGCGGCGAAGAACGACGGCGGCTCCCGCGCCCAGGAGCGCGAGCGCGGCAGCAGCACAGACAGGAACAAGGAATGCGGCCTGGTACCCGTGCATCTCTGCCAGCTGGCCCCCGAGGAATGAACCCACCGCCGTACCGGCCACGATTCCGCTGGCAAGCGCAGTCATGACGGTGCCCAGCCGGCCGGCGGGAGCAACAGTGCCGCCGGCCGCAAACACCGTGACCATGACCGGACCCACCGGAAGGCCCAGGGCCAGCAGCACCGCAACCATTGCGGGCATCGAGGACGGCAGGAGCAGCAACAGCGCCAGGGCGCTCATCAGCCCCGCGCACACGATCCACCGCCAGGACAGGCTGAAGCGCGCCGGCCAGTAGGCAACGGACAGCGCTGCCACCGCGGAGCTCAAACCCATCACGGCATACAGCAGGCCGGCCGTCTCCGATCCTGCAAACCCTGCCGAGAACGGGCTGAGGGCCGCTTGGGTGGAGCCGAAGAATGTTCCCATGCAGACCATTGCGAGCACCGGCAATGCCACCGCTGCCGGCAGCATTTCCCGCCGGCGGCTGCCGCCTTCCGTAGTTATGGCGTCTGCTTTGGGGTTCCCGCCTGACATTGCCCCGGGCAGTTTGACTGCCCGGTGCATCTGGACTGCCCGGTGCGTGGGGTGCACAGCGAAGGCCGGCACGAGGAGAATCGTCATGGCCGCCGCCAGGGCGAGTGGCAGCCAGGGCGCCAGGAGGCTGGCAAGGATTCCCACCAGTGCCGGTCCCAGGACAAAGGTGACTTCATCGGCAGTGCTCTCATAGGAAAGTGCCGTGTCCAGGTCACGCCTCCGTTCCGCCGGCGCACCTTGGGAAGCCAAAGCCATCCAACGGACCCTGGCCAGGGGACCCACCTGGGGGCAGCTGGCTCCGGACAGGAAGGAAGCGGCGAGCACCATGGCGGGTATCCCGCCATGACCCGCCATGGCTTGGGCCGCCACGATCAGGGCAACCACGGCAAGGGTGTTAAAAAGTGCAGCCAGCAGCAGGATCGGACGCTGCCCCCTCCGGTCGGCGAGGGCGCCCAGGACAGGCGCTCCCACGGCCGATCCGATGCCCACCGCTCCGGCGGCCGTGCCGCCCAAGGCATAGGACCCGCTGACTGAGGTGACCAGCGTGAGCGTCCCCAGCGCCAGCATTGCCAGCGGAAGCCTGGCGAACAGTCCCAGGGGGATGAAGCTGCGTCCTGCCAGCAGGGGAAGCCGGGCGAACCTGCCGGAGGAGGCTGGGCCTGACGGGACGGGTTGTTCGGCCGGGCGGGATGCCGGGGTGCCGGCTTGTTGCGTTGGTGAGTTCAATTCCGGGCTCGCTCATATCCTGCGCATCGTCCCTCCTCCCGATGCGCGCAACCCGGTAACTGTCAAAGTATATCCGCCCGACGGGACAGGACCAGGGTCAGGCGGGCGCATCCAGGGAGTCCGATATCCGCAGCGTCGAGCCGTTCCGCCCCTTCATCACCTGGAGCTGGGCGCCGATACGCTGCTTCATCTCTGCCACATGGCTGACAAGTCCTACCACGCGCCCGCCGTCCCGCAGGCCTTCAAGGGCATCCATGACCTGTTCCAGGGACTGCTCGTCCAGGCTCCCGAATCCTTCGTCCACGAAGAGCGTTTCGATCTCCACTCCCCCTGCCTCCTGCTGCACCACATCCGCCAGCCCCAGGGCCAGGGACAGGGATGCCATGAAGGATTCCCCTCCGGACAGCGTGGAGGTGTCCCGGCGGAACCCCGTCCACTGGTCCACCACTTCCAGGCCAAGCCCTGACTTTGCCCCGCGCGCGGCCCTGGCGTCCGTGTGCTGGAGGAGATAGCGGCCATCGCTCATGGCCACCAGCCGCTCCGAAGCTGCGAGCGCAACCTGCTCCAGGCGGGCGGCCAGTACGTAGCTGTTGAGGCTCATCCGGTAGGCGTTCTCACCGCGGCCCGCAGCGGCGTCTGCCAGCCCGGCCAGCATCCGTGCCCGCTCCGCCGGCTGCTGCGCAGATCCCGCGAGTTCGTCGTATTCCGCACGGATGCTTTGCAGCGAGGCGAGGCAGCGGGCGGCCATGCCGGCAGCCAAATCCGCGTCCCGGGCCTCCCGTGCGGCCGCAGCCGCAACCTCCCGAAGGGCGCCAAGCCGTTCCCCGTCGGGTTCGTAACCGGCGGTTTTTTCCTCAAGGGCCTGCAGGATGTCCGCGGACACGAAAAGCTCTGCCACCTTGGCTTCCTCATCCTGAGCCGCACGTATTCCTGACTCAAGCGCCTCCGCCGCGGCACCGTCGAGCAGCTGCTCCCGCGCCTCGACGGCGGTGGAGAAACCTGCCGCGGGCAGTGCCAGTTCCAGTTCTTCCCGCGCCTCGGCATGCTGGGCCTGCATCCTGCCAAGATGCCCGTGCGCCTCCACAGCCTTAGCCAGAACCGCCACTGCGTCCTCCAGCGCCCGTAACCGCTTGGGCAGGCTCCGGTGGCCTCCCCTCAGCTCGGCCAAGGAAACGTCCAGGGCAGCCGCCTGTTCGGACACGTCCTCCAGGGATGCCGCCGTCCGGGCCAGCTCGCCTTCGGTTCCGGTCCGTGCTTCCTGCACAGCCGCCAGCGCAGCAGCAAGCTCGTCAAGCCGCAGCCGCGACAAGCGCAGCTCAGCCTCGGCGGCTTCCGCGTCTGCCGCTGCCCGGCCTGCACTTTCCGCGGCGTCCAGGGCGGCGGCCTCGGGCGTGTCCCCGCCCTGCCCGGCAAGGACAGCCACCAGTTGGCTGGCGTTCCCCCATTCTGCAGCCACCCGGTTGAAAGCGGCTTCCGCCGCCTCGTGGACCAGCCGCGCGTCTTCCTCTTCCTGGGCAAGAGCGGGACCGCCGTGTCCACCCGCTGCGGGATCAGGGTGGTCATGGCTGCCGCAGACAGGGCATTGCTCCCCCTGCACAAGTCCAGCCGCCAGTTCCGCAGCAGCATTGGCAAGCCGTTGTTCCCTTAGGTCCAGCCAGCGGCGCTTGGCCTCCAGCTGCTGCTCCCGGGATTCATCATGGCGGACCTTCACCAGGTTGCGTGCGGACACTGCGGAAGCGTAGCGCTTGACCACGTCCAGCAATTCCTGTGCCGCCGCTGCCTCCTTCCGCCGCAGGGCGACTGCGGCCGAGCGCTGCTCCAGTTCCTGCAGCCCGCCGCTGATGCGGGTCCGTTCCGCTTGGAGTTCTTCCGTACGGCTTCCGTCGCGGGCCAGGACAGCGGCGAGCTCCTCCCGCTTTTTCGCCAAGACGCTGTGTCGCTTCCGGAGGGCCAGCAGCCGGTCCTCGTCCGGCAGCCTGGCCTCCACCACGGCGAGGAGGGAGCGCAGGCGGCCGAGTTCGGCATCGGCACCCGCCACCGGTTGTGCTGTGCCCGCGGCGGCGAAATCGGCGGAGAAATCAAGGTCCAGCCGGGACAGCTCGGCGTCTTCTCCGGCAGCAAGGCGCAGCAGCGTGACTGCCGACTCCGCCGCGTTGGCCGCACTGCGTACCTTCGCATCTGCGGAGTCGAGAGCCCGCAACTGCGCGTCCAGCACCTCTGCCTTCCGGTGCCGGGAAAGCCGAAGGAGCTGGCCCTCAAGCAGCGGTGCAGCCTGCTCCGCCGCCGCTTTGCGGGCCTCGGCGGAATCCAGTTTGCGGCGCCGGTCTTCACGCGCCGCCTCAGCTTCCACGGCGTTCCGGCATCCGTTGCTTCCGGCTTCAGCTTCCTCCGCGCGCCCCGCCAATTCCTGGCGGCGCAGTCCCACAGCGTTTTCGAGCCAGGTGAGGCGCGCGGCCGTATCCTCCACGGGAGGAGCGCCTGCCCCGTCAAGTTCCAGGGGGTCCGCTTCGGCTTCCGCCCGGACAGCCAGGAGTTCAAGCTGGCCCGCCAGGACCGAGACTTCCTCCTTGGCGGCCTGGGCCTGGCGCGAGAGTTCCAGTTCAACCGCTTCGAACCGTTCGGTCCCAAAAAGCTTCTGCAGGAGTTCCAGCCGGTCGGTGGCTTTGGACCGCAGGAAGGCTGCGAAGTCACCCTGCGGCAGCATGACGACGCGGGTGAACTGTTCCCGGTCCATTCCCAGCAGCGCCAGGATCTCAGCACCGGCCTCATCGTTGCGGGCGGACTTCTCGGTCCACGTGCCGTCCACGCGTTCCCGGAGCAGCGTCTTGGCCTGCTGGGTGGTGAAGCCGTTCTTCCCGCGGGCGCTCGGCTTGTCCCACGCCGGTGAACGCGTCACTTCATACCTGCGGCCCTGGGCAGAGAATTCGCAGGTGACTGCAGGTTCCTGCGCGGGTTCCGCGTGGTCACTGCGGAGCCGCTTCCCGTCCTGGCGGGCGCCGGGCACCGAGCCGTACAGGGCGAAGCAGATGGCATCCAGCACGCTGGTTTTCCCTGCGCCCGTGGGGCCGTTGAGGAGGAAGAGCCCGTGCGCGCTGAGCCTGTCGAAGTCGATTTCCTCCGTGCCGGCAAAGGGACCGAACCCGGAGATGATAAGCCGGTGGATCCTCATCGTGACGCCTCCTGAAGGCGAACGTTGTCAAGGGCGGCGGCGAGCGCCGCTTTCTCGGCTTCATCAGGGATCCGGCCGCGCACATGGTCCAGGAAGCCGCAGCACACGGAAAGGTCGTCCGGCGCGGCCGCGAGCCTGCTGCTGTAGCTTGCAGCGGCAGCAGCGGTCCCGCCGGCGGGCTCGAACCCGAGGACCAGGGTGTCGGGGAACCGGGAACGGAGCCTCTCCATTGCCCTGGCCGGCCGCTGGTTGTCCGTGAGGGTGACCTGGCAGTACGCGGATTCCGCCCACTGGTGGTCGGCAGACTCAAGGAGCTCTGCCAGGGGCCCGCGGAGCACGGCCAGCTTCCGCGGCGCCTCCCACAACACTTCCTGCACCGAGGTGACCCCCTCCACACCGACATCCACGAGCCAGCCGCCCTTCTGGTGGGCGGCTTCGGAGAAGGAATAGGCCAGGGGCGAGCCCGAATACCTTACCTGCGGCGAGAGCACCTGCCGCCCGTGCAGATGGCCCAGGGCCGTGTAGCCGAAGCCGTCAAAGAGGTCCAGCGGCACCGCACCCACACCGCCGATGCTGAGATCCCGTTCACTGTCCGAGCTGATGCCCCCGCTGGCAAAGGTGTGGGCCAGGACTACGGAGTGCACGGTCGAGGACGCCGACCGCCGCTCCAGGTCCGCCCGGATCATCCCGGTTGCGGCGCGTGTGACCTCGAAGTGGCTGGCGGTGTCCACGCCCAGCTGATCGGCGACGAGCCGCGGCTCAAGCCATGGGATGCCGTAAATGGCCAGCACAGCCCCGCTGGCACGGCCGTCAGCCAGCGGCAGCAGCAACGGCTCGGCCAGGTCCTGGACCCTGGTCCGAAGGTGGACTCCCCCGCGTTCCAGTAGCCGGGAGGCGAATCCAAGGCGGATGGCGGAATCATGGTTGCCGCTGGTGAGCACGACTTTAGCTCCGGCCGAGGTGATGCGCACGAGTGCCTCATCCAGCAGGCGGACCACGTCCACGCCCGGGAGCGCACGGTCATAGACGTCCCCCGCTACGAGGACAACGTCAACGCCGTACCGGGTGACCGCGTCCACCAGCTGGGAGACAAAATTGCGCTGGGCCTCAAGCATGCCAACGCCGTGGAAGGACCGGCCCAAGTGCCAGTCCGAGGTGTGGAGTAACCGCATGGTCCTAAGCTATCGGCTCCCACTGACAGTCCCGGCCAACGGCGCAGCAGCCATGGCTCAACGCCCCTTGCCGTCAAAGAACTCCTGGGCTTCACTGGCCCTGGCTTCCTTCGGACCATCCGCCCCCGCTGCCGCGCGTTCGTCCCCGTCGGTGGCCTGTTCGGGTGAGTTGGCCTCCCCTTCGGTGGATTCCCCTGCCAGGCCGGGAACGTGCCGGCCGGCAGCGCCCGCACCGAAGCTCCGGAATACCAGTCCCGCAATAGCAGCACCCACCAGCGGGGCGGCCAGGAAGACCCAGAGCTGGGCAGCAGCCCAGCCGGAGCTGAACACGGCGGACGACAGGGCACGGGCAGGGTTGAACGGCAGGTTGCCCACGGACTGGCCAAGTTGCAGTAGGACGGCAAAGGTCAGGCCAACGGCCACTGCGGCCCCTGCCCGGCTGCCGCTGTCCGGGGCGTTTCCCGCGCCGCTGTACACGTGATTCCCGGCACCGGAGGCGGCATCGCTGCGGGCTGAGCCGAGGAAGACTGCCACGATGATGGCTGCTCCGAGCATTTCCAGCAGCAGCACCGCCGCGAGCGGTGCCTGGATGATGGAGTGCTCGGCGAAACCAGCCGTCACGGTGTCGAAAGCCGTCCGGCTGTCGGCGATGCCGGGCAGGGTCCGCAGGATGCCGAACAGTGCAAGGGCGCCCGCCAGTCCCCCGGCGAACTGGGCGGCGATGTAAGCGGCAGCAGCGCCTGCACGGATTCTCCCTGCCAGAAGGTGACCCACCGTAATGGCAGGGTTGAAGTGGCCCCCCGAGACGTGCGCGAAGGCCAGCATCGCCGCCGTCACTGCCAGGCCGGCCGCAAGGGCTGCAGGCAACGGGCTGGAATCCGGGATGGTGAACAGCGGCACGCCCAAGCCGGCCACCACGATGATCAGGGTGCCGAAGGCCTCGGCACCCAGCCGGGGCAGGAGGCCTGGGCGGTGGGGTTCAGCGGCGTGGCCAGGCAGAGTGTCGACATGGTCAGGGGCGTGGGTGCTCATGGTGGGACCCTTTGAGGTAGGCAGGAGATGGCGGTGCGGCCGCCGGGCAACCCAGCCATTATTCCAGCCGCTGCTGGACGTTTGCTGAGGCGGTAGCCAGCGGCGGGAGGCAGCAGGGCTGCGGCCCGTCCGGCGGTCCCCTGGAGCCGCGGTAAATTTACAGCATGAGCCCCGAACGAGTTCCGTCCGTGCCCGCCCTGACGTCCCGCATCCACGGCTGCCTGCTGGGCGGCGCCCTGGGTGATTCCGTGGGCCACGCCGTCGCCGGGGATTCCCTGGAAGAGCTCAGGAGCCGTATTGGCGCGGACGGCCTTACGGACTTTGGTGCACTGGCAAAAACCGGTTTCTCCGACGAGACCCAGCTGACCCTGTACACCGTGGACGGCCTGGTGGAAGCCCTGGAGTGGGCGAATTCCGGCGTGGGCGCGGACGTGAATGCCTGCCTGTGGCTTGCATACCTCCGGTGGCTGGCGACGCAAGGCGAAGACGCCGGACCGTCGGCGCCGGCACCCCAGCCGCGGTGGATTGACGGACAGGCCGTGCTCCACCAGCGCCGGCACCCCGAGCGCGATTCCGTGTCGGGGCTGGCCACAGGCGAAATGGGAACGTCCGTCCGTCCCGTGAATCCCGGGTCGAAGGGCAACGGCACCGTGGTGCGCTCTGCCCCGTTCGGGCTGATCCCCCACATCACTGCGGAGGCTGTCTACAAGCTGAGTTCGGACGCCGCCTCCCTGACCCACGGACATCCGGCGGCCCGCCAGAGTGCCGGGGTCTTCAGCCTGCTGGTCCACAGGCTGGTGTCCGGTGAAGGGCTCCTGGAAGCGGCGGCGGCCGTAACGGCCCACTCCCGCACGCTGAACGAGGTGGCCCCGGAACTGCCTGAGCGCCTTGAGGCTGCGCTCCAGCTTGCGGGCAAGGGGGTCGTCGCTCCTGACGAACTCACCGCCACGCTGGGTGCCGGCCGCCCCGCCGAAGAAGCCCTCGCCGTCGCGCTCTACGCGGTACTCGCCACGATTCCGGACACTGCCACGGGCGGTACGGACGACGACGACGCGGACGGGCTGCCCGTCCGGCACTTCAGGGAGGCGGTTGCTGTGGCGGTGCGCCATGGCGGCGCCAGCGATGCCACCGGCTCGCTCGCCGGGAACATTCTGGGCGCCTTCTACGGCGAGGCCTGCCTGCCGGCAGAGGGGCTTGAATCGCTTGAAGGGATCGACACCGTGCGCGGCATGGCGGCCATGCTGGTGAAGGTTACGACCGGCGAAGGCTGATGTTGTTGCAGGCCTCGCACACATCCTCCGGGATGAGTCCGCGGCGCTGCAGGAACCCGAAGACCACGCAGCCCAGGCAGAAGCCAGCGAAGGCTTCCAACGACGCGGCCACGATCAGGATGCCCAGCACCGCCCAGGCGGCGGGGACGGCGTCGGCCGCGTACAGCAGCAATGCGGTGGTGGAGACAGCGGCCCCCAGGCCCTGGGCAAAGCGCTTGGGCGGTCCGGGAACCAGCTTCACCTTGCCCAGCCTCGGCGTGATGACCTTCACGGACAGGAGCGCCAGCGGAGAAACCCTTGGCCCGAAGAGCACGCGCAGCCAGAAACCGATAGCAAGGGCCAGCAGGCCCCACCCGGAGCCGCTGGCCGCCGTCACGAGGGCGAGCAGGACCACCAGCCCAGCCGTGACGCGCGCAGCGTACTCATTGACGGGATTCGGGAAGGCGAACAGGGAACTCATGAGCCAAGGCTAGGAGCGGAGTGCGGCGCGGCAAAGGTTTGTTGCGCCGGATGACCGCGTTCCGGTTGGACGTGCGCTGCCCTCAGGCGATTGCTGCGGCTGCGTAACCGGCCACCATCTGCAGGAACTCGCCTTCGGACAGTACTTCGATGGCCTGCCCGCGCTCATGGAGTTCCAGGACGCGCCGCGCCTTGCCGGTCAGCCTGCCGGAGCGGAGATCGGACGCCACAAAACCATCACCCACCACCAGGACCGTTGTGCGTCCGGTCACCCGGCTCTCCGGCCGGGCACCGACGTCGGCTGAACGCTTTTTCGCTTCCGGCCGCCCCATGGCCAGCTGGCCGGTGAAGACGACGGTCTGCCCGTACAAGGGATGGCCCGGCTCTGCGTCAGGGTTGGGAAGGGGGTTGGCGCCTTCCTCCGGCCAGCCCGGCTGGAAGGCCCTGGCCGGAGCCGCGGTGCCGCCGGCCATGGTGGACAGCGCTGCGAGGCTGGGTTTGGACAGGACGCCGCTGGCAGGATCGAAGGCATGCTGCCGCGGGACCGCGAGGCCCAGGGACAGATAGAGTTCGGCGATGCTGTTGGCCCGGTTCCGCCTGGCGATGTCGATCAGGATCCCTGCACAGGCCCGGGCGTCCTCGGCGGCGTCGTGATGGTTGACCAGCGGAACACCGGCTTCCTCGGCCGCGAACGGAAGCGAGTTGGAGACCAGGGAATAGCACCTGCGGGACAGCATCACGGTGCAGACGTAGTCGTAGGCGGGCCCGGGCAGCCCCGAGACTTCCAGTCCCGAACGGATCACGCCCAAGTCGAAGGCGGCATTGTGCGCGGCGAGGATGTCATCGCCGATAAACGCGCCGATCTCCGGAAAGAGCTCCCCGAAACGCGGCTTTCCGGCCACGTGCTCAGGACGGATGCCGTGGATCCGGACATTGTGGTAGTCGAAGTGGTCGTGGTTCAGTGGGGGCTGCATCAGCCAGGAGGCTTCCTCCGCGATCCGTCCGCCCCGGACCTTCGTCAGGCCAACCGCACAGGGCGAGCCCCGGAAGCCGTTCGCAGTCTCAAAGTCGATCGCCGTAAAGTCCAAACCCACGGCCCCACCTTACCGCCGGAAGCCGGCCAAACCCGTCAAGTACCCTTGAGGGGTGAACTTTCCTGTGATGAACGACCTCGCTGTGTCCATGTTGGGCGGTGCAGGACCGGTCCAGCCGCAGCTGGCCTCCTTCCTGCCCGACTGGCTGAACCCCCAGATCTTCCTGGCCGATCCTGCCCTGGCACCCTGGGTGGTCCTGCTCGTCTGCGGCATCGTCTTCGCGGAAACCGGCCTGCTGGTGGGCTTTTTCCTGCCGGGTGATTCCATGCTGTTCACCGCGGGACTGCTGGTGGCCACGGACACCATCAAGTTCAACGTGTGGCTGTTCGCACTGCTCATCATCATCTCAGCGATCGTAGGCAACCAGACGGGCTACCTGATCGGGTCCAAAGCAGGTCCGGCCATCTTCAACAAGCCCAACTCCCGCCTCTTTAAGCGGGAGAACGTGGAGAACGCGCATGCTTTCTTTGAGAAGCATGGCGGCAAGGCGCTGATCCTGGCCCGTTTCGTCCCCATCATCAGGACCTTCGTTCCGGTCATCGTGGGCGTGGCGCAGATGAGCAAGAAGAAGTTCTTCCTCTACAACGTCATCGGCGCAGTCCTCTGGGGCGGCGGCGTCACCCTGCTGGGCTACCTGCTGGGCGACCGCATCCCGTGGGTCCGCGACAACCTGGACATCATCTTCATCGCCATCGTCCTGGTGTCGGTGCTCCCCATCGGCGTTGAAGTCCTGCGCGGCCTCTCCGCCAAGCGCCAGGCGAAGGCGTACGGCACGGATCCCGTGGACGAGTTCATCGAGGAACACGCCCCCGAGGACGAGCAGAAGACGCCCCGCCTACCCTAGGCCACACAAAAAAGGCGCGCTTCCCGGGAAAACGGGAAGCGCGCCTTTTTGGTGCCTGTTGCAGTGCTCGGCAGGATTACTGGACGGATTCCTCCAGGGCCTCCACGATCGCCGGCAGCAGCGCGCGGAAGGCCTTGCCCCGGTGGCTGATGGCATTCTTTTCCTCGGCTGACAGCTCTGCGCAGCTCCGGTCCTCCCCCGCGGGCTGCAGCACGGGGTCGTAGCCGAAGCCGCCCTCCCCCCGCGGCTCGCGGAGCAGAGTGCCCTCCAGCTGGCCGTACTCCACCACTTCACGCCCCGGCCGGCCGTCCGCGGCGGGCACCGCCAGGGCCGCGGCGCAGACGAACGCCGCGCCACGGTGGACGTCCGGCACATCGGAGAGCTGGCTGAGCAGGAGGCGGAGGTTGGCCGCGTCATCGCCGTGGCTGCCCGCCCAGCGGGCCGAGAATATTCCGGGCGCCCCGCCCATGACATCCACCGAGAGGCCGGAGTCGTCGGCGATGGCCACCAGGCCGGTGGCGTCGGCAACGGCGCGCGCCTTCAGCAGTGAGTTCTCGGCGAACGTAACGCCTGTTTCGACGACGTCCGGTGCACCTGCCGCCGCCGCATCCACCACCTGCGTGTCGACGTCGAGCCCTGGCACCTGCCCGCGCAACAGTTCGCGGAGCTCCCTGAGCTTGCCCTTGTTATGCGTCGCGAGGACCAGCCGCGGCGACGCGCCGCCGGCACCGCTCACAGCGTGTCGGCCAGGGTTTCGCGCTGGATGGCGGCGAGCTGGGACGTACCCAGCAGTGCCAGGTCCAGGAGCTGGTCCAGTTCCGCCCGGTCGAAGGGAGCACCCTCGGCTGTGCCCTGTACCTCCACGAACTTGCCGGATCCTGTGACAACCACGTTCATATCCGTCTCGGCACGGACATCCTCGACGTAGGGCAGGTCCAGCATGGGAACACCGTCGATGATGCCCACGGAGACGGCGGCAATCGTGTCGATGATGGGCTGGGCATTCTTGCCGATCAGCTGGTTGTCGCGGGCAAACCGGATGGAGTCCGCCAGGGCAACGTAAGCACCGGTGATCGCCGCGGTCCGGGTGCCGCCGTCCGCCTGGAGGACGTCGCAGTCCAGGACGATCGTGTTCTCGCCCAGCGCCTTGGTGTCGATGATCGAGCGGAGGGAACGGCCGATCAGCCGTGAGATTTCGTGCGTGCGGCCGCCGATCTTGCCCTTGACGGACTCGCGGTCGGAGCGGGTGTTGGTGGCGCGCGGGAGCATGGCGTACTCGGCGGTGACCCAGCCGCGGCCCTCCCCCTTGAGCCAGCGCGGGACACCCGCCGTGAGGGAAGCGGTGCACAGGACCCGGGTGTTGCCGAACTCGATCAGGGCGGATCCCTCGGCCTGGTTGGACCATCCACGGGTGATGCTGATGGGCCGGAGCTGGTCGGGGGCGCGGCCGTCGGCGCGCACGATGGGCACTGCAGTTGCTTCAGAAGTCATGCCTTTAGCTTATCCACTGCAGGTACTGCCGGAGCCGCGGCCGCATCCGGGGCCGAATAGCCGCCCGTCCTAGATGGTGTAGTGCACTCCGGCCACGGCCACGGCAACATCGCCGCCGAATGCCGGCCGGGCCTCCGCCATCACCGTCGTCGGCGACGTCCACACCGGAATGTGCGTCAGCAGGAGCCTGCGCGCCCCAGCAGCCGCTGCGGCCTCCCCCGCCCGTTTGCCGGTCAGGTGGACGTCCTTGATGCCGTCGTCGCGCCCTTCCTCGAACGCCGCCTCGCACAGGAACAGGTCCGCGTCCTTGGCGGCTTCCTCGAGGCCCGCACAGGAATCGGTGTCGCCCGAGTAGGTCAGGGTGCGGGCGATCGTGTTGCCGTCCTTGTCCGGCTCCACCACCTCCACCCGGAGGGCATACGCCTCCTCGATCGGATGGTTTACGCCAAAGGGCGTTACGGTGAACGGACCTACGGTCACCGGTTCACGCTCGGTCCAGTTGGTGAAGTCGAATTCCTCGTGCATGCCAGAGTCCAGCGGAAGCCCGTACGCGGTGGCCATGCGGTCAGCGGTGGCCGCCGGCCCCCAGACGGGAATCCGGCCGCGGCCCCAGCCGCCGGGCTTCCAGCGGATGGCGACGTGGAGGCCGCACAGGTCCATGCAGTGGTCCGGGTGCAGGTGGGTGAGGAAGATCGCATCGATGTCCTCAAGGTCGGTGTACCGCTGGATGGCACCGAGCGCGCCGCTGCCCAGGTCCATGACCACCTTCCAGGTACGCTCGCCGTCGTTCGCGGTCAGGAGGTAGCACGACGCCGGGGATCCGGGCCCGGGAAAGGATCCGGTACAGCCTACGATGGTGAGCTTCACTGGCCGGCTCCTCCGGTCGATTGGCTGCCCACAAAGTTGGAGATGCGCGGGCGGGCGCCGGCCCGCTGCGCCGCGGCAATCATCTCGGGGGTGATGCGCGCCAGGCTGCCGGTGGGGTACTGGGCCGCCACGTGGTCCACGTGCCGGACGGAAAGGACCTCGGGTCCCAGGAACCGCCGGGCCAGGGCTTCGAACTGGCCAGCATCCCCGGTGGCCACGAAGTGGTGTTCCGGCGGGGCGTCGTCGGTGCGCTGGAGGTCATGGGTGGCCAGGGCGCGGTAGACGTCCTTTGCCGTTTCCTCGGCGCTGGACACCAGTGTCACGTCCGCCCCCATGACGTAGGAGATGACGCCGGTGAGCAGCGGGTAGTGCGTGCAGCCCAGCACCACGGTGTCCACGCCGGCAGCCTTGAGCGGCGCGAGGTACTCCTCGGCCACGGCCAGCAGTGCCGGGCCGGTGGTGATGCCGGCCTCCACGTAGCTGACGAACTCCGGGCACGCCACCGAGGTGATCGCCAGGTCCGGCGCCGCGGCGAACGTATCCTCGTAAGCCCGGGAGCCGATCGTGGCGGACGTGCCGATGACCCCCACCCGTCCGCTGCGCGTTGCGGCAACGGCGCGCCGCACCGCGGGCTGGATGACCTCGATGACCGGGATGCCGTACTTTGCCGTGTACCGCTCACGGGCGTCCCGGAGGACAGCGGCCGACGCCGAGTTGCAGGCGATGGTGAGCAGCTTGACGCCGGAGTCCACCAGTTCGTCCATCACGCCCAGGGCGTTCGCGCGCACTTCCGCGATGGGCAGGGGGCCGTACGGGCCGTGCGCGGTGTCCCCCACATAAAGGATCGATTCGTTCGGAAGCTGGTCGATGATGGACCGGGCCACGGTCAGGCCGCCCACGCCGGAATCAAACACGCCGATGGGCCGTGACTCTACGGCGGCGGCCTGGAGGCCACCGGTGGCGGGAGCCGCTGCAATGCCGGCTGACGGATCCATGCTTGAGGCTCTACTCATGATTATTCGAGGATAGGTCTTCCTTGCGGCTCCAGTCATGAACCTGTGGCCGGGAGCTCATGTCTGGTGTGTCACAGCGCAGGGACACGGAAGAAACGGCGCCCTTCATCGGCGCGTTTCCAGGGACTGCAGCATGGCCTGCACCAGCGATTCCTGGAGCCAGGTGGCGAAGTTGTAGACCAGGGCCAGGTAGCTCTCCACGTCCTCGGCCTGGGACCAGTCCTGCATGAGGTGCACGTGTTCGGCGTCTTCCTCGTCCTGGATGTCCAGGCGCTCAGCCAGGACCAGCCGCACGTCGTTCAGCGCCATGGACCAGTGCCGCGCTCCTTCGGGAGTCAGCACGATCTCGTCCTTGTCCAGGTCCAGCGCGGCAGCCCGCAGGGCGCCGATCTTCGTTTCCCGCAGCGAGCGCTCCGTGAGCTGCCGGAACTCAAGGGAGGCGCCGGCGTCGTCCTTCATGACGTTGGGCAGGAGGCGCCTGACGGCACGGTCCGAAGGCTCGGCCACGTCCATGTCCAGGCCGATCAGCGCCGCCAGCGGGTCCTGGCCTTTGCGCTCTTCGGGCTGGAGCATGGAAATGACGTCGTCGATCAGGCTGCGCAGCAGCTCCCGCTCGGCCGGTTCCAGGTAGCCCGTGATGCCTTTGAGTCCGTACTTGAATGCCTTAGCCACGTTTCCCCTTGCCCTGGCCGGATCCGCCGGATTTTCCGGAGTTGCCGCCCGGTCCGCCGCTGGCTTTCTCCACCGTGGCCCAGAGGCCGAAGCCGTGCATCGCCACGGCATGCCGTTCAACCTGTTCCTTGCTGCCGGAGGCAACGATGGACCGGCCCTTCTTGTGGACCTCCATCATCAGTTTGTTCGCTTTGCTTTCCGAATAGCCGAAGTAGCTTTGGAAAACGTAGCTCACGTAACTCATGAGGTTGACGGGATCGTTCCAGATCACCAGGTTCCAGGGGATGTCCGGGGCGGTCAGGGAATCGGTGGATTCCACCGTTCCGGTCCGGGTGCCCTCCTGCGTATCAGGGCCGAGCGCAACGCTTAAGGTCATCTGTCCATTCTATGGGGCGGGTGGGCCCCCACTGGCGAGGGCCCCGCGGCGACGCGAAGCAAGACGTGGGAGCCGTCGGGTGGGCCCACGCTGGCGAGGGCCCCGCGGCGAAGCGAAGCGAGACGTGGGAGCCGGCGGGTGGGCCCACGCTGGCGAGGGGCCCGCGGCGAAGCGAAGCGAGACGTGGGAGCCGGCGGGGACTAGAGTGATTTTCGTGAGTACCTCTGCCGGCTGGGACCATCCCCGCACGTCCTTTTACACCGACCACTACGAGCTGACCATGCTGCAGGCGTCGCTCCATTCCGGCGCCGCGCACCGTAAATCGGTGTTTGAGGCCTTCGCCCGCCGCCTCCCGGACGGTCGGCGCTACGGGATCGTGGCCGGCACGGGACGCCTGCTGGAAGGCATTGCCAACTTCCGCTTCGGCGACGCCGAACTCGACTTCCTGGAACGCACCAACGTGGTCAATGGACAGACCCTCGAATACCTGGCCTCGTACCGTTTTTCCGGCGACATCTGGGGCTACCCGGAGGGCGAGGCGTATTTTCCCAACTCCCCCATCCTGATTGTGGAGGCCACGTTCGCCGAGGCCTGCATGCTGGAGACCTACCTGCTCTCCGTCCTCAACCACGACAGTGCCATTGCTTCGGCAGCGTCAAGGATGGTCAGCGCGGCACATGGGCGTCCGTGCATCGAAATGGGCTCCCGGCGCACGCATGAGGAAGCGGCAACGGCCTCCGCCCGTGCCGCCATCATTGCCGGCTTTGACAGCACCTCCAACCTGGAGGCAGGCATCCGCTACGGCGTCAAGACGGTGGGCACGGCGGCCCACTCCTTCACGCTCCTGCATGACACCGAGCGGGATGCCTTCGAGGCGCAGATCGCGTCGCTTGGCGAGGGAACATCCCTGCTGGTGGACACGTACGACGTCGAAACGGCCGTCCGCACGGCCGTGGACCTTGCAGGGCCGCGGCTGGGCGCGGTGCGGCTGGATTCCGGGGACCTGGTGGCGCAGGCCCAGTGGGTGCGCACGATCCTGGACGACTTGGGCAACGAGAACACCAAAATCGTTGTTACATCGGATCTGGACGAGTACGCCATCGCGGCGCTGCAATCCGCGCCGGTGGACTCCTACGGCGTGGGCACTTCCCTGGTCACCGGGTCCGGGGCACCAACGGCCAGCATGGTCTACAAGCTGGTCAGCCGCACGGACGATGACGGGAACTTCGTCTCCGTCGCCAAGGCTGCCAAGAACAAAGCCAGCGTGGGCGGGCGCAAGTATGCGCTGCGCAAGCTGGATGAGCGGGGCATTGCCACCGCCGAGGTAGTCGGCGTGGGGCGCCCGCCCGAGGACGACGGCAATGACCGCCCGCTGCTCCAGCAGTTCATGAAGAACGGCGAGCTGGTCCCCGGCTGGACCGGCCACGAAGGCGTCCTCCGCGCGCGCCGCCGCCATGCGGAATCCATGGCCGAACTGCCGGCCGTCGTCAACCGCCTCCAGCGCGGCGAGGCAGCCATCCCTACCCTGTACGAGGAGAACTGATGTCCCGGGCACTGATCATCGTCGACGTCCAGAACGACTTCTGCGAGGGCGGCTCGCTGGCCGTCTCCGGCGGCGCGGACGTGGCCGGCGCCATCAGCGAGTATGTGGAGGCCCATCACGGCGAGTTCGACCACATCGTCGCCACCCAGGACTGGCACATCGATCCGGGCGGGCACTTCTCCGAAACCCCGGACTTCAAGGACAGCTGGCCGCCCCATTGCGTGGCGGGAACCCCGGGCGCCGAACTGCACCCCGACCTGGACACCGAGTACATCCAGGCCTACTTCCAGAAGGGCCAGTACGCGGCGGCCTACTCGGGCTTCGAGGGACTCCTGGCGCCTGAGGACGCCGTGCCCACCGGGGAACGGCAGCCCGGTGCCCTGCCCGGTCCAGGGGACGCCGAGAGGTTCGCCCCGGACGATGACGCCATCGGGCTCGACGACTGGCTCCAGAGCCATGACGTGGAGGATGTTGTGGTGGTGGGCATCGCCACCGATTACTGCGTTATGGCCACAGCGCTGGACGCCGTCCAGGCAGGCTACTCCGTCACCGTCCTCCGTTCCCTGACCGCCGGGATCGCCGAGGACCTCGAAGAAGCGGTTGCCGAGATGGAGCTCGGCGGCGTGGACGTCGCCTGACCGGAACCAGCAGATCCGGAAAAGTGGAAAATGGCCGGGACCCACGGGTCCCGGCCATCTTGCGTTAAGGCGGCTACTTGCGGCCGATGAACCAGTCCTGGAGCTTGCGCAGGCGTGACTGCAGCTGCTCTTCATTGGCCTGGGCAACGGGCGGGCCCCCGCACACCGTGCGCAGCTTGGTGTGGACCACGCCGTGGGGTGTTCCGGTGCGGGCGGACCAGGCGGCAACATTCTTGGCCAGCTCGTTCCGGAGGTCCATCAGCATCCGGTGGTCCGGAACGGCAGGTGCCGGCACTTCCGCCGCTGCCGGGGCTTTCCGGTTCTTCCGGTTGAGCTGCTCGTGCTGGCGCTGCCGGAGGAGCGTGCCAACCTGTTCGGCGTCCAACAGCCCGGGAATGCCCAGGAAGTCCAGCTCGTCGTCGGACCCCACCTCGCCGCCGGTGCCGAACTCGCCGCCGTCGAAGAGGACACGGTCGAAGGACGCCTGGGAGTCCAGCGCCTCGAACTTGCCCTTGGTCAGGCTGTCGGAGGCCTTCTCCTCGCGGTTGGCTTCCTCCATGAGTGAGTCTTCGGGATTGAAGAGCCCGTCCCCGTCTTCCTTCTCCGGCCGGTCCAGCGCGTGGTCCCGCTCCGCTTCCATGGAGTTGGCCAGGGCCATCAGCTGGGGTACCGAGGGCAGGAAGACCGACGCCGTCTCTCCCCGTTTGCGTGCACGTACAAAGCGGCCCACGGCCTGGGCGAAGAACAGCGGGGTCGATGTGGAGGTTGCGTAGACACCAACAGAAAGCCGCGGAACGTCCACGCCTTCGGACACCATGCGGACGGCCACCATCCAGCGCTTCTCGCTGGCGGTGAACTCCTCGATCTTGCTGGACGCCTTGGCATCATCGGAAAGAATGACGGTGGGCGACTCCCCCGTGATCCTTTTCAGCTGGCCGGCGTATGCCCGGGCATCCTCGTGGTCGGTGGCGATGACCAGGCCGCCGGCGTCGGGAACTGTACGCCGGACCTCACTGAGGCGCTTGTCCGCACCTGCGAGGACAGCAGGGATCCATTCCCCCGCCGGGTTCAGGGCGGTACGCCAGGCGTGGGACGTGATGTCCTTGGTGACGGCGGCCTCGCCCAGCGATGCCGCCATTTCCTCACCGGCGCTGGTCCGCCAGCGCATCTGCCCGGAATACGCCATGAACATGACGGGACGGACCACATGGTCGCGCAGGGCGTTGCCATAACCGTACGTATAGTCGGCCTTGGAGCGTCGGATCCCGTCCCGGTCCTCGGCGTACTCCACGAACGGGATGGGCGAGGTGTCCGACCGGAACGGCGTCCCCGTCAGCGAGAGCCGCCGCACGGCGGGGTCGAAGGCCTCGCGGAGGCCGTCGCCCCAGGACAGCGCCTCGCCGCCGTGGTGGATCTCATCCAGGATCACCAGCGTGCGCGCAGCCTCGGTCTTGGCGCGGTGGAGCAGCGGCTTGCTGGCCACCTGCGCATACGTGACGGCCACGCCGATGAAGCCGCGGCCGTGCTGGCCGTCGGAGTTCTTGAAATTGGGGTCGATGGCGATGCCCACCCTGGCCGCCGCGTCCGCCCACTGCCGCTTGAGGTGGTCGGTGGGCGCCACGATGGTCACCCGGTTGACGGCGCCGGAGTCGATGAGCGTGGACGCGACGCGGAGGGCAAAGGTGGTCTTGCCGGCGCCGGGGGTTGCTACCGCCAGGAAGTCCCGGGGGCTGTTGCGCAGGTAAAGGTCAAGCGCTTCCTGCTGCCAGGCACGGAGTTTTGGGGCGGTTCCCCAGGCTGCACGTTCCGGATAAGCCGGAGGCAGGGTGGGGCCGCCAAAGAGCGTCTCCGTCACTATTTGTTGTTGCCTGAGTCCCCTCCGGGACCCTTGCCGCCGTCGTTGCCCGGGCGCAGGCCGTCATAGACCTCTTTGCACATGGGGCAGACCGGGAACTTCTGCGGGTCCCGGCCCGGCGTCCAGACCTTGCCGCACAGGGCGATGACAGGCTCGCCGGTCAGCGCGGACTCCATGATCTTTTCCTTGCGCACATAGTGCGAAAAGCGCTCCCGGTCCCCGGGTTCCACTTCCTGGCGCAGTTCCTCGCGCTCAATGGTGGCTGTGGACGATCCAGCCCCGGAAAGCTCGCGCATCGGGTCGTTGTCGAGAGGGTCCGTCATGCTAGTCATGCGATCCATCTTAGCCTTTCTGCCGGCGTGACGTCCGACGGCGGCACGCCCGCGCCGGGGCCCGGAACCGGCCGCCGTCGTACTTTTCAACGTGCCGCGGACACGCCGCGGACGCTGCTACAGCCCCTGCCAGGGAGGCTTGTTGTCATAGGTGTGGCGGTAGAAATCCGCGAGTTTCAGCGCGGAGGCGGCCGCCTCGTCCAGCAGGACGGTGGCGTGCGGATGGAACTGGAGGATCGACGCCGGGCAGAGGGCGGCGACGGGGCCTTCCACGAAGTCGCGGACAGCCTGCGCCTTCCGCGCGCCGGTTGCCAGCAGCACCACGTGCCGGGCCTCCATGATGGTTCCCAGGCCCTGGGTCAGGACATGGTGCGGGACCTCGGCCAGGCCTTTGAAAAAGCGGGCGTTGTCCCGGCGGGTCTGTTCGATGAGGCTCTTGATGCGGGTCCTGGACGCGAACGAGGAGCCGGGCTCATTGAAGGCGATATGGCCATCCGTTCCCACGCCGAGGATCTGCAGGTCGATCCCGCCCGCGGCGCTGATGGCAGCTTCGTAGGCCTGGCACGCGGCGGGGATGTCGGCAGCCGAACCGTCCGGGCCATGGACGTTCTCCGGCGCAATGTTCACCCGGTTCGTGAACTCCCGGCGGACCACCTCGCGGTAGGACTCGGGGTGCCCCGCGGGAAGACCCACGTATTCGTCCAGCGCAAAGGCCGAAGCACGGCTGAAGTCCAGGCCGTCCCGTTCGTGGCGCGCGGCGAGTTCGTCGTAGACAGGCAGCGGCGACGAGCCCGTGGCAAGGCCCAGGACAGCGTCGGGCTTGCGCCGCAGGAGCCCTTCGATGGCGTCAGCGGCAAGCTGCGCGATCTTCCTGCTGCCGTTGAGGATGACAACTTCCATGCTGTTCCTTCCAGAGCTGCTCAGCGGTTAACGGAGACCTGGGCCAGGAGTTCGGGTCCGCGGGCGTCCAGCCATTTTCCGCCGAGGCCGACGCCTGCCACAAACAGGCCCAGGCCCAGCACGGTACCGGCGGCAAGGTTGAGCCAGCCGAAAAGGCTGTTCCCGGTCACGAGCTGTGCAACCAGGAGGGCAACCTCGGGAAGGACCAGGACCACCAGGACCAGAAGCCCCCCGAACTGCACCGCCAGGGTTTGGCCCACGTTGCCCGGCGGCTTCTTGAACGGGCTGTCACCGGGGAGCGGGACGGCCACCGTATACCGCGCTGAAACTACCGAGGACAGGCCCAGCCCCGTGAACAGGATGCCCAGGCTCAACCCCAGCTGGCCGGGCAGGCCGGCCCAGTCCCCCGTGAAAGAGGAATAGCCCACAGCGAACACCAGCACTACCGGAAGCGCGAAGGCCAGGCAGGCCAGGGCACGGCCCAGCCTGTCCGCCACGCCACGGACGCCGGTGGCGAGGTGGAGGGCAAACGCGGTGTTGTCGTAGGACACGTCTGCGGAGATGGACCAGGCCAGGATGAACGCGGACAGCGGCGCCAGGAAGCCCAGGCTTGTGTAGTCGCCGGTTTGGCTGCCCTGGAACACCAGGACCACGGGAAGCAGCGGGATCACAACCAGGGAGCCTGAGTACCGCGGATCCCGGAACCAGTACGTCAGTGACCTCGCCATCACCGCCCCCGCCGGAACGGCGGGAAGAACTCCCAGCAGGCCCAGCCTCCCGCCTTTCCGCTTTCCGCTGCCCGCGTAGGGAGGAGTGACCAGCGCCCGTTCCAGCAGGACCTTCCAGCTCCAGGCCAGGGCGGCGAGGGCTGCTACCGAAATGAGCAGCTTCAGTGCCGCCGCGCCCGGCCGGCCTGCAGCCATGTCACCGGCAAGGGACCAGGGGGCGCCCAGCGGAGTCCAGGACACCGTCCGGGCAAAGCCCGGCAGGAATTCGGTGGACGCACTGATTCCCTGGCTTACCCCGGCGACGATCGGACCCATCAGGACCAGCGGCACCATGAAGGCGATGGCGCTGACATCCTTGAACCGCCGTGAAGACGCAAGGCTGGCTGTGGCCGTGGTGACCACTTTGGCGAGCACCACGCAGGTCAGCACACCGAGTACTGCCCCTGTGAAGGCGGCGAGCGCGGGAAGGATGCCCCGGGACCAGGTGACCACCGTGGACAGCGCCACCAGGGACGTGGCAACTCCGGGAATCCCGATCAGGCCGCCCAGCGCGAGTCCCGCCAGCAGCTGCTTCATGGGGATCGCAAAGGTGGTGAAGCGGGCAGGGTCCAGGGTCATGTCCGTTGCTGATGCCACAACCGGGATGATCCCCCACCCCAGGACGGCCGATGACCCGCCGAGCACCACGGCTGTGTAGGCGAGATCGTGGGGGGCGTTCCGCAGGAGGACGAGGGCCACCACCAGGGTGGCCACCAGGCCCAGCGCATAGAGCCCGGCAAAGGCCATCCCCACCAGTTGCCAGGGGCTGCGCCGCAGCCCGTTGCGCAGCAGGGTCAGCTTGAGCCTTAGAAGGTGCGCAACCATTCCAGCCCTTCCGTGTGGCTGTGGCCGCCCACCAGCTGGACGAACCTGTCCTCAAGTGTTGCGCCGGCACGCACTTCGTCTACTGTCCCGGCGGCCAGCAGCCGTCCACCGGCCACCACTGCCACGTGGTCGCACATCCGCTGCACGAGGTCCATCACATGGCTTGACACAATGACGGTGCCGCCGGAAGCAACGTAGCCGTCCAGGATGGAGCGGATGTTGGCCGCGGAGACCGGATCCACCGCTTCGAAGGGTTCGTCCAGGACCAGGAGCCGGGGGGCATGGATCAGGGCTGACGCCAGTGCGACCTTCTTGGTCATGCCGGCGGAGTAGTCCACCACCAAGGTCCCGGCGTCGTCCTGGAGGTCCATGGCGGCGAGGAGGTCCGCAACACGGGAAGCCACCACATCCCGCTCCATTCCGCGCAGCAGCCCGGCATAGGTGATCAGCTGCTCCCCGGTCAGCCGGTCAAACAGCCGCACGCCGTCCGGCAGGATTCCCATGAGCCGCTTGGCCTCCAGCGGCCGCTGCCACACGTCCACGCCGTGGACCGCCGCGGTTCCGAAATCCGGGCGAAGGAGCCCCGTGGCCATGGACAGCGTGGTGGTCTTGCCGGCGCCGTTGGGTCCCACAATGCCGTAGAAGGAACCTGCCGGGACGTCGAGGCTGATGCCGTCCACGGCGATCTTTCCGCCGAAGCGCTTGGCGAGGCCGCGGATGGACAGAGCCGGCAGGTGCGGAGCAGTCATGAAGCCAGACTAGCCCTCACGTCCCCGCTGCGGGGTCCTCCCCAAGGAGTAGCGAAAAAGGCGTAGGGCGTCCCGCCGGTTCCGTTCCCCGCCTTGCCCTGCGGATCCGGATAGGCCCCCTCGCCGTGGCCGGATCCACTACCGAACCGCCTTGGGTGATCTCCACTTCACCGGCTGTCACGAGCCGCCGCGCCGCTTCCCGGGCAGGTCCCATGGCATCCCGCCAGTCTTCCCCGCCCACGGCGCGGGCCGCTTCCGATGGGCAGATGGTAGACGTTGCCGCCCTGGCGGCCAGAAGTTCCAGGATGCTCTCCTCCAGCCGCCTGCCGAGGCTGTCATCAGGACCGGCTGCCCCGCTGCGTGCTCCGCTCACCATCGTGGAACCCGCATCAGAAGGAGCGGCGGGGCACGGCCCGTTCGTACTGCGGTGGCCAGGCCATGTCATGCCCCAGTTCGAAGGCCGCCCGCAGCCACCAGTGGGGGTCCCGGAGCGCCGCCCGGGCAATGAGGACGCCGTCCGCCTGGCCTGTGGCGATGGCATGCTCGGCCTGCCCCGCCGATGTCAGCAGGCCCACCGTCCCTGTGGCCACGCCTGCTTCCTTCCGGATGGCGGCAGAAAATCCGGTCTGGTAGCCGGGGCCGGCTTTGATCTGCTGGTGGGCCACTGCCCCGCCGCTGGAAACATCAACCAGGTCCACACCATGCTCGGCTGCCTCCCGCGCCAGGCGCACCGAGGCCGGCAGGTCCACTCCGCCTGCAGCCCAGTCGCTGGCCGAGATCCGCAGGAGCAACGGCATGGAGTCCGGAATGACCGCGCGCACGGCGTCCACCACCGCAAGCATGAGACGGTTCCGCCCGGCTTCCGTACCGCCCCAGGAATCGGACCTTGTGTTGATCAGCGGGCTTTGGAACTGGTGCAGCAGGTACCCGTGGGCCCCGTGGATTTCAATGGTGTCGAAACCTGCGTCCACAGCGCGCACGGCGGCCGCAGCGAAATCGCGTATGACCCCTTCGATGTCCTCCCCGCTCATTGCGGCAGGTTCTGCGTAGCCGTCAAACGCCAACGGCGACGGCCCCACCGTGGCCCAGCCGCCGTCGGACTCCGGAACGCTGCCGTGCCGGCCGGAAAAGGGCCACCAGGTGGAAGCCTTCCTGCCGGCGTGGGCCAGCTGCACGCCGATCTTTGCCTCCGCAGACCCATGGCGGTGGACGAATGAGGTGATGCGCTCCCACGCCGCGGCCTGCTCGGAGGTGTATATCCCGGCGTCGCGGGGGCTGATCCTGCCATCCGCCGTGACTGCGGCGGCTTCGGTGAGGATCAGCGCGGCGCCGCCCGCCGCAAAGGATCCCAGGTGCATCAGGTGCCAGTCGTTCGGCACCCCGGGAGCGTCGTCGGGATCGCAACTGTATTGGCACATAGGCGAAACCCAGCCCCGGTGCTGCAGTTCCAGGGAACGTAGCTTCAGGGGCTGGAACAACGCAGGCACTAGAAGAGCACCCTCGCCAGCGCCTGGCGGGCTTTGGCGACGCGCTCGTCGGAGGCGCCCACCACGTCGAACAGCTCCAGCAGCCGGACGCGGGCCGTTTCCCGCTCCGGGCCGAAGTTCCGGCCGATGAAGGAAACCAGCCGGTTCAACCCGTCTTCCACGTGCCCGCCGGCCACGTCCAGGTCCGCAACGAGGAGCTGGGCCTCAAGGTTGTCCGGTTCATTGGCCGCGAGGGCCCGCATCGCTTCGCTGTCCTGGGCCGAAAGCGGCTGCAGCCTCGCCATCAATTCCACCTGGGCCAGCCCGGCCTTGGCTTCGTGGTCCGAAGGCATCTCGTTCAGTGCCTGGCGGTAGGCATCGGCAGCCGCCTGGTAATCGCCGGCTTCGATGGCGCCGAAAGCGGCCTGGTGGAGCGGCGGCAGGGGTGCCGGAGCATCATCGTCAGGGGCGCCGGCACCCAGGCTGCCCGTCACGCCGTTGGCAGCGGCAACCTTCAACAGTTCGTCGAAGAGGCTCCGCACCTGCTGCTCGTCCGCGCCGCCCTGGAACAGTGGCACCGGCTGGCCCTTGAGGACGGCGACGGCAGTGGGAACGGCCTGCACCTGGAAGGCCTGGGCAAGCTGCGGAAACGCGTCGATATCCGCGGCGCCAAGGACCAGCCGTCCGCCGTAGCTTTCCACCACCCGTCCCAGGACGTCCAGCATGGTTGCCGACTCCGGGGAATAGGACGCCCAGAGGGCGAACACCACCGGAACCTGCGCCGAAAGCTCCACCAGCTGCTGGAAGTTGCCCTCCGTGACGTTGACCTTCAGTTCCGGGGCACCGGTACGCTGCGGCGCTCCCTCCGCTGGCGTACCGGCCCCCGAAGGGGCGGGCCGCTGCTTGAGCGAAGAGAGGTCGACGGCGCCGCGCAGGTTAAGCGGATTGGCAGCGGCCGGAGGGACTGGGCGGGAAGCTGGCGAACTCATGCTTTCCACTCTAGCCACTCCGGCCGCTGCCGGGGGTAATGCGTTGTGCCGGCCTACTTGAAGCTGGCACCCACGAGGCCGCGGGTGGCTGCGACCAGCCGCATCGGATCCGTGGATCCTGCCGGCGGAACGTACACAGCCATGGACTCAGCGAAGCTCAGGACCATGCCGGTGGTGGTTTCCTTGCCGCCGGCCAAGGCCGCAGCGTCATCACCGATGGTGAGCTTGTCACCGGCAGCCTTGGGGGTCCCTTCGAACCCGAAGTTGATCCGGCCCAGGACCAGGGCGCCGCCATCTGCGGTGCGGAACACCACGGTGCTTTCCGGAACCACTTTGTGGGTGAAGGAGAAGTTGCCGTTCTCGCCGGCCTTGACTACCTCTGCCTGGTAGGACAGGGTGTCGGCGATGTAGGGCGAGGACTCGCCTTCCACCAGTTTGTCCTTGTAGGCGGATTCGGGGCTGGTGAGGCGGTCGGCCAGTCCGGCCATTGCTTCCTCGCCGCTGTACAGCAGCCCGGTCTTGTCGCCGGCCGCCAGCGTTTCGGTGCCGTCCCGGCTGATGCTGGGGAACGTGGTGCCGGGCTGGAGCGGGTTGGTTTCCACCAGCTTGTAGTTCTCGCGCGGTGAGGCCTGGACCAGCGTGAGCAGCTGCGGGACCACGTTGCCATCACCCTGGGTCACGGCCATGACGGAACGCGGCCACTCACGGTCGCTGGTCACAACGGTGGTGAGGAGCTTGGTGGAGCGGACCGGCATGCGGGCCTCGTAGGAACCCACCTGGGAGCGGATCTTGTAGTTCTGGGTCCGGACTTCCAGTTCAGTACCGCCGACGCGGGCTGCAAGCTGCCCGGCATCCTTTGCCGCATCGCCGGCGTCAACGGCGCTGGAGACCTGTTCAAGGATCCGGCGGAACTGGGCATCGAGCAGGACGGGAGCAGCGGACTGCTCACGGGCAGCAGGCGAGGCCGCGGCCGACGGGTCCGAGGAGGATTCGGGGGCGGGTGAGGTGGCATTTGCGGCAACGCCTGTTCCTGCAACCACGGCAGCAGCAACCACTCCGGCGGCAGCCATGGTCACGCGGGAGGACGAGCGTGCTTCGCTCTTGGCGCGGGCGCGCTGGGCAAACCCGCTGCCCTGGCCGCCGCCTTCGCCGTTGCGCTTGCGTGCGGACAGCAGTGCCAGGGCAATGCCGCCAAGAATCAGCAGGGAGCCGAGGATCATCAGCGGGACGGCCCACGGGGTGGAGGTGTCGTTGGGGAACGTCATGGAGATGGAGGCCGGGGCAGGCTGCGTACCGTCGGAGGCCAGCAGGAGGGTCCACTCGCCGTCGGCCGGCGGGCTCCATGAGTACTCGAGTTCGCCGCTGGCGTTCTCGGTGGAAACCCAGAGGTCCGAGCCGGCAGGGTTGGGCGCGGCGGCTTCCCCGTCGGCGTGCTCCACCTGGAGGGACTTTTCGTCCTCGGAAACACCGGTGATGGTGTTGTGGGCTGCCTGGCCAACCCATGCGTCCACGTCATCGGGCCGGCCCGCTGCCAGCATGAAGTTTCCGTCGCCCTCGATGTTGATCTTGACCGTTCCGCCGTGAAGGGTGCGCAGGCTCTGGTCGATTACGGTCAGCGGCGCCGCGGCGGCATCCGCCGGCGCGGAGGCCGTGAAGGTCTCTGAGGGGGCCCAGATGGTTCTCTGGCCGATACCGGCCAAAAGTGTCAGGAGGCCGAGCAGCACGAGTGCGACTGCAGTCTTTAAACGCAAGGGAACACCTATCATCAGCGGGGGTTTACCTTCAATAGTAACCGTTTTGTTACCACCACCCGGGACCGGGGCTTTCAACCGGAGCAGCGGCAGGGCGCAGGCACGGACTTTCGGCAGCTGTTGACAAGGCTGCTGATAGTGTTTGCGATGATCATCACATCGGCCCGCACCAGCGGTGCCACGTACGGAACAGGCCCCAAAAACCAGTGACTGACAAGACGGACGAGACCTCCGCGGCAGGCGAAAATCCGGGGAGTTCCCAGCCGCCGTCCGCCGCTCCCTCCAGCCCTGCTGCTGCCCGCCGGAAGAACCCCGCTGCGGCCGCCCTGGGCCTCCTGGTACACCGTCTGCGCCAGCCCCTTCCCGGGGCCCAGCCCAGGCTACGGTTCGAGATGCCGCCGGAGTACTCGCGCCAGAACGGGGACGAGTCCGGCCTGGACAGCGAAGTGCAGCCGCAGTTCGGCAGCCCCGGACCCCGGATCTCGCCGCAGCATCCGCTCTACATGGGGTTCATGGGTGCCGTGGGCGTGGGGCTTGCGCTGCTGGTCTACTGGATCGGTTCCAACACCACCCAGCTTTTGCTGTGGATCGTGGCCGCCCTGTTCATCGCCTTGGGGCTGGAACCTGTGGTGGGCTGGCTGGAAAGCCGCAAAATCCCCAGGCCGGCCGGAATCCTGGTGTCCGTCACGGTGCTGGTAAGCGCCGTCGTCGGCTTTTTCGCCACCCTGATCCCCACCATCGTGGAGCAGGTCACCCAGATCGTTGAACAGGCGCCGGTGTGGATCCGGGACTTCATCGATTCCGACTTTTTCCGCAGCCTGGATGACCAGTTCGGGGTACGGGAGCGGGTCACTGAAGAACTGGACAAGTTCGTGAACGACCCCGCTGCCATGGGCGGGATCTTCGGGGGCGTGGTGGGCTTTGGCTCCACCGTGGCCAACGGGCTCTTCGGCACCCTTATCGTCCTGGTGCTGAGCCTGTACTTCCTGGCCGCCCTGCCCGCAATGAAAAAGTGGGGGTACCGCCTCGCGCCGCGTTCCCGGCGGCACCGGGTGGAGGCGCTGTCCGAGGAAATCACCCGCTCGGTGGGCAACTACGTCATTGGGCAGGCTGTTGTTGCACTCCTGAATGCCACGTTTGCCTTCATCGTGATGTCCATCGTCGGGATCCCGTTCGCCCTGCTGCTGGCGTTCGTGGTGGCCCTGCTCGCGTTCATCCCCCTGGTCGGCGGCATGATCGCAGGCGTCGTGGTGCTGCTGGTATCCCTCACCGAAGGCTGGCAGGCTGCGGCGGTCTACGGGATCTGCTACTTCTCCTACCTGCAGTTCGAGGCCTATTTCATCTCCCCGCGCATCATGCAGAAGGCCGTTGCCGTGCCGGGCGCCGTCGCCGTAATTTCCGTCATCGCCGGCGGCAGCCTGCTGGGCGTGCTCGGCGCGCTGATCGCCATCCCGACGGCGGCCGCCGTCCTGCTGCTGATCAGGGAGATCTACATCGTCCGGCAGGACCAGCACTAGGCCTGCGCCGGCGGGCCTCCGCCCGCCAGGCTGAGGCTGCCGCTCCCTAGGCCGAGGCCGTTGCCGCGGGCCCGTTCCATTCGTGCGGCAGCCCGGCAGCGCCCGATCCTGCCTCGGTGACGTCGTCCACAATCTCGTTGAGCACCCGGGAGGCGTACTTCTCCCCCACCCACAGGTGCTTGGCACCGTCCACGCCCACCACGCGGGCCTGCGGAACCATGCTGAACCTGGCGGCGGCCTCGTCCGGCTTGAGGAAGTCGTCATGCTCCGGGACCAGTACCGTGAGCGGCTTCCCGGATTCCGCCCACAGGCGCAGGTGTTCGTCAGTGGCGCGGTGCAGCGGGGGCGAGAGCAGGACCGCACCCTCGACTTGGGACGCCACCGGCTCCACTGCGCCGTACATCAGGGCAAGCTCCGTGCCAAAGGACCAACCCACCAGCCAGCGGTTGGGCAGGCCCCGTTCCACGGCGAAGCGGACCGCCGCCTCCATATCATGGCGTTCCCCGATGCCCTCTTCGAAGGCGCCGCTGCTGGTTCCATGCGGTGATGCGGTTCCGCGGGTGTTGAACCGCAGCACTGCGATGCCGGCGAGCGCCGGCAGCCGGTAGGAAGCCTTCCGGTAGACGTGGGAGTCCATGAAGCCGCCGTGGGTTGGAAGGGGATGCAGGGTGATCAGGGTGGCATGTACGGGCCCGGATTCCGGCAGCGCCAGCTCGGCCACAAGGGTGTGGCCGTCTTCCGTTTCCAGCTGCACCAGTTCGCGTTTCGCGGGCAGGACGGTAGAGGCACGGATTGGAGTGGGGCCAGGGCCTTGGCGGAACTCGTACGACGCCGGATCAGAACTCATGACTGCCAGCTTAGCGACAGCGGGCGCGTCTTCGCCCGCTGCGGCTAGCGGTAGCGGTAACTGCGCGACATCCAGCAGTTCGTGTGCCAGTGGCGCCGCTCCGCCAGGCCGGCGGCCGCCCCGAACAGGTGGTCATCCTTCCAGACCACCAGGTGGGCCACGCCGGGCAGCACCGCGGTGGAGCATTCCGGGCAAATGTACGTTTTTTCGGCGTTCCGGGCGGTCATGGTGCGGACCATCCATTCGCCGTCGGGCGCACTCTCGCGCCGCGCGATGCCGGCACGTGCCCGTTCGAGATCCAGTTCGGGAATGTCCTGGCTGTTTTTCCGGCCCGCTCCCCTGCCGGCACCGGGCCTGCCGGAAGCCGTACCCTTTCCGGATACGGGACGGCGGGGTCGGTTGGAGCGCGGCATGAATCCATTCTGCCCCAGCTGCGGGCCGGTTTCCTGCCCGGCAGGGCCCCTGGATGAAGAGCGTGCTGACGGGCGCGGTATCCGGCAGACGGTAGTCTGTACGGCGTGCGACTTGTGATAGCCCGATGCTCCGTTGATTACGTTGGCCGGCTTAAAGCCCATCTCCCGCTGGCCACCAGGCTCCTGCTGGTGAAGGCCGACGGCTCCGTCCTGGTGCATTCCGACGGCGGTTCCTACAAGCCGCTCAACTGGATGAGCCCGCCGGCGACGCTGCGGGTCTCCTCCCCCGAGGACGTGGATCTTGAACTGGGAGTCATGGAGCAGTGGACGGTGCAGTCGGCCAAGACCGATGACCGCCTCATCATCAACATCCACGAAAAACTCGACGAGTCGTCCCACGATCTCGGCGTGGACCCGGGGCTGATCAAGGACGGCGTGGAGGCGGACCTTCAGAGGCTCCTGGCTGAACAGATAGAGACCCTGGGAAGCGGCTATTCACTCATCCGCCGCGAGTACTTCACCGCCATCGGCCCGGTGGACATCTTGGCGCGTGATGCGGACGGCGGCACCGTAGCCATCGAGCTGAAGCGCCGCGGCGACATCGACGGCGTGGAGCAGCTGACCCGTTACCTTGAGTTGCTGAACCGTGATCCGCTGCTTGCCCCGGTCCGCGGAATCTTTGCCGCCCAGCAGATCAAGCCGCAGGCAAAAGTGCTCGCGAACGACCGCGGAATCGATTGCATCACTTTGGACTATGACGCAATGCGCGGTGTGGACGACAGCGAATCCCGGCTTTTCTGAGCCGGAAGGCAACCGGGACTTCCCTACCCGGTTGAATAAGCCCCTGACGTGCGCATTAACCTGCAATTTGGACAAAATTTAGCCAATTTGACGCCCGAACCGTTGACCTGCGGGAATGGGCGTGAAATTCTTATCTCAGTCTTTGTGTAGGTGTTTTTCATGCTCGCAAGACATGTTGCGAGCGCGAAGCTCCTGCAGCACCGGAACCCTTTCCCGGGTGTCCGGTAATCAGGATTCTTCTCGCGGAGTGACCAAGGCCGGTACGAGGTGTGCCGATCTTAAAAAGTTCCACAATGAGGAGAAATAAATGGCACAGGGAACCGTCAAGTGGTTCAACGCTGAAAAGGGCTTCGGCTTCATTACCCCGGATGATTCGGATGGGGACGTTTTCGTTCACTACTCCGAAATCCAGACCGGCGGCTTCAAGACCCTCGACGAGAACCAGCGTGTTCAGTTCGAAATCGGCCAGGGCGCCAAGGGCCCCCAGGCTACGGGCGTCACGGTAGTCTAGTCCGCTCCCCCGGCCGCTGAGCGGCCGGCAGCGAAACAATGGTCTCCGGCATTTATGCCGGAGACCATTGGTTTTTAAGAGTTCCTACCGGCATCCCAGGGCTCACTGCACCAGTTTCCGGACCAGGCGGGCCCCCTGCGCAAGGGAAAGCCCGGGCAGGTATGCACGCGTCAGGGCACGTCCGATTGCCGGCAGGTGCAACGGGTCCTGGTAATACAGGTACAGCGCACGGTACTCGGGCTTGAACCTGGATTTGAACGCCGCCAGGGAGCGGAACCCATAGACGGGTTCCAAGGCATGCCCCACCAGGTCCAGGATCCGTACCAGGTTCTCCGGGCCGTCCCCGGCTTCATTGTCCCGGGCTTGATTTTCCTGGGCGGCATCGTCCCGGACTTCATTGTTCCGGACGGCATCGTCCCGAACGGCTCCGGCCAATGGTGAACCGGAGAGCGAGATGACTTCCACGGAGGAGCGCAGCTCCAGCACCGCAGAGGCGATGAGGAACTCCATGACTCCCGGAAAACCCTCGGCGCCCCTTCGCATGACGTCCAGGGTCCGGCTCACCAGCCGCCCGCCGTCGTAAACGGGCAGCCAGCTGGTCACGCCGTGGACGGTACCGTTGCCGTCCACGGCGAGGCAGCACAGCACTTCCTCATCCTCAAGCTCATCCACGCCGCCCAGCGTGAAGCCCATCTCCGGGACGGACTTTCCCGCCGCCCATTCCTCGGACACCTCACTGAGCCGGGACCGGAGCGGCGCGGGCAGGGTGTGGTACGGACCCCATACGGCGCGCACCCCCAGCTTGGCAGCCCGGTTCAGGGCTGTGCGCACGTTCTGCCATTCCTTGCCTTTGAACTCCAGCCGGCGGATGGGCAGCCGGGTTTCCTGGGCCACGGCCACACGGGAAAAGCCGCGCTCCTGCAATGCAGGCCACATAGTGTCGTCGCACGAATAGAGTGCGGGGATCAGCGCATGGCCGCGGCAATATGCGAGGAAGCCCTCGGTCACCGGCTGCTGGGCGTCCCTCGGCCCGAAGGCGCCGCCAAGTGTCAGCGCCACGCTGCCGTGCTGCTGGAAGGCAACGGCACCCTTGCCGTCCGGACTGAACCAGTAGCTGTTGGGTTCCCACAACGCCATCCACGAGAGCGGGCCCCCGCCCTGATGCAGCAGCGCCCTGGCCCTGTCCCTGTCGTCATGGCCTGAATCGGTTCGGTCCGCTTTGCCCAGCAGCACCCACCACACCGCAGCCAATGCGATGAACCAGAACACCGGCCCCGAGTAGGCGAACAGCAGGGCCTCGAGGCTGTTGCGGTCGGCGAAGAGGCGGTGGTAATGCTGCGGGATGGGAATGGGTACGTACTGCCGGGCCAGCTCGGCCAGGAGTCCCAGCATTCCGCCGTCCCGGTCCATGCCCCCCGCCCCGAACCAGGCGGCAGCATAGGCCCCTGCGAGGAGGAGCCACGAGCCTCCCACGGCTGCCGCCAGCACCCGGCGCGCCGACGGGACCGTCTGCACGCGGAACTGGCGCCGGTTCAGCCACAGGACCAGCGCCAGCAGCAGGGGAACCACAACCAGCGGAAGAACGTGGGCGAAGGCGGATCCCATCGGGGCGTTCGGCCCCTGCCCCCGCGGTGGAACCAGGGCGAACAAGGCCAGGTAGACAGCGGCCAGCGCCGTGACGGCCAACTGGATGGCGAGGGCAATGTTCAGGGCCAGGCGCCGTCCCCGGCGCATGCCGTCGGCACAAATCAGCAGCAGGGCTACCGGCACGACGGCCAGCGCAAGGCCAACGGGACCGGCAAAGCCGGCGCGGCCCGCTTCAAGGCAGGAGGCTTCCACCGTGCTGCCGCAGTTGGCCGCCAGCTGGCCAAGGGTGGGCAGCGGATTCAGGACCATGTCCCGCAAAAGGGCCAGTGGGCCGGTGGGCGCCCGCGCAATCCCGGTAAGGATCGGCCCGACGGCGAACACGGCAACAGTAAGGGCAAGGAGATTTCGCGTTTCACGCCCCGTTGACCGGTGCCGGTGGAGCTGGCCCTGGTCCCCCTGGATCCACCACCCGAGAACCAGCCCCAGCAAAGCGCCCAGCAGTCCGATCACTGTTTCGGCGTGCCCCACGTACAGCACCAGGAGGAGCGATACGGACAGTACAGCGGTCCGCAGCCGGCGCTGCCACAGCACGGGCAGGCGCGCGCTGCCGGCCAGTCCGGCGGCCAGCAGGGGCCCATACGGTCCAATCAGGACGTCATCGGCCATCCGGTCCAGCCAGCCATCCCGCGCATACTGGGCCAGCTGGGTGACCAGGAGGAAGAGCGTGACGGCGGCGAACTGGCCGCCAAACAGCAGGGCGGCCGCCGCGCGCGTGCCCAGTTTGCGTTCCGCAAGCCCCAGGAGCAGCACGATCATCAGCGATGCGGCCGCGTACGCCAGGGGGTTCGTGGCGAAGAACAGGCTGGTGAACAAGGACCACCAGTCCCCGTTCCGGAGTCCCGGGCCGCTGACACCGGCGAACCACAGCAGCTGCTCGGGCGGCCCGGCCAGGAAGCTGCCAGTGGCTGCCGCTGCTGCCAGGAAGACGCCCAGGAATGACAGTGTGAAGGGCACGGCCCTCAGTTCCGCCATGACCAGCCGCAGCACTGGCCGCAGCACAGTGGACCAGGCCATGCCTGCAGGGCGGACCTTCCGGTCGGCGCTCACCACGTGATCCCCCACTGCCCGGCGAGGAAGTCCAAAGCGTCCGTGATGCGCTTCGAGGAGGTGTCCCAGGAGTGCCCGGTCTGCTCAACTTCAAAGGCGCGCACGGTGAAGCCGGCGTCCTTGGCCGCCGCGGACAGGGTGCGCAGGTAGGCAACAAATTCCGGGTCGTCCTCGCCGGCGGTCAAATACATTCCGTTGCCGTCAAAACGCTGCTGCTTCATGATGTGGAGCGGCGTCTGCCGGTTGAAGGCTTCGGGATCGCCCGGGAACGATGCATCGATCGTTTTCTGGCGTTCCTTGGCGATCGCGGGCTCTGCCTCGCCCGAGAACGACAGTACGGCGGGGAACAGGTCCGGATGCCTTGTGCCCAGCTGCAGCGCGCACGTGCCGCCGAAGGAGAATCCGCCGGCCGCCCAGCGGGCGTGGTTGGTATCGACGGCGAGCGTGGACTTGATCCACCGGGGCACGTCCTCGGAAAGGTAGGTGTCCGCGCGTGCGATCCGGCTGTCCATGCACATGGTGTTGGCGGACTGCGACCCATTGGGGTCCGGGATCACCACTACCGGTGCCACTCCCCCATGGGACGCGGCGTAAGAGTCCATGTGGGACTGGAGGGAACCTCCGGTGAGCCAGTCTGCGGGACCGCCCGGCTGCCCTGCCACCAGCACCAGCACCGGCAGCGCAGGACGGTTCGGAGCAAAGTAGGCGGGCGGCAGGTAGATGTAGGCGTCGCGGGTATTCATCCCGGAAAGCACACCGGGGATTGCGGACTTTCGCAGCACTCCGCCCGCTGGCAGCCCTCCTTGCGGGACCCACCCATCCAGTGGCACGCCGTCGGACGCGCCAGGCTGCCGCATCAGTTCCTGTTCCAGCGGCGGGATCCGTGCCAGGGCTGTTCCGAAAAGGTCGCTCACCGTCCGGTTCAGGCCGAAGTAGGCGTTGATCTGCACCGCGGACAGTGCGGCGACCAGGAGGACGGCCACCAGCCCCAGCCAGCGGCTGCGCCAACTGCTCCGGGGCACCCTCAGCGCCAGCAGGATCACGGCAGCAACACCGGTCACCACCCAGAGCAGGACGGCATTGGGGATGTTTTCGGGGAATACTGAGAATACGTTGATGAGGGCCCAATGGACACCGGAAACCAGCGCGAAAGCTGCGACGGCGGCGGCAAGCACCCGCACCAGCCACTGTCGGCTGCGTCCGCGGGCGGGCGGAACCAGGAGATAGGCGCCGCCTGCGACGCCCAGTGCCAGGGAAACCCAGTACAGCGGCCCGTCGATGAGACGAACGTCGAAGAACCAGTCCACCTCGGCTAGCGCCAGGTACCTATGCCGATGACCGGGCCGGCCTCCAGCCAGGATGACAGGCCGGTATAGGCGTCAAACTTCATGGCGAGGCGCAGGTCCTTGCCTTCATAGCGCAGTTCAACAATGACGACGTCGGGCTGGACCTTGACAGCCTCAGCCTCGGTGGGTTTGCGGCGGCCCAGCAGTTCCAGGGAATGCCGCTTGAACTTGTGCTTGGGCCGGACGCTGAGTGAGAGCAGCCGGAACCACTCCAGGTCGTTGTCCTGATAACGACAAACCCCCATCTGCCAACTGTTTCCAGCCATGCAAATGGAGGCGTCCACCGTGCCGAGGGCACGCCGCAGATTGAAGCGGCGCACCCCCGAAAGGCACAGTGCAAAGATGAGCAGCCCAAAAACGACTGCCAATGCGATGAACGGAAGACTCGATGCGTCCATCAAGGTGGTGCTAGCGGATCCCAGCGGTAGCCGAGCCGCCCAGGTGGGCGTTGTCAGCAACAATGACCACGCGGTTGTTGTCCACGGAGAAGAACCCGCCATCGACATCTACCGCGATACGGTCTCCCGAAACCGGCTGGATGGCCAGTTCACCCTCGGCCAGGATCGCCAGCAGGGGCGAGTGGCCGGGCAGGATTCCGATTTCACCATCGCTGGTGCGGGCCTTGACCATCTTGGCCGCTCCGGACCACACGAAGTGGTCCGCTGCGACAATCTCAACCTCAAGCTCAGCCATATTACTTGGTCTGTTCCTGGATCTTGGCCCACTGGCGCTCAACGTCATCGAGTCCGCCGACGTTGAAGAACGCCTGCTCCGCGATGTGGTCCAGCTCGCCGTCGCAGATGGCGGAGAAGCCTTCAACGGTGTCCTTGATGGAAACCGTGGAGCCCTCAACGCCGGTGAACTGCTTGGCGGTGTAGGTGTTCTGCGAGAGGAACTGCTGGATGCGGCGTGCACGCGACACGACGATCTTGTCCTCTTCGGAGAGTTCGTCAACACCGAGGATGGCGATGATGTCCTGGAGTTCCTTGTTCTTCTGCAGGATCTGCTTCACACGGACAGCCGTGTTGTAGTGATCCTTGCCGATGTACTGGGGATCCAGGATTCGGGACGTGGACGTCAGCGGGTCAACGGCCGGGTACAGACCACGGGAGGCGATTTCACGGGAAAGTTCCGTGGTCGCGTCGAGGTGTGCGAAGGTGGTTGCCGGTGCCGGGTCGGTGTAGTCATCTGCGGGAACGTAGATGGCCTGCATCGAGGTGATGGAGTGGCCCTTGGTGGACGTAATGCGCTCCTGCAGGAGGCCCATCTCGTCAGCCAGGTTGGGCTGGTAGCCCACGGCGGACGGCATGCGGCCGAGGAGGGTGGAAACCTCGGACCCTGCCTGCGTGAAGCGGAAGATGTTGTCGATGAAGAGCAGCACGTCCTGGTTCTGCACATCGCGGAAGTACTCCGCCATGGTCAGTGCGGACAGCGCCACGCGCAGGCGCGTTCCCGGCGGCTCATCCATCTGGCCGAATACAAGGGCGGTGTCCTTGAGGACGCCGGCCTCTTCCATTTCAACCCAGAGGTCGTTACCTTCACGGGTACGCTCGCCAACACCGGCGAATACCGAGGTACCACCAAAGTTGCGTGCCACACGGGTGATCATTTCCTGGATCAGAACGGTCTTGCCCACGCCGGCGCCGCCGAACAGGCCGATCTTTCCACCCTTGATGTACGGGGTGAGGAGGTCGATCACCTTGATGCCGGTTTCCAGCATCTCGGTGGAGCCTTCGAGCGAAGCGAAGCTCGGAGCCTTGCGGTGGATGGGCCAGCGTTCGCTGATCTCCAGTTCCGACTCGGCAACGTCCAGGGGCTGGCCCAGGACGTTGAAGATGTGGCCCTTGACGCCGTCGCCCACGGGCACGGAGATCGGGGCGCCGCTGTCCACCACGGAGGTGCCGCGGACAAGTCCGTCGGTGGCCTGCAGGGAGATGGCGCGGACGAGGTTGTCACCCAGGTGCTGGGAGGTCTCGAACGTGATGGTCTTGGTCTCACCGTTGAGAGTAATCTCGGTGGTGAGTGCGTTGTAGATGGACGGGATTGCGTCAGCCGGGAATTCGACGTCGACAACCGGGCCGATTACGCGCGCAATGCGGCCGGTGGCACCGGCCGTCGCGGCTACGCGTTCGGTAGCAGTGGCAGTCATCTCTCTCACTTCACTCAGTAGATGGCGTGGGGTTAAGTTTATCTGTGCTGGTGCAGGTCCAGCGGAATCCGAAAAGGCTGCAGGCTAGGACGCGAGGGCGTCGGCGCCGGCAACAATCTCCGAAAGCTCCTGCGTGATTTCAGCCTGGCGGGCCGTGTTGCGCAGACGCGTGTACTTCTTGATGAGATCCGTGGCGTTGTCGCCGGCGGACTTCATGGCCCGCTGGCGTGCAGCAAGCTCAGAAGCTGCCGCCTGCAGCATGGCCGCGAAGATGCGGGACTCGATGTAGCGCGGCAGCAGAGCGTCGAGGACGCGCTCTGTTTCCGGCTCGAACTCGTACAGCGGCAGCAGGTCCGACTCGGAAGCCGCCTGTTCTTCCACTACTTCCAGGGGAAGCAGGCGGATGACAGTGGGTTCCTGGGTAACCATGGACTTGAAGCGGGTGTACACCACGTGGATCTCGTCCACGCCGCCGTCTTCGTAGTCGGTCGCGAACTCCGTCAGCAGTGCTTCACCGATTTCGCGAGCGGTAGTGAACTCAGGCGCATCGGTTCCTCCGGTCCAGACCCGTGCATATTCACGGTTCCGGAAGTCGAAGTAGGCCTGGGCCTTACGTCCGACGACGTAAGTCTTGACTTCCTTGCCTTCTTCGTGGAGCAGCTCGATGAGACCTTCCGCCTGCTTGAGCACGCTTGCCGAGTACGATCCGGCCAGGCCACGGTCCGCGGTAATTACCAGGACGGCGGCACGGCGGATCTGCTCCGGCTCAGTGGTCAGCGGGTGGTCGATTTCGCTTTGGCTTGCGACAGCAGAAACGGCGCGCGTGATCGCGTTCGCGTAAGGCAGTGAAGCTGCTACGCGCGCACGGGCCTTGCCGATGCGCGAGGTAGCGATCAGTTCCATCGCCTTGAAGATCTTGCGCATCGACGTGGTCGAGCTGATCTTCTGGCGGTAGACCCGGATCTGGGCTCCCATACTTATCCTTTCCTAGCGTTCCGTTGGCCGGGTGTGCCGGGCCCGATGGACCCGGCACACCCGCTCAGTGGAACTAGCGCTTCTGCTTGACGATCTTTTCCTGGTCAACCTGTGCCTCGTCGATGGCGGCATATTCCTCATGCCCCGCACCCACCAGGTGGTTGTCCCCCTCGCCGAAGAAGCCCTTCTTGAAGTCGACGATTGCCGACTTCAGAGCCGCTGCGGTGTCATCGTCCAGCACGTTGGTCTGCGCCAGCGTGGTCAGGATCGAGGACTTGTGGGTCAGGTGCTCCAGGAATTCGCTTTCGAAGCGGCTGATGTCCTCAACCGGAACGTCATCCAGGTAGCCGTTGGTGCCGGCCCAGATGGAGACAACCTGGTTCTCGACCGGGAACGGCGAGTACTGGCCCTGCTTCAGGAGTTCCATCAGGCGGGCGCCACGGGTCAGCTGCTGCCGGGAGGCAGCATCCAGGTCCGAGGCGAACATGGCGAATGCCTGCATGTCGCGGTACTGGGCCAGGTCCAGCTTCAACGTACCGGAGACCTTCTTCATGGACTTCACCTGTGCGGCGCCGCCCACGCGGGACACCGAAACACCCACGTCAACAGCGGGACGCTGGTTGGCGTTGAAGAGGTCCGACTGGAGGAAGATCTGGCCGTCAGTGATGGAGATGACGTTGGTCGGGATGTAGGCGGAAACGTCGTTCGCCTTGGTCTCGATCAGCGGCAGGCCCGTCATGGAGCCGGCACCCAGTTCGTCGGACAGCTTTGCACAACGTTCCAGGAGGCGGGAGTGCAGGTAGAAGACGTCGCCCGGGTAGGCTTCGCGTCCCGGCGGACGGCGGAGCAGCAGCGATACCGCACGGTAGGCTTCAGCCTGCTTGGACAGGTCATCAAACACGATGAGGACGTGCTTGCCGCCGTACATCCAGTGCTGGCCGATGGCCGAACCGGCGTACGGTGCCAGGTACTTGAAGCCGGCGGGGTCGGAAGCGGGAGAAGCCACGATGGTGGTGTACTCCAGCGCGCCGTTGTCCTCGAGGGTCTGGCGGATGGCGGCAATGGTGGACGCCTTCTGCCCGATTGCCACGTAGATGCAGCGGACCTGCTTGGTGACATCGCCCGAAGCCCAGTTGGCCTTCTGGTTGATGATGGTGTCGATGGCAATGGCGGACTTGCCGGTCTGGCGGTCACCAATGATCAGCTGGCGCTGGCCGCGGCCGATCGGGATCATGGCGTCGATGGCCTTGAGTCCGGTCTGCATCGGCTCGTGCACCGACTTGCGCTGCGTCACGCCGGGAGCCTGGAGCTCCAGGGCGCGGGTGGTCTCGGCCTTGATCTCGCCGAGGTCGTCGATGGGCACGCCCAGCGGGTCCACGACGCGGCCAAGGAAGGCGTCGCCCACGGGAACGGACAGAACCTGTCCGGTGCGGTGCACTTCCTGGCCTTCTTCGATGCCGGTGAAGTCGCCGAGGATGATGACGCCGATTTCGCGGACGTCGAGGTTCTGGGCAAGGCCCAGGGTGCCGTCCTCAAAGCGAAGCAGCTCGTTCGCCATGACCGAGGGAAGGCCCTCAACACGGGCGATGCCGTCACTAGCGGTGGTTACGCGGCCGACCTCTACGCGCTCTGCGTTTCCGGGTTCGTAGGACGCCGCGAACTCGTTCAGCGCATTACGGACGTCGTCGGCGTTGATGGTCAATTCGGCCATCTGCAGTCCCTGCTCTCCTGTTTTGTGATCATCGTTGTTCACGATGACCGGGGTTTCTATCAGTTGGGTTGTGCTTGTCCGGCTAGCCGGCCAGCTGGCGTTGCAGCTCGCCCAGCCTGCTGATAACGGAAGCGTCAAGCACTTCGTCACCAACCTGCACGCGGATGCCGCCAATGAGTGACGGGTCGACGTTGATGTTGACCTTCAGTTCCCGCCCGTACATTGCATTCAGGCCCGCCTGGAGGCGTGCCAGCTGCGTTTCCGTCAAGGGGCGGGTCACGCTGACCGTTGCTATCCAGCGCTGCTGCCGCTTGGCTGCCAGTTCGGCAAACCGTGCCACCAGCCTGGTCGGCTTGATGCCGCGGGGCTGGGTGACTGCCTGGGTAATGAGGACCTTTGCTTCCTCACTGACGCCGGGCACCAGCTTTTCGGCGAGTGTTGCCTTCGCCGCAGCGCTGGCCTGTGGTTCGGACAGAGCACGTTGTACCTCGTGGCTGGAGGCAACAGCCTGGTTGAAGGAGAACAGATCGTTCTCCAGCTCTTCCAGGCCAGTGATTCCGGAGGCAGAAACGGCCGACTTGTTTTCGGCAACGGAAATGACCACCGTTGCGGCAAGAGTCTCGAGTGCATCGCCGATATCACGGGCGCTTGCCCAGCGTAAGCCGGCCAGGCCGCCTGCAATGTCTGCAGCATCAGCGGAGACTTTTCCGCCAACCAGCTGCTTGACCAGCGCCGACTTTTCGTCACCGTTGCGGGACGGGTCAGTCAGGGCACGGCGCAAGCCAGCCGAGCTGTCCACCATTCCCAGAATTCCGAAGAGTTCCTTTGCCAGCTGCAGCGACGCCGTCGGAAGTTTGGCTTCCAACGATGCCAGCGCTGTTGCCAGCGATTCGCTCGATACGCCTGCCATTACTTAGCTGCACCTGCGTTCTGGGACTCCAGATCTGCCAGGAAACGGTCCACGACGCGCGCTGCACGCTCGTCGTCGTTCAGTGCTTCGCCAACGATGCGCCCGGCCAGGGTGGTGGCCAGGGTGCCGACCTCGGAACGCAGGGACACGACTGCCGCCTGGCGCTCGGATTCGATCTGCGCGTGGGCCTGCGCCGTGATGCGGGCAGACTCTGCAGCTGCCTTTTCCTTCAGATCCGCAAGGATCTGGGCACCTTCGGCACGGGCTTCCTCGCGGATGCGGTTGGCTTCGGTGCGGGCGTCGGTCAGCTGCTGCTTGTACTCTTCGAGTGCAGCAGACGCCTCAGCCTGGGCCTTTTCAGCCTTTGCGATGCCGCCTTCAATGGCCTCGGCACGCTCGGCGAAGGTCTTTTCGAACATCGGGACAACGAACTTGACCACGATGAACATGAGGATGGCAAAGCCCACGAGGACAACGCCCATTTCCCAGAGGTTGGGCATCAGGGGGTTGATCTCGCCCTCAGTGGCGGCTGAGATGATCAGCTGATTCATATTTCACCCGTCCTTTTCTACTCGGTTCTGTAAGTTCGCTTCGCTCTAAGGACTAGAGAACGAAGGCGAAGACCAGGCCGAGGATGGCGAGGGCTTCGGTAAGCGCAAGGCCGAGGAACGCGATCGGCTGCAGGACGCGCTGTGCTTCAGGCTGGCGTGCAACGCCGTTGATGTAGGCAGCGAATACGAGGCCAACACCGATACCACCGCCGATTGCGGACAGACCGTAACCTACGAGGTTGAGATTGCCTTCCATTTTTCTTCCTTTCAAGATGCCACCTGTGTGGCAGGTTGTTTGGGTTGCTCTATCCCCGCGAGGGGAAGTCTGTTGGTGCCGGCGGCAGGTTGCCGCGGCGGGGTGCCTAGTGGCTGTCGGCGTGAAGCGCGCCTTCGATGTAGATCGCGGTCAGCAGGGTAAAGACGTAGGCCTGCAGGACCATGATCAGGGCTTCAAGCATGTACATGGCGATCGCTCCGGCAAGGACCAGGAGGGAGGTTCCCTTGAGCAGGATGTTCTCCTGCATCACCAGGAACTCGATGCCGTAGCCGGCGATCATCACGATGAGGTGTCCTGCGAGCATGGTGGCAAACAGACGGAGGCTGTGCGTCACGGGCCGGACCAGGAAGTTGGAGATAATCTCGATCGGGATCACGATCGGCAGGATGAACCAGGGAACACCGGAGGGTACGGTGGCCAGCTTGAAGTAACGGAGACCGTTCTTCTTGACGCCGATGGCGATCCAGGTGAAGTAGACAATGCCTGCCAGCACGTAGGCTCCGCCCACATGGGAGAAGGTGGGGAGCTGGAAGAACGGGATGGCGCCGTAGATGTTGTTCACCAGGATGAAGAAGAAGAGGCTGAACAACAGCGGGACGTACTTGATGAAGTCCTTGCCGCCGATGATGTCCTTGGCGATTCCATTGCGGACGAAGCCGTAGGCGGCCTCGCCGGCGAACTGGAGCTTGCCGGGTACCAGCTGCTGCTTGCGTGCGGCGAGCACGAAGAAGACGGCGATAAAGACGACAGAGAGGAGGACCAGCAGCATCTGCTTGGAGAATCCTTCTGCGGCACCCCACGGCAGGATTGCCGGCAAATGCATTTCGTTAATACCAGGAGGAGTAAACTCTCCTGAATCTTGGGCCGGGAGCGCAAGCGCGATCAACGCGTTTCCTCTCTGCAGTGTCCATCATTGGGCGTTGGGCGGGGACCGGCAGCCTGAAGGCCTGCTGTTCCCCCTGTGAAATTATTCGGCATTAGTGTCGCCGTCCTGGGACGGCCCGCTGGCAGCATGGCGCTCCCCAGCATTTTTTCGAGAACTGGTAAGGCCATGCATGTGGGAAAGGTAAAAACCTCCGACGGCTCCAAGCAGAGCGCCTGCGAGCACGATCCAGCGCGTTCCCCACACGTAATCCAGTCCCCACCCTATCAAACTCCAGACGATGATTCCGCCAATGATGTAGCTGAATACGGCCATGCCGGCGTTGTATCCGCCGCTGGTTCCGTCGCTTGATACACCGGGTGCGGAACTGTTCGATCCGCTGTTGCCGTTGGCGCCCGGACCGGGCTTCTTCGGATCACGCATCGGGGTTTTCCTTGTTGTCTGGATCGTTGTAGATCTGGAGGCGGGCTTTGCTGAAACCATGGATTTCTGCAGCCTGCCACAGCACGACGGCGGTCACTGCCCCGGCCACGAACCAGCGGCTGTGCAGCCACTGGGGAGCTCCGATGGCGAACAGCACCACGGCGAAGCCCACCACCTTGATGAAGTAGGTTGCCACGAACACGCCGATGGCTCCGGAGGGATTGCTGCGGCCCACGAAGTGGCCCACCAGGAGGCTGATTCCGAAGAACAGCATGACCAGCAGCCCGCCGAGGGTGCTGGACAGGGCTCCTGACGAGCCATTGAGGGCCGCTGCGGCAATGGCGCACACTGCCAGTCCGGCAGCGGCAGCGATCGAGCTTCTTTTGAGGAGGTCCAGCCAGAGCCTGGGCGTGGGGCCGGATGCGCCAACGGGTCCGTTGCCGGACGCAGGTCCGGATTCGGCGTTGGAGGTCATTCGATCCCAATCGTCGGCGCCGCCCGGCAGGAAGCCGGCAGGCAGGGTGTGGAGGGGCAGCTTTGGCTGCCCCTAAATTCTACATGAGATAGAAATATTTCCGCACAGAGGTTACGACGCGGTTTCCCCGGCGGTCTCGTCCCCCCGGCGGGCGAGGTAGGGCCAGGCAGTGATGAGACCCATGACCAGGGTGGCAAAGAGGTCCACCGCGAGCACGATCTGCCAGGGGAAGATCGCGAAGGCCAGTCCCCCAAAGGACAGGATCGCGGTCCAGAGGTACATGAGGATGACGGCGGTGCGGTGCGAATAGCCGATGTCCAGCAGCTTGTGGTGCAGGTGTCCCCGGTCCGCGGACCAGGGCGAGCGCCCGCGGGCAGTGCGGCGCACCACGGCAAGGCCAAGGTCCAGCAGTGGAAGGAAGAGGACCGCGAAGGGAAGCAGGATGGGGATGACGGTGGAGATACCGTTGGCCCTGTCGTACAGCCCCGAGGTGATTTGTCCCGTGGAGACAACACCGGCGGAAGCCATGAGCAGCCCGATCAGCATGGCGCCCGAATCACCCATGAAGATCTTCGACGGGAACCAGTTGTGCGGCAGGAAACCCAGGCAGCTGCCCACCAGGACGGCGGTAATGAGGGTCGCCAGGTCGGAGTAATCCAGCAGCACGGCGTTGCGGTGCACCCAGTAGGCGGTGAAGAAGAAGGCTGTGCCGCCGATGACGGCAACGCCGGCAGCAAGCCCGTCCAGGCCATCGATGAAGTTGAACGCGTTCATCGTGGTGACAATGAGCCCGGCAGTCAACAGCACGCGGACGGTCTCATTTTCGAGGTAGATGGGATCGGGCACCCAGGGCACGATGGTCATCTGGACCCCCCAGATGGCCACGGTGAGCCCTGCGGCGCTTTGCCCGATCAGCTTTACCCACCAGCGGATGTCGAGGAGATCGTCGGCGATGCCCACCAGGACAATGACCGCCGCACCGGCGAGGACGCCCCATGGCGAGAAATTGTTGCGGTAGATGTCCTTCACGAAGAAGGACTGGCTGGCAACGATGAGCGCCACCAGCACGCCGAGGAAGATGGCCACGCCACCCAGCCGCGAGACGGGAATGGAATGCATGTCGCGGCTGCGGATGGGCAGGTGCAGTTCGAGCCTGTGGCCGATCACCCGCGCACCCCAGGTGGCTGCGTAGGACACGACCGCAGCCGTAAGCCCCATCAGCAGGTACATGATCATGGTGCGGGGACCGTTTCAGCGGTGATACGGACGCACGTCAGCCGCGCCGGCGGGTGGTCCTTGCTTGATGGGCTCACTGGCCGGGAATCTGTTCTTCGATAAATGAAACTTCTCCGTCGCCGAGCGCGCAGCAGGCAGCACATGGTGCCTTACAGGGCTGTATTACAGTGGACTCTAGTCAAAGATACTAGCGCCAACAGCTTCATGGCTTCGCGCCACACGGCGCATTGCGAGCGGGGAAATCCCTGTCAGCCATGCTGAAAGGACCCCCATGACCCCCCGCATAGCAGTTGCCGCTGTGACATTCGACCGGCCGAAGGAACTTACAGTCCTGCTTGATTCCATCAATGCCCAGAGCGCCGCCGTGGACACGATCTGCCTGGTTGACAGCGGCACCGTCCCGGCGCTCGATGTCGCAGCAAAGCATCCGAATGTTGATTATGTCCGCTCCGAGGCGAACCTCGGCGGGGCCGGCGGCTTCGCGCTGGCAGCGCTGAAGGCAGTGGCCAGCGGGGCGCGGTGGATCTGGATGATGGACGACGACGCCGAGCCGGCAGATCCGGAGTGCCTCGCCACGCTGCTGCGGGAGGCTGAGGCACGCGACCTTGAAGCGGTGGTTCCCCTTGTGACGGCGCCTGGCCAGCCGGACAGGCTGTCCTTTTTCTTCCGGCTGGACGGCAAGGTCACGCACAGCCGGGCCGAGGTGGAGAAGCTTGGCTTCCTGCCGAACGACGGGCACTTCTTCAACGGCGCCCTGATCCGTTCGGACGTCTTCTTCAAGGTGGGCCTGCCGGATATGCGCCTCTTCATCAGGGGCGACGAGGTGGACTTCACCATCCGGCTCCGCAAAGCGGGCATCAGGTTCGGCACGGTGACCACCACCGCCGTTACCCATCCGCACGCCTTCTCGGAGACCCAGCACGTGTTCGGCGCAGGCTGGCATGTCATCGTCCCGGAATCTGCGTTCAAGCGGTATTACTACTACCGCAACCGGGGCTACCTGATCCGCCGGTACTTCCGCGTGAAATCGCTTGTTGCGGACGTGGGCGGATACCTGGGCTACTTCGTGCAGCGCCGGGACCTGGCCGGCTTCCTGGGCTGGGCCCGCTCCTTCACGGCAGGCCTTCGCGGCAAGGGGTTCGGTCCACTGGAGGAGCAGAAGTTCTAGGCTGCCGTCCCTACCGGCGGCGCTTGAGCCGGCGGGCGGCCAGGAGCCACAGCAGGACCCAGGGTTCGCCCAGCACCCGGTAGGCGACGCGGCGCGGATGCAGCACCAGGCGCCAGGCCCACTCAAGCCCCAGCCTGCCAAGCCACCGTGGTGCGAGCTTTTGGATGCCGGCAAGCTGTTCAATGGCCCCGCCCACCGCACAGTAGACGGCAGGGGGCATGTCACCCAGCCGGCGCTGCATAACCTTCTCCTGCAGCGGCATGCCCAGCCCGATCAGGACCAGCTGCGGCTGCTGCCGGTGCAGCCATTCCACGGCGTCATCTTCCAGCCCGGAATTCCAGCCCTCACCGGGGAAGCCGGTGACCCTGGCACCGGGAACAATGTCCTGGAGCCTGCGCACAGCTCCCGCATTGGCTTCCGCGCCGGCACCGAGCACGGCAATCCGCTCCAGGCCCTGCACCTGGTCCAGCGCAGGAAGCCAGTCCGTCGAACCGAGCCGGTAGTCCATCACAGGACCCTCGGCCTGCCCGGTCCTCCCCCACAGCCAGAGCACCGGGGCACCGTCCAGCAGGACTATGTCGCTGCGCTGGTACAGGTCCCGGAAACCGTCGTCGGACAGCGTGAGCGTGACGCTGTGCAGGTTGTGGCCCAGGACCGTCCGCGTGGATCCCTCCTGGACGAAGCGGTTGAGTTCTTCCACGAGTTCAGGGACCCGCAGCGGGGTGGCATCAACCTCCAGGACAGGAATCCGGTGGCGGTCCAGCGCCATCAAGGCCTGGCGTCCGGGGCCGGTGCCTCGGCGGCAGGTGTTTCGGCTGCTTCCGGGGCTTCGGGCTTCACCACGGATGAACCCGAGTGTGCCTCTGCAGCCGGCGCTGCTTCTGCCGGTGTCTCCGCAACCGGCGCCGCCTCAACAGGTGTTCCCTGCTGCGGCTCCTCCTCCGCTATGGGAATTTCACCCAGGCCCAGGACATCGGGCACGTGCTCGCGGAGCTGGTCAAGGCTCACGGCACCGTTGCGGACCACGCGCAGGCGGGGACCCGTGGCGTCAACAATGGTGGAGGGCACGGCAAGCTCGCCTTCGCGCGGCCGGAAGCCGCCCTCGAGGTACACCTCAACAGAGTCGGCGAGCTGCTCGCGGGCAGCGGCAGCGGTCTGGCCTGGGGCCTGGCCGGTGCGGTTGGCTGAGGAAACGGCCAGCGGTCCGGTGAGGGTCAGCAGTTCCTGGGCGATCTCATCATCCGGCATCCGCAGCGCCACAGTCCCCTTGGTCTCACCGAGATCCCAGTCCAGGGACGGCTGGGCGTGAAGGATGAGGGTCAGGCCGCCGGGCCAGAAAGCCTCGGCAAGCTTACGGGCGTCCGCCGAGACGTCCGTGGCCAGTCCGTCAAGGGCGTTGATCCGCGGGATCAAGACCGGCGGGGGCATGGTGCGGCTGCGCCCTTTCGAGACCAGGAGCATGGTGACTGCCTGCGGGGAGAACGCGTCGGCAGCAATCCCATAGACGGTGTCCGTGGGAAAAACCACGCACTTTTTCTCGCTGATGGCCCGCTGGGCGTGCTCGAGTCCCTTGGCGCGCTCGTCGTCGCTGGTGCAGTTGTAGGTTGTGGTCACTCGCCTATTCTTCCATTCCCGTTGTCCGGTTCTGCGAGCAGGGCGCTGGTGGCGCGCTCCTTGCCGTTGAGATCCAGGTGCGTAGTGATGCTGGACCAGTTACCTGAGCGGGCCAGCATGGCCGAGATCCACGCTGCCTGGACCTCAGCGTGTTCCATGACGAAGTAGCCGCCCGGACGCAGCAGCCGTGCTGCGGAGGCAGCAGCCGCCGTCGGAAGTTCCATCCCGTCCGCTCCCCCTCCGTACAGTGCCTCGGGCGGATCATGCAGGGCCACTTCCGGCTCGTGGGGGATGGCTTCCGCAGGGATGTACGGCGGGTTGGACACGACGACGTCGAACGTTCCGTTAAGCTCCGGCAGCGCGTTCCGCAGGTCACCCTGTACAAGATGTACGCCCAACGGGGCCAGGTTCTTCGCTGCCCAGGCATGGGCGAAGGGGCTGAACTCCACCGCGTGCACCTCTGCGCCCGGCACTTCGTGCGCGAGGGAACCGGCGATGGCACCGGATCCGGTGCCAAGGTCCACGATCCGAGGGTGCGGCAGTCCCTGGACGTGGTCGATGACCAGCTGGACCACGGACTCCGTCTCAGGGCGGGGAATGAAAACCCCGGGCCCCACGGCCAGCTGAAGATAGCGGAAATGGGCCACGCCGGTGATGTGCTGCAGCGGCACCCGGGAGGCGCGTTCCGCCACCAGGCCGGCATACCCGTCCGGCGCTGGAGTGTCACCCAGCATCATGGCACGCAGGCGGCCCAGCCCCACCTGCAGGAGGTGGTCGGCCAGCAGCTCGGCGTCCACGCGGGGGCTGGGGACGCCGGCATCCCGGAGAATGGCAGTTGCCTCGCTGACGGCGTCGGCCAGCGACTGCCCTGGCTCATGTGTCATGGGGAGAAGCTGGGCTAGTCCCCGATGGCGTCCAGGCGGGCCTGTTCGTCCATCTCGATTGCGGACTGGATGACGGGTTCCAGATCTCCGTTCATCACCTGGTCCAGGTTGTATGCCTTGTACCCGGTCCGGTGGTCGGCAATGCGGTTTTCCGGGTAGTTGTACGTGCGGATGCGCTCGGACCGGTCCATGGTGCGGATCTGCGACTTCCGCTGTGCGGAGTTCTCGGCGTCGATCTGCTCCTGCTGGTGCGCCAGGATGCGTGCGCGGAGGACGCGCATGCCCGCTTCGCGGTTCTGCAGCTGGGACTTCTCGTTCTGCATGGCCACCACGATGCCGGTGGGAAGGTGGGTGATGCGGACAGCAGAGTCCGTGGTGTTCACCGACTGGCCGCCGGGGCCGGACGAACGGTAGACGTCGATTTTGAGGTCGTTCTGGTTGATCTCGAGCTCTTCCGGCTCATCGACCTCGGGCAGGACGAGGACGCCGGCCGCTGAGGTGTGGATGCGGCCCTGGGACTCCGTGACCGGCACACGCTGGACTCGGTGCACGCCGCCTTCGAACTTCAGCCGCGCGTAGACGCCTTCGGCGGGGTCGTTTGAGTTGCCCTTCACGGCAACCTGGACGTCCTTGTAACCGCCAAGATCGGATTCCGTGGCGGAAATGATTTCTGTCTTCCAGCCGCGCGATTCCGCGTAGCGGGTGTACATGCGCAGGAGGTCGCCGGCGAAGAGTGCAGCCTCGTCGCCGCCTTCACCACCCTTGACCTCGAGAATTACGTTGCGGGCGTCATCCGGATCGCGCGGAATCAGCAGGCGGCGCAGTTTGGCGGCAGCCTCCTCCAGCGAAGCCTCAAGCTCAGGCACCTCAGCCGCAAATTCGGGATCCTCGGAAGCCATCTCCTTGGCAGCAGCAAGGTCATCCCGGATGCCTTCCCACTTGTGGTAGGCCTCAACGATGCCATTAAGCTGAGCCGAACGCCGACCCAGCTTCCGGGCAAGCCGCTGGTCAGCATAAACAGCAGGATCCCCCAGCTGCGCCTGGATAGCATCATGCTCATCAAGCAGGCCCTGTACGGACTCAAACATCTATAAACCTCTTTCGACTTGTACAAGTCTAGTAACAATCATGTGGTGGCCGCGGCTGGTGGGCTTAACGACGACGCCGCACGGATTTTTCCGCCCCGGGAGTGGCATCGGGCCTGCCGGAGCTGGGCGGCTGACGATCGAAGATCGGAAGCCGCCCAGCGTAGGGGCGGGGGCGGAAAAATCCGTACGGCGTCAGCACCGGGGCAGCAAACTCAGCCGCTCACCGATGCGCTACTTGTCGTTATCCGACTTCGCACCAAGCGTCGTCTTCTGGACCTGCATCAGGAACTCGACGTTGCTCTGGGTTTCCCGGATCTTGTTGGTGAGCAGTTCAAGGCTCTGCTGGGTCTCGAGCCCGGACAGGACACGGCGCAGCTTCCACATGATCTTGACTTCCTCGGGCGAGAGCAGGTTTTCCTCGCGGCGGGTGCCGGATGCGTTGACGTCCACGGCCGGGAAGATGCGCTTGTCAGCCAGCTGGCGGGACAGGCGGAGCTCCATGTTGCCGGTGCCCTTGAACTCTTCGAAGATGACCTCGTCCATCTTGGATCCGGTCTCCACGAGGGCGGTGGCCAGGATGGTGAGTGAGCCGCCGTTTTCGATGTTGCGGGCGGCGCCGAAGAAGCGCTTGGGCGGGTAGAGGGCTGCGGAGTCCACACCACCGGACAGGATGCGGCCGGAGGCCGGTGCTGCCAGGTTGTAAGCGCGGCCCAGGCGGGTCATGGAATCCAGGAGGACCACCACGTCCATGCCCATTTCCACGAGGCGCTTGGCGCGTTCGATGGAGAGTTCGGCCACGGTGGTGTGGTCGTCGGCGGGACGGTCGAAGGTGGAGGCAATGACCTCGCCCTTGACGGTGCGCTGCATGTCCGTGACTTCTTCGGGGCGTTCGTCAACCAGCACCATCATGAGGTGGACCTCAGGGTTGTTGGTGGTGATTGCGTTGGCGATGGACTGCAGGATGAGCGTCTTACCGGCCTTGGGCGGGGAGACGATCAAGCCGCGCTGGCCCTTGCCGATGGGAGCCACGAGGTCGATGACGCGGGGGCCGATCTTCTTGGGATCGGTCTCGAGGCGCAAGCGCTCCGAGGGGTAGAGCGGGACCAGCTTGGCGAATTCAACGCGGTCCTTGAGCTCTTCCGGGGTCTTGCCGTTCACGGAGGTGACGCGGACCAGGGCGTTGAACTTCTGGCGGTTCGACTGCTGGCTGCGGTCTTCCCCGTCACGGGGGGCGCGGATGGCGCCAACCACGGCGTCGCCCTTGCGGAGGTTGTACTTCTTGACCTGGGCCAGGGAAACGTAGACATCGTTCGGGCCGGGCAGGTAGCCGGACGTGCGGATGAAGGCGTAGTTCTCCAGCACGTCCAGGATGCCGGCAACCGGCAGGAGGACGTCGTCTTCGGTGATCTCGACGTCGTCAACGTCGGGTCCCTGGGCACGGCCCCGGCGGCGGTCGTTGCGGTCCCGGAAACGATCGTTGCGTGAGCCGTTGTCACGGTCCTGCCCGCCCGACCGGTCGTTGCGGTCACGGCGGTTGCGCCGGTTCCGGCGGCTGCCGCCGTCGCTGTCGTCGTTGTCGCGGTTGTCGTCGCGACGGCTTCCTTCGCGCTGGCCTGCCTCGCGGCTGCCGGCGTTGTCACGGCCGCTGTCGGCATTGTCACGTGCACCGCCATCGCGGCCTGCGTTGTCGCGGCCGCGGGTGCGGCCGCCGTCGCGGCGGTCGGTGCGCTGGCCTGCCTCAGCACCTTCAGCGGCAGCTTCCTGGCGCTCTTCGGAGCTGCGCTGCTCAGGGGAACGCTGCTCCGTGCCGCGCTGCTGTTCTGTGCCGCGCTGTTCAGTGCCGCGCTGTTCGACGGCGGGCTGCTCTGCAGGAGCCTCGGCTTCGGCGGCCTGGGGTGCTGCTTCGCCACGGCGCCGGTTGCGGGTGCGCGGCTGGCGGCGTTCGGTGGCGCCTTCGGTGCCTTCTGCAGCAGCAGGGGCTTCCACCGGGGTGGCGGCGCCGGTTTCGGCAGCCGGCTCGGCGGCTGGTGCCACTACGCCGTCACTTACCGCACGGCGGCTGCGGCCACGGCCACGTGCCCGCGTTCCTTCGGCAGGTGCCTCGGCGGTGTCCGTTGCAGGAGCGGCCTGGGCGGCCGACGGTGCGGAATCAGCCGGAGCGGCGGCGATCTCCGTGGCCTTGGCGGCCGCCTTGGCCGGTGCCTTGGCGATGGGAGTACCGGCGCGGTGGGCGGAGATGGCCGAAACCAGGTCCCCCTTGCGCATCCGGGAACCGCCGGAAATACCGAGCTGGCTGGCAAGCGCCTGCAGCTGGGCGAGCTTCAGGCCGGCCAGGCCGCTGCTCTTGGCGGGTGCTGCCGTTTCGGCAGCAGAAGATGATAGTTCCACAGCTGGCGACAGCTCAGTGGTTTCGGTCACGAAGGATCCTTCCCCCTCGACGGCGTCCAGGCGAGGAGCTGGACGCGATGATTTGATCTGGGCTGCAGTTCAGATCTGCAGCCGGATTGTTCGGCCTTGCCGGTTGGATATCGGCCAGCAGGGCCGGATACTGATTCACCTTCCGCTCCGCCCGTGGCGGAACGCTGGGCTGACGCTTCAGGGGCAGTTTGATGCTGCAGATTCCTGCGACAGACCAAGCAGGCGGCACCGGAATACATTGCGCAGTAGGAGATCAAATCGCGACTAAAGTGAAGCAGCAGATCAGATAGGCGGAATTACCGCCGGTGCAACTCCACCTTAGCACCTTCAACGTCCACTGCCAGCTTCAGCACCCGCCACGATATTTCCGGCGTGTTGGCGGCAATGAACCGTTCGATGAAAGCGACGACGGCGGCAGCCTCGGACTCCCCGTTGGCCAGGACCAGGACGGTTGGCCCCGCCCCGGACACCACGGCCGCGTGGCCAGCGTTGCGCAGCGCAGAAATCAGTGCGGCGCTGGGGCGCATTGCCTCCGCCCGGTAGCTCTGGTGAAGGTAGTCTTCGGTGCCGGCCAGCAGGAATTCGGGTTTCTGCGTCAGGGCATGGATCAGCAATGCTGCACGCCCCGCGTTCATGGCCGCGGCGTGGTGACCTACCGACGCCGGCAGCAGCGCCCGGGCAGCTTCGGTGGAAAGCTCAAAGTCCGGAACCGCCACCACGGGGACGACCGACCCGGCGACGGTTGCGCTGGTGCTGCTGTACTGCTCGCTGTCCTGCCACGACAGCGCCAGACCGCCGAAAATAGCGGGTGCAACGTTGTCCGGATGCCCCTCCAGCTCGCTGGTGAGCTGCAGGACCCAGTCCTGCCCCCGGCGGCTTTCGGCCGGGACCAGCGCGTTGGCCGCGGACACCGCCGCAACAACTGCGGAGGCGGACGAACCGAGGCCACGGCCGTGCGGGTTGACGTTTTCCGCAGTGACCTTGAGGCCGCCGTGGCGGTAGCCCAACCGTTCGAACGCCGCCTCCATTGCCCTGATGACCAGGTGGCTCGCATCCTGCGGGAGGGTCTCTGCCCCTTCTCCGCGCAGGTCAAACAGGAGTTCGTCCGTTTCCAGGGTCTCCACTGTCAGGGTGTCATGCAGCGCAAGGGCCAGCCCCAGGCTGTCATAGCCAGGGCCGAGGTTGGCCGAGGTTGCCGGCACCCGGACGGTGACGCGCTGGCCGGCCTCGATCAGTTGCAGTCCGACGGCGGCCTGCGAGGTGGTGTCCAAGGTTATTTTTCTTCCAGTCCCAGTTCGGCAGCAACAGTGACCACATCATTGGGAACCTTGACCGGCTGGACATCGCTGCCGTCCTCGGTGCGCAAGGCCCACTGCGGGTCCTTGAGTCCGTGTCCCGTGACCGTGATGACGATCGTCTTACCGGCCGGGACCTCGCCTGCAGCGTGCTTCTTCAGCAAACCGGCCACGCCGGCTGCCGATCCGGGCTCAACAAACACACCTTCACGCGAAGACAGCCAGCGGTGGGCGTTGAGGATTTCCTCGTCCGTCACGGCATCGATGAGCCCGCCGGACTCGTCGCGGGCACCGATCGCGCCGTCCCATGACGCGGGGTTGCCGATGCGGATCGCCGTGGCGATGGTGTCCGGTTCCGTGATGGGGTGGCCGGCCACGAACGGGGCGGCGCCAGATGCCTGGAAGCCCCACATGGCAGGAGTCCTGGTGGCTACCGGGGCCAGGGTGCCGGCGGTTTCGGACTCGAAGGGAGCGGAGTACTCCTTGTAGCCCTTCCAGTAGGCGGTGATGTTGCCGGCGTTGCCCACCGGCAGGACGTGGATGTCCGGGGCGTCACCCAGTGCGTCCACGATTTCGAAGGCACCGGTCTTTTGGCCCTGGATACGGGCGGGGTTGACGGAGTTGACCAGGAAAACGGGGTAGGACTCCCCCAGCTTCCGTGCGATGTCCAGGCAGTTGTCGAAGTTGCCGTCCACCTGCAGCAGTGTGGCGCCGTGGGCGATGGCCTGGCTGAGCTTGCCCATGGAGATTTTGCCCTCGGGCACCAGCACTGCGCACTTGAGGCCGGCCGCGGTGGCATACGCGGCTGCGGAAGCAGAGGTGTTGCCGGTGGAGGCGCACACGACGGCCTGGGCGCCGGAAGCGACGGCAGCTGTCATGGCCATGGTCATGCCGCGGTCCTTGAAGGATCCGGTGGGGTTCATGCCCTCCACCTTCAGGTAGACCTCGGAACCGGTGAGCTCGGAAAGCTTCCGGGCGTGCACCAGCGGAGTGCCGCCCTCCCCGAGGGTGATGACCTTGGTGGATTCCGTCACGGGCAGACGGTCAGCGTATTCGCGGATGACGCCGCGCCATTGGTGAGCCACTTAAACTCCTTCTACCCGCAGAACGGATGTAACTGAATTGATGACGTCCAGGCCCTTCACGGCCTCGACGGTGGCCGCAAGGGCAGCCTCTGATGCGCGGTGGGTGACGATCCGCAGTTCTGCGGATTCCACGTTGGACTCCGCGTCCCGGTGGATGGTCTGCCGCATGATTTCGATGGACACGCCGTGCTCCGCGAAGAGCTGGGCGATCCTGGCCAGCACGCCGGGCTGGTCAGCGACGTCCAGGCCGATGTAGTAGCTGGTCACGGCTGCGTCGATTGGCAGCGCCGGAACGTGCCCTGTGGTGGTCTCCGTACGGCCGGGTCCACCGAGGACCAGGCTGCGCGCTGCCGAGACGAGGTCGCCCAGTACAGCCGATGCGGTGGGGGCGCCGCCTGCTCCCTGTCCGTAGAACATCAGCTCGCCGGCATTCTCGGCTTCAATGAACACCGCGTTGAACGCGCCGTGGACGGCGGCCAGCGGGTGTTCGCGGGGAAGCAGCGTGGGGTGCACGCGCACGGAGACGCCCTTGGCGCCGTCGGCATCGTCCAGCTTCTCGGCGATCGCCAGCAACTTGATGACAAAGCCGGCGTCCTTCGCGGCAGCAATGTCCGCCGCCGTGACCGAACTGATCCCTTCGCAGTGGACGTTCTCCAGGGCGAACCGGGTGTGGAACGACAGCGAGGCGAGGATGGCGGCCTTTGCGGCGGCGTCGTGGCCTTCGACGTCCGCGGTGGGGTCCGCCTCCGCGTAACCCAGCCGCTGCGCCTCAGCCAGGGCGTCGGCAAACTGCGCGCCGGTGGTGTCCATCTGGTCAAGGATGAAGTTGGTGGTGCCGTTGACGATGCCGAGAACGCGGGTGATGCGGTCGCCGGCGAGGCTGTCGCGAATTGGCCGCAGGATGGGGATGGCCCCGGCGACGGCAGCTTCATAGGAGAGCTGCACGCCCGCCTTGTCAGCCTCTTCGTGAAGGGTGGGGCCGTCCTGGGCAAGGAGCGCCTTGTTGCCCGTGACCACGCACGCACCGTTGCGGAGGGCCGAAAGGATCAGCGTGCGGGCGGGCTCGATGCCGCCCATGAGCTCGATGACCAGGTCAGCGTCCTTCACCAGGGTGTCGGCGTCGGTGGTGAAGAGTTCCTGCGGCAGCTCCACGTCTCGCTTGGCGTGGACATTCCGCACCGCGATGCCGCTCAACTGCAGCTTTGCGCCTGCGCGGGCGGCAAGGGTGTCGGCGTCCTCAATGAGAATCCGCGCAACCTGGGCCCCAACGTTGCCACAGCCCAGCAGGGCTACTTTCAGGGTTCGCATTTCCGTCATTCAGGCTCCCATGTCGCGGTTCAGCAGATCTTCTTCGGTTTCCCCGCGGACAATCAGCCGGGCAGATCCGTCGCGCACCGCGACAACGCCCGGCCGGGCCAGATAGTTGTAGTTGCTTGACAGGGCCCAGCAGTAGGCGCCGGTCCCCGGTACAGCAAGCAGATCACCGGCTGCCACGTCCTCGGGCAGATATACATCTCTAACAACTATGTCGCCGCTCTCGCAATGTTTGCCCACCACGCGGGACAGCTGCGGGGCGGCGGAGGAGGTGCGGGACGCCAGAATTGCCGAGTAATCCGCGTCGTACAGCACCGGGCGCGCGTTATCGCTCATGCCGCCGTCCACCGAAACATAGCGGCGCGGATACGTAACGTTGTTGCCGCCGTCACTGGCACCTGGCTCGGCGGGGGCGTCCACGCGCACGGTCTTCAGCGTCCCCACTTCATAGAGGGTGAACGTGGTGCTGCCCACGATGGCGCGGCCCGGTTCGATGGAGATGCGGGGAGAGTCGATGCCGAGCTCAGCGCAGGTGGAGCGCACGACGGCGGCCATCGCCTCCGCGATTTCAGCTGCGGGCCGCGGTGTATCCACCGGGGTGTAGGCAATCCCGTAGCCGCCGCCCAGATCCAGCTCCGGCAGGACGATGGAGTATTTTTCCTGCATGGCGGCAAGGAAGCGGAGCAGCTTCTCCGCGGCCATGGCGAAGCCCTCCGGCTCGAAGATCTGGGAGCCGATGTGGCAGTGCAGTCCCAGCAGTTCGATGCCGGGGTGCGCGGAAGCGGCAGCCACTGCTTCTTCGGCAGCGGACAACCCGGCCTGTTCGGTGGTGTCCGCTGCCATGGAGAGGCCGAACTTTTGGTCCTCGTGCGCCGTGGCGATGAATTCGTGGGTGTGGGCGTGCACGCCGGGGGTCAGCCGGAGCATGACCTTGGCCTGCTCTCCCCGGCGTTCGGCGATGTCGCCAACCCGGACCAGCTCGCCCAGGCTGTCCACCACAATCCGGCCCAGCTTCATGTCCAGGGCACGGTGGATCTCGCCGTCGGATTTGTTGTTGCCGTGCAGGGCCACGTCGGCGCCCGGGATGCCGGCCTTTGCCGCAACGGCAAGCTCGCCGCCGGAAGCCGTGTCCAGCCGCAGCCCTTCTTCTTCGACCCAGCGGACCACCGCTGTGCACAGGAATGATTTACCGGCGTAGTAGACGTCCACTCCCCCGCAGACATCAGCGAACGCATTGTTGAAAGCGTCGCTGAAGGCGCGTGCGCGGGCCCGGAAGTCGTTCTCGCTCATGACGAACAGCGGAGTCCCATACTTGCGCTGGAGGTCACTCACGGGCACGCCGTCCAGGGTGAGCTCACCGGCGTCGTTCCGGCCGGCATCCTTGGCCCACATTTTCGGTTCCAGGGCATTCAGGTCGGCCGGGACCGCCAGCCATTCAGGGGCCAGCGGGGATGCATTGTTGGTGTCCTGTGCAGGCATGGGAATCACATCCGTTCCGGTGCGGAAACGCCAAGCAGGTCAAGGCCGTTGGCCAGCACCTGGCTGGTGGCGTCGTTGAGCCACAGGCGCGTGCGGTTGACATCGGTCACCGCTTCGTCGCCCATGGGGGCAATACGGCAGGCGTCGTACCAGCGGTGGTAGGCACCGGCGATGACCTCTAGGTGCCGGGCCACCCGGTGCGGCTCCCGCAGTTCGGCGGCCTTGGCCACGATGGACGGGTAGCTGCCAAGGTAGGAGAGGAGCTCGTTCTCCGTGGCGTGGTCAAGGAGCGAGGCATCAAAGCTGTCCTTGCCGTCCACCTGGCGGTCCACGCCGGCGGCCACGGCGTTCCGCGCCGCGCCCCGCGAGCGGGCATGTGCGTACTGCACGTAGAACACCGGGTTCTCGTTGCTGTGCTTCTTGAGGAGCTCGGGGTCAAGGGTCAGCGGCGAATCTGCGGGGAAGCGGGCCAGGGAGTAGCGCACCGCATCCTTCCCGAGCCAGTCGATCAGGTCCTTGAGCTCGATGATGTTTCCGGCGCGCTTTGACAGCTTGGCCCCGTTCACGGAGACCAGTTGTCCAATGAGCACCTCGATGTGCACCTCGGGATCGTCGCCGGCGGCGGCTGCAATTGCCTTGAGCCGGTTGATGTAGCCGTGGTGGTCGGCGCCCAAAAGGTAGATTTTCTCGGTGAAGCCGCGGTCCTTCTTGGACAGGTAGTACGCCGCGTCTGCAGCGAAGTAGGTGGGTTCACCATTGGCACGGATCAGCACCCGGTCCTTGTCGTCGCCAAAGTCCGTGGTCCGCAACCAGACTGCGCCGCCGTCGTCGAACACGTGTCCCTGCTCGCGCAGGCGGGCGACGGCACTTTCGATGGCACCGGCGTCGTGCAGTTCCTGCTCGGAGAAGAACACGTCAAACTCGACGCCGAAGTCAGCAAGCGTGGATTTGATGTCCTTCATCTGCGCCTGGTATGCGGCGGCACGGATGACCGGGACGGCGGCGACTTCAGTCAGTTCGCGGATGTCCGGGTGCTCGGCAAGCACCTCGTGGCCGAGGTCGGCGATGTACTGTCCGGGGTAGCCGCCGTCGGGGACGGGGAGTCCGTGGAGCCTGTTGTAGACGGAGTGGGCGAAGACGTTCATCTGCGTGCCGGCGTCGTTGATGTAGTACTCAGCGGTGACATCGGCACCGGACGCACGCAGCACGCGGGCGATGGAGTCCCCCAGGGCAGCCCAGCGGGTGTGGCCGATGTGGAGCGGGCCCGTGGGGTTGGCAGACACGAACTCCATGTTGACGGTATGGCCGGCGAGCGCCGAGTTGGTGCCGTATTCCTTGCCGGCCTCGACAATAGCCTTTGCCAGCGCACCGGCGGCAGCGGCGTCCACCGTGATGTTCAGGAAGCCCGGTCCGGCGATGTCAACGGCGGCAACGCCCTCGATGGCCTTCAGCCGGGTGCTGAGGACGGTGGCGAATTCCCGCGGATTGGTCCCTGCCTGCTTAGCCAGCTGCAGGGCGATGTTGGTAGCCCAGTCTCCGTGGTCCCGGTTCTTGGGCCGCTCCACGCGCACCTCATCAGGGACAGCTGATGCAGGGAGCGCAATATCGCCGGCGGCGACGGCGTCCTTCAGGCAGGCGGAGATGGCGAGGGAGAGTTCTTCGGGAGTCACCCCTCTAGCCTACCGGGGGCCAGTGACAGCAAAGGAATTGGCGGGTTTCCTGTGCCCGAGGGCACAGGAAATGGCCATGTGCTGCACAGGTTGAACCAATACGCTGGCTTTGGCGTTGATATCAACGTACCCATTGGCCGCTTCCCCCTGGGATCCCCGACGAAATGAGAGCCCCATGAGACCCTCAGTCCGCAAGAGTTTCTACGCTGGAATCGCAGGCCTGTCCCTGGCAGGAGCCGTAGCAGGTTGCGCACCGTCACCCGGCACCGGGACGCAGGCATCCCCCACGTCCGATGGCAGCGCCAACGGAACCAGCACGTCCGCAGGCTCCACGTCCGGCGGCGGCACCGGCTCATACAAAGACGGAACCTACAGCGCCGATGGGACCTACGTTTCGCCCAACGGCACCGAGAGGGTCGGCGTGCAGCTGACGCTCGCTTCGGGAACAGTGACGGATGTGCAGATCACCCAGCACCCGTCCAACCCGAATACGCGCAAGTTCCAGGGGGAATTCGCGGGCGGGATCGCAGCGCAGGTGGTGGGCAGGAACATTGATGAGCTGAAAGTGTCCAAGGTTGCCGGCTCATCCCTCACCAGCGGCGGCTTCAACCAGGCGCTGGAGCAGATCAAATCGGAGGCCCGGTAAGCGGTGCCGGAGACAGGCTGGAAGGACTTCCGCTTCGAAGGGATCGGTACCAGCTGGGAGATATCCACGCCCCGGCCCCTCGATCCGCCGCTGCGGAGGCGCCTTCTTGGCCTCGTGGAGCGGTTCGACGCCGACTGGTCCCGTTTCCGGGCCGATTCCCGCGTGGCTGCCCTGGCCAGGGACGCGGGCCAGTATGGATTTCCCACCGAGGCCGGTCCGCTGGGCCGGCTCTACCGAAGCCTGTTCGAAATCAGCGGCGGGGCGATGACCCCGCTGATCGGCACCAGCCTTGAGCGGCTGGGCTACGACGCCGGCTACTCCCTCCAGCCCTCCGGTTCCCCCGAGCCGGCGCCGGCCTGGGACGACGTACTGGAGTGGACAGGGACAACCCTCACCACCACAGCTCCGGTTGTGCTGGACATCGGGGCCGCCGGCAAGGGACTGCTGGTGGATCTGCTGGCCGCCGAGCTGGAAGCAGCCGCAGTTGACGCCTTTATCGTCGATGCGGGCGGGGACCTGCTGGCCCGGGGCCGTGCTCCCGTCCCCGTGGCCCTGGAACATCCCTACAACCCGGCGCAGGCGATTGGCGTGGTGCAGCTTGCGGACCACGCGCTGTGCGCCTCGGCCGCGAACCGCCGCGCCTGGGGCGACGGGCTGCACCATGTCCTGGATGGAACCACCGGCCGGCCCGTCCAGACTGCTGTTGCCACGTGGGCCATGGCCGAAACGGGCATGCTCGCGGACGCGCTGGCCACGGCGCTGTTCTTTGTCCCCGGCACCGCGCTCGAGCATGCTTTCGACTTCTCGTGGCTGGTGGTTTTCTCCGATGGGAGTGCTGCCTATTCCGCCGGGTTTGAAGGGACACTGTTCACATGAGTCCTGTTGATACCCCAAGAACGGGCCCTGCCCCGTCCTTGGTTGCGCGGTTGGATACTGTCCTTGGCCGGTTCACCATGTACCGCCTGGTGCTTTTGGTCCTGGCGGTGCTGGCCGTCTACAGCCTGGTGCTCGAAGCTCTGGGCTGGCTGACGTTCGGCCTGCCGGAGATGCTGGCGCACCTGGTGCTCTGCCTTGGACTGACGTACGGCTCCAACAGGGCCCTGGCCGCCTTGTTCAGGGTCCGGCCGCACTCGGAATCCTCGCTGGTCACCGGACTGCTGCTCTATTTCCTGTTCTGGCCGTCCTTCGTTCCCATGGATGCAGCAGGCATCGCGCTGGCTTGCCTGCTCGCATCGGCGTCGAAATATGCACTTGCATGGCGGGGACGGCACGTGTTCAACCCCGCGGCGGCAGGTGCTTTCGTGACGGGCCTTACCGGCCTCAATATCGCCACCTGGTGGGCCGCCACACCGGCCATGCTGTGGCTGCTGGTCCCGGGGGTGGCCCTGGTCCTGTACCGCACCCGGAAGTTCCTCATGGCCTCAGTCTTCATGGTGGTGGCGGGCACCATCATCACGGCGGAACTGCTCCAGGCCGGGGTGTCCGCCGGGATGGCGCTGTGGCAGTCGCTTGCCCAGCGGCCGTTGCTGTTTTTCGTGGGATTCATGCTCACGGAACCGCTGACGCTGCCCCCGAGGCGCTGGCAGCAACTGGCGTTGGCTGCACTCGTGGGCGTGGTGTTCGCGGTCCCGTATAACCTCGGCTTCCTGGCCAACTCACCGGAGGCGGCACTGCTGCTGGGCAACCTCTTGGCTTTCCTGGCAGGTCAACGCGGGCGTGTGGCGCTCCGGTTTGCGGGGACCAGGCAGCTGACGCCAACCACCACCGAGTTCTCCTTCGAGCCGGCCCGTCCCGTCCGCTTCGTGCCGGGACAGTACATGGAGCTGGACCTGCCGCACCTGAAGGCGGACCGGAAAGGCCGGCGCCGGGTGTTCAGCCTGACAGGGTCACCGGACGAACGCCTGGTGAAGTTCGGGGTCCGGACCGCGGAGCCGTTGTCGGCGGCCAAGAAAGTCCTCCTTGGCCTCCGGCCCGGCGACGAAGTGACCGCCACCTGCGTGAGCGGGGACTTTGTCCTCCCCCGCGATCCGCAGCAACCGGTGCTGCTGATTGCGGCGGGAATCGGAATCACCCCCTACCTCTCGCACCTCTCCTCGGGCGGATTGCGTGGACGGGACGCCGTCCTCCTCCTCCTCGCCAGGAGCGCGGACGAAATCCCCTATGCGGAGGAGCTTGGGGCGGCAGGCGCCAGAGTGCTGGTACATGTCGCGGATGGTTCCGCCCCGCCGTCCACCATGGAGCCCGTCTCCTGGAACGGAACCCGGCTGGACGGCGGGACGCTGCGGGAGCTGGTTCCGGACGTCGCCAGGCGTGAAGTCTTCATCTCGGGATCTCCTGCCAGCGTGGCTTCCCTGCGCCGCGCCGCCAGGCAGGCGGGGGCGAAGCGGGTGCACGTGGACTCCTTCTCCGGCTACTGAATCAAGGCGATTTTCCCTTGCGGGCCACCTTACTGCTAAGCTCTAGGACGTCCCGCCGGCAACGGCAGGAACCCCGGATTGCCCTCGTAGCTCAGGGGATAGAGCGTCTGCCTCCGGAGCAGAAGGTCGTAGGTTCGAATCCTATCGAGGGCACCAGCTGAGAAGCACCACGGTCTGTTGACCGGGGTGCTTTTCTTTATTCCGGCCGGTTTCCGGGCAACAACCCTGCCAACGCCCCGCCACCTGCACAGCGTAAGCTGCGAATCCCGCAAGCCGGACGTCCGCCCTGCTTTGACCAAGAGTGCCTGCGGAGGATTGTCAGTGCCTCCTCGTAGTCTGGGTTCACCAAGTTGAGGGGGTACGCCATGCATGGTCCGTTCTGTTCGATTGTTCCGCCCTACCTGCTGAGGCGGCTGGCCAAACAGGCTTCGCCGGAGTTTTCTTCGGCGGCCAGGGCAGCCAAGGAAGCACTGGGGCACGTGGAGTCATTCCATTCGGCGCGGACCAAACCCGCGCCGGATGTGCCGGCGGGAGTCCGGCAGGCAAAGCCCGGCCCGGCGAACCGAAGCATCTATGACGCGGAGGGCTCCGAAATACTTCCGGGCAAGCTGGTGCGGAAGGAGGGCGGGACTGTCACGGGCGATCCCGCCGCCGACGAGGCCTACGACGGACTTGGCCACACGCACCGCCTGTACGCTGACGTCTTCGGCCGGAACTCCATTGACGGTGCAGGCCTGCCACTCAACGCCACCGTCCACTTCGGAAAGCTCTACGACAACGCCTTCTGGGATGGAAGCCAGATGGTCTTCGGCGATGGTGACGGCGAAGTATTCCAGCGTTTCACCAAATCCCTCAGCGTCATCGGCCACGAACTGGCGCACGGCGTCACCCAGTACTCAGCCGCACTGGCCTACCGGAACCAGGCGGGCGCCCTGAACGAATCGATGTCGGATGTCTTCGGCGCGCTGGTGGAGCAGTACGTGAAAAACCAGACCACGGCTGAAGCGAGCTGGCTGATCGGTGAGGGGCTGTTTACCGCCCACGTGGAGGGCAGGGCGCTGCGTTCCATGAAGGCCCCCGGAACGGCGTACGACGACGACGTGCTGGGTAAGGATCCCCAGCCGGACTCAATGGATACGTACGTCAAAACCAGTGCCGACAACGGCGGCGTGCATATCAATTCCGGCATCCCCAACCGCGCCTTCTACCTGGTGGCCGAATCCCTGGGCGGAAATGCCTGGGACTCACCCGGGCGCATCTGGTACGAGGCGCTGACCGGAGGATCGCTGCCACCCGCGGCCACGTTCAGGGTCTTTGCCCGGGCCACAGCCGCCGCCGCGGTGGAACTCTTCGGCTCGGGGTCGCGTGAGCATGACGCCGTGCGGCAGGCGTGGGAAACTGTGAAGGTCAAGGTTTAACGGACGCCTGGCTGCCGCATTTCCGGTTCCCAGGCGGCAGCCAACCCCAAGGGGCCACGCCATGAAGATCAGTGTTGAGCGGACCGGAGGAATCGCGGCGTTGACCAAGGTGTGGACCGTGGAAGCCCAATCGGAAAGCGCCCTTAATCGCTGGCAGCCCATTGTTGAAGCATGTCCCTGGGATTCCGTACCGAGGACACCCAGGGCCGCGGCGCAGGAGTTCGCCGGGGCCCAGCCGGACCGGTTCATCTATTCCATCCGGGCAGGACAGCACCGGGCCGCGCTTCCTGAGCGGGCGCTCACAGGTCCGTGGCGGGTCCTGGTGGACAGCACCCGGGCGGCGGCCGAGGAGGCCCGCGGCGCGCAAAGCGATGGAACAGCGCCTGGCTGATACGGCCGGCCGTGGGGGCCTGACAGTGTTACACCGCTTCAGCCAGCTGGCCGCGGAAGGCCCGGCGGTACGCCTGGGGGCTGGTATCCAGGACCTTGGCGAAGTGGTGGCGCAGCAGGACAGGGTGTCCGAAGCCTGATTCCCTGGCAATCTCCTCGATGTTCAGGTCCGTTGATTCAAGCAGGTCCTGGGCGCGGAGCACCCGCTGGGAGTTGAGCCAGGCAGCAGGCGTTGCGCCGGTCTCGGACCTGAACTTCCGTGCGAAGGTCCTGGGGGACATATGGACGCGCGCCGCAAGTTCGTTCACCGTGTGCTCCCGGTCCAGGTTCTCAACCATCCAACGGAGCAGTTGCTCCATGGGCGCGGAACCGCAAGTGGGCATGGGCCGGTCGATGAACTGTGCCTGGCCACCGTCGCGGTGCGGGGGGACCACCATGTCCCGGGCAATTGCCGCAGCCACGTGCGCGCCCAGTTCTACGCGCACCAGGTGGAGGCAGGCGTCGATACCCGCGGCCGTGCCTGCGGAGGAAATGATGTTTCCGTCCTGCACGTACAGGACGTTCTCGTCCACCTGGACGCGGGGATACTCGGCGGCCAGTTGACCGGAATAGTGCCAGTGGGTGGTGCAGCGGCGGCCATCGAGCAGTCCTGCCCGGGCCAGGGCAAAGGCGCCTGAGCAAATGGACATCACCCAGGCACCCCTGGCGTGGGCGGCGCGCAGGGCGTCCAGGACGGATTCGGGCAGATCGTCGTCCCTGCCGTAGGGGGCCATGATGACCAGGTCGGCGTCCCGGGTTGCCTCAAGGCCCAGGCTGACGGTCATGGACATACCGGCCTTGAGCGGGACAGTGCCCGGGACAGGTGTGCAGACGCGGAAGTCAAAGGCCGGGACGCCGCTCCCCCGGCCGGATCTGTCGATGCCGAACACCTCGCAGGCGGTGCCGAACTCGAACATCGAGAAGTTGGGGACCACGATGACAGCCACTGATTTCAGCATGCTTCCATTGTGGCAGGAATTTTAGCTTTTTGGGCATTTCTGCCACTTTTTCCTTTATCCCGCCAGGAGCAGCATGGAGGCATGGAAATCCTCGCAACAATCCTGATCGTCCTGCTCCTCCTCGTGCTCTCCGCCACCGCTTCTGCCTTGCTGCGGGATGGCCGCGGCCACACACCACCGGTCGAGTCCCACGAGGCCTGGTCCGCCTTGGACCTTCCCAGCACCAACTACACGCTGCGCATCTTCTAGCCGGCACCGCCGGAACAGGGAACGCAACTGCCGCCAGCCAGCGCGGGAAGCCCGGGCTCCCGCAGTAGACTGTCAGCAGACATGACACTTCATATTTCCTATCCCGCCGAGCTGCCGGTCTCCGAGCGCCGCGACGACCTGATGGCAGCCATCGCGGCAAACCAGGTGACCATCATCGCCGGTGAGACCGGCTCGGGTAAGACCACCCAGATTCCCAAGATGTGCCTGGAACTCGGGCTCGGCGAGAACGGCCTCATCGGCCACACGCAGCCGCGGAGGCTGGCCGCGAGAACCGTGGCAGAGCGCATCGCCGAAGAGCTGGACGTGGAGATTGGCCAGGAGGTCGGCTTCCAGGTCCGCTTCACCGGCGAAGTCAGCCGCGCCACGAAAATCAAGCTGATGACCGACGGCATCCTGCTGGCTGAAATCCAGCGGGACAAGCTGCTGCGCAAGTACAACGCCATCATCATCGATGAGGCCCACGAACGCAGCCTCAACATCGACTTCATCCTGGGTTACCTCAAGCGGATCCTGCCCCAAAGGCCGGACCTGAAGGTGATCATCACCTCGGCCACGATCGACCCCGAACGGTTTGCCAACCACTTCGGCACGCCGGAAAACCCCGCGCCCATCGTCGAGGTTTCCGGGCGCACCTATCCCGTGGAGATCCGCTACCGTCCGCTCTCGCAGCCGCCGGCAGGAACCGACGAGGAGAACGCCTCAGACGATGAACTCGAAGAGGACCGCGACCCCCTCGATGCCGTGTGCGACGCCGTCGACGAACTGGCCACAGAGGCACCAGGTGACATCCTGGTGTTCTTCTCCGGAGAGCGTGAGATCCGTGACGCGGCCGAGGCCCTGCAGGCGCGGATCCAGTCCAACAAAAGGCTGGCCGGGACCGAGGTCCTCCCGCTCTTCGCCCGCTTGAGCCTGCAGGAGCAGCACAAGGTCTTCCATCCGGGCAACAAGCGCCGGATTGTCCTGGCCACCAACGTGGCTGAAACGTCGCTGACAGTTCCCGGCATCAAGTACGTGGTTGACACCGGCACCGCACGCATCTCGCGGTACTCCCACCGGACGAAGGTCCAGCGGCTGCCTATCGAGCGGGTCTCGCAGGCCTCCGCGAACCAGCGCTCGGGCCGGTGCGGCCGCGTCTCTGACGGCATTGCCATCCGCCTTTACTCGGAGGAAGACTTCGAGTCCCGGCCGAGGTTCACGGATCCGGAGATCCTGCGCACAAACCTCGCGGCCGTCATCCTCCAGATGACGGCGATGGGCGTGGCACGCGGGCCCAAGGACGTTGAGGACTTCCCCTTCGTTGAGCCGCCGGAAACAAGGGCCATTAACGACGGCGTGACGCTGCTCCGCGAACTCGGCGCCCTGGCAGCAGCCAGGCAGCAGGACGGGAAAGCCGGCGCGAAGAGCGGCGGCGGGCTTACCGCCGTCGGACAAAAACTCGCCCAGCTTCCCGTGGATCCCCGGCTGGGCCGGATGATCGTGGAGGCGGGCAAACGTGGTTGTGTCCGCGAGGTCATGATCCTCGCGGCGGCGCTGACCATCCAGGACCCCCGCGAGCGCCCCACAGACAAACAGCAGCTGGCGGCGGAAAAGCACAACCGCTTCAAGGACGAGAACTCGGACTTCACCGGCTTCCTCAACCTGTGGAACTACCTGCAGGAGAAGCAGCAGGAGCTGTCCTCGTCCGCCTTCCGCCGGCTGTGCCGGGCCGAGTTCATCAACTACCTGCGCGTGCGCGAGTGGCAGGATCTGTTTGCCCAGCTGCGGCAGTTGGCCCGGCCCCTGGGCATCAGCCTGGACAACAAGCGGCTTGCGGACCCCGTGGGCAATCACGACGGCATCCACATCAGCCTGCTGTCCGGACTCCTGAGCCACATCGGCATCCTGGACGAGCGCAAGCGGGAGTATGCCGGCGCCCGCGGCAGCCGGTTCGCCATCTTCCCCGGGTCGGCGCTCTTCAAGAAGTCGCCCACGTTCGTCATGGCCGCTGAACTGGTGGAGACCAGCCGGCTCTGGGCGCGGGTGGCCGCCAGGTTCGATCCCCTCTGGGCCGAGCAGGTGGCCCCGGACCTGGTGAAGCGCAGCTACAGTGAACCGCACTGGTCCACCCGGCAGGGCTCCGTGATGGCGTACGAGAAGGTCACCCTCTACGGCGTGCCGATCATCGCCCAGCGCAGGATCAACTACGGCCCCGTGGACCCCGTCGTCGCCAGGGAGCTCTTCATCAGGCATGCCCTGGTGGAGGGAGACTGGAAGACCCACCACAAGTTTTTCCACCGCAACCGCGCCCTCCTGAGCGAGGTGGAGGAACTGGAGGCCAGGATGCGCCGCCGGGACCTGATGGTGGACGACGAAACACTGTTCGAGTTCTATGACGCCAGGATCGGGCCGGATGTTGTGTCCGAACGGCACTTCGACAAGTGGTGGAAGGAGGCGCGGCAGAAGAACCCCGACCTGCTGGACTATGACAAGTCCCTTCTCCTCAACGACGATGCCGAGGACCTCGACGAAGCCGCCTATCCCAAGACCTGGCTGCATAAAGGGTTCGAGCTGCCGCTCAGCTACGAGTTCCATCCGGTGGCTCCCGGCTCGCCGCCGGACCCGTCCGACGGCGTCACGGCGGAGGTGCCGGTCCTTTTCCTCAACCAGCTGGAGGACAAGCCGTTCCGCTGGCTGATCCCCGGCCAGCGCGTGGAGCTGGTGACGGCCCTGATCAAGTCCCTGCCCAAGCAGGTCCGGAAGAATTTCGTCCCCGCCCCGGACGTGGCCCGGCAGGCGGTTGCGATGCTGGAGTCCGATTTTGACCCGGCTGTCGACGACCTGGAACCGTCCCTTGAACTTGCCCTGCGCCGGCTCCGTGGGCAGATCGTCCCGCCCGGATCCTGGAACTGGGATGCGGTTCCTCCGCACCTGCGCGTGAGCTTCAAGGTGGTGGACAGCAGGGGCAAGGTCCTGGGTGAGGGCAAGGATCTTGCGGCCCTGCAGGAGGAGCTGGCGCCGGCCACACGGCGCGCCATCGCGGAATCCCTGGGAGCCACTCCGGCAACCACCGGCCCCGGCGGCAACGGCAGGAACGCGCCAAGGGCGGGCACCAGAACTGACGACGCCAGATCCTCCGCAGGCCGTCAGGCCGCCGCCCGGAGCACCGCAGCTTCCCCCGGCTTCCGGGAGCAGGACGGCCTCACCGAGTGGAGCTTCGGGACCCTCGAGCGTCAGGTCAGCAGCGTGGTCAAGGGGCACACTGTCACCGGCTACCCGGCCCTGGTGGACCAGGGGAAGTCGGTGTCGCTCAGGGTCTTCCAAACGCCGGCCGAACAGTCGGAGGCAATGCGGGGTGGTGTGATCCGCCTGCTGGCCCTGCGCGTCCCCGCACCGGACCGCTATGTACTGGAGCACCTGAGCAACACGGAGAAGCTGACGTTCAGCCAGAACCCGCACGGCTCGGTTTCAGCCCTGATCGCGGACTGCGTCCTGGCGGCCATCGATAAGCTCACGCCCGCGGAGTTGCCGTGGGACCGGAAGTCCTTCGATGCGCTGTACGAGGTTGTCCGTGCCGAACTGATCGATACGGTGTTCGCGGTGACGGCCGTCGTCGAACGCATCCTGGCAAGCACCCGGCGGATCGAGAAGCAGCTGAAGGGGACCACGAGCCTGGCGCTCATCAGTGCCCTCAACGACATCAAAAGCCAGCTGGAGCAGCTGGTCTATCCGGGTTTTGTGGCACGGACGGGCTACGCCCAGCTCAGCCAGTTCCCCCGGTACCTTGCGGGCATCGAGAAACGGCTGGAACGCCTTCCGGGCAACGTCCAGCGTGACGCCCTCAACATGGCCGTGATCCAGGGCCTCGAGGACGACTACGACGACGCAGTGTCTGCCTTGCTGCCCGGCCGGAAGGCGGGCCCCGAATTAACCCAGGTGCGCTGGATGCTGGAGGAGCTCCGGGTGAGCCTCTTCGCCGTCGAACTCGGGACAGCCTACCCGGTGTCCGAAAAGCGGATCCGCGCAGTCCTCAACAAGGCACTGGCGCCGGCCTGACCCAAGGAGATGGAAGGCCGTCCCGGCCTGCTCCGGGACAGCCTTTCCGCCGCTACCCGGCCGGAACGAACTCCCCGTACCCTGCGGCCCGCAACCCCTCGCGGAGTTTCCGGGCGTTCGCTTCCAGGACGTCCGGGTCCGGGTTGTGGTCAGCGGCGGCGAAGTTGAAATCCGCCATGCTCCTGGAGGGCCAGACGTGCACGTGGAGGTGGTTGATCTCGTACCCCGCCACGATCAGGCCGGCGCGGGGTGCGTCATAGATATCCACCTGGACTGCGCCGATGCGCCGGGCCACCTCCATGACTTTGGCCAGCGTTTCCGGCGAAGCATCGGTCCAGCGGTCCACTTCCTCGGTGGGAACCACCAGGGTGTGGCCATCGGCCAGCGGGCCGGTGGTGAGGAACGCTGAGACATCCGGTTCGCGCCATACGAAGCGGCCCGGTATCTCGCCGTTCAGGATCCTGGTGAAGAGCGTGCTCATGGGTATGCCTCCTTGGTGGGTACCTGCAGGGTGCTGGTATCCAGCACGAACCGGTATTTCACATCTCCTGCAACCATCCGGTCGTAGGCATCATTGAGCTGGTCAGCCGTGACCAGCTCAATGTCTGCCACCACGCCGTGCGAGGCGCAGAAGTCAAGCATTTCCTGGGTTTCGGCGATGCCGCCAATCAGCGACCCTGCGTAGGCGATCCGCCGCCGGACCAGAGCCCGCGGGTCGACCGGCGGCATTGGTCCGGACGGCAGGCCCAGCTGGAAGAGCGCCCCGTCAACGCGCAGGGTGCGGAACAACGGATTCAGGTCGTGCGGCGCTGCAACAGTGTCGATGATCAGGTCGATGGTGCGGTCCGCCGCCTTCATCGCCGTTTCGTCCCGGGACAGGACTACCTCGTCCGCGCCGAGCTCGAGGGCTGCCGCCACCTTGGATGCGGAGGTGGTGAAGACCACGACCTTCGCTCCCATGGCTTTCGCGATCTTGACCGCCATATGGCCGAGTCCGCCCAGTCCCACCACGCCCACAACGTCGCCCTCTTCGACGTCGAAGTACCGCAAGGGTGAGAACGTGGTGATGCCGGCGCAGAGCAGCGGGGCCGTGGCGGCCGGGTCCAGGGAGTCCGGTATGCGCAGAACGTAGCGCCGGTCAACCACTATTGAGGAGGAGTAGCCGCCCTGCGTGATCGAGTCGCCGTTGCGCCGGTCAACGGCGCCGTAGGTGCCGGTCATCCCACGTTCGCAGTACTGCTCCAGTCCGGCCAGGCAGCTTTCGCATTCGCGGCAGGAATCCACGATGCAGCCCACCCCCACCCGGTCGCCCGGGGCAAAGTCGGTGACCGCCCGTCCCACCCGGCTGACCGTGCCGACGATCTCGTGGCCGGGCACCAGCGGGTAGGTCGGCGCGTTCCACTCTCCACGGGTTGCGTGGACGTCGGAGTGGCACAGCCCGCAGAATTCAATGGCGATTTCGACGTCGTCAGCTTTGGGACTGCGCCTCGCAACGGTCAGCGGCACAAGGCCGCTCTCCGGGGACGTTGCGCCGTAGGCGGCGGCGGGGCGACCGGCGTCGGAACCTCCTGTTGCAGGGGCGGGAAGGCCGTCCGGCTCCCCGTTGGGGGACTCCGGGCGGGCAGGTGTTGCAAGGGGCGGCGGTACGGGGCGTCCAGGAGTCATAGTGCGACGCTACCCTTGCCCGTGTCTGGGTTTCCAGCCGGAAGCCCGCCGCTGCCGCCTGGCCCAGGGCCCGTTGCCACCGGAAGGCCGGGATTGTTGGACCACTCCGAGAAAGACCCCGGATAGAGGGCGGCCCGGAAACCTGCGAGCTCCAGGGCTGCCACCTCATGGGCTGCGGTCACGCCGGAACCGCAGTACACGGCAACCGGCACCCCGTCACTGATCCCCAGCGCTTCGAAGCGCCGGCGCAGCTCGTCCGGCGGCAGGAACTGCCCGCTGCTGTCCAGGTTGCCGGCCGTCGGCGCGCTGACTGCCCCGGGGATGTGCCCGGCACGCGGATCTATTGGTTCAACCTCGCCGCGGTACCTCTCCCCCGCCCGGGCATCCAGCAGGACGCCGCTCCCCGCCCAGCCGGCGGCAGCGGCCGCATCGAGCACCGGCATCTTTCCGTCCGCAAGAGTAACGCTGCCTGCGCCCGGGACAACGGATCCCGCCTCAACGTCAAAGCCCGCGGCACGCCAGGCGGCCAGGCCGCCGTCGAGCAGGTAAACGTCCGAAAGGCCCGCGTTGCGGAGCATCCACCACACCCGCGCCGCCGCCATGTTGCTGCTGTCATCGTAGGCGACCACAAGGTCGCCGTCGTTGATGCCCCAGCGCCTGGCACTGGCCTGGAAGTCTGCGGCGGAAGGCAGCGGGTGCCGCCCGCGGGCCGGGCTTGCCGGTGCTGCAAGCTCAGTGGCAAGGTCTACGAAAACGGCTCCCGGCAGGTGTCCCTGAAGATAGTGGCGGTACCCGTCCGGATCACCCAGCGCCCACCGGACGTCAAGCAGGACCGTGCGCCGGTTCTCCACCAGGCGGGCATGCAGTTCCGGCACGTCCATAAGGGGGTACATCGGGCTCCTTCAACAGTGGGTGCGGCCAACGTTTCCACTCTAACGGCAGCCCCTCGGGCCGCAGGTAGGCTGGAGCGGTGAAGATCGAGCGCAGCACCAGCCGGTATGACGCGGACCGGGACTGGGCGGACCAGGCCATCCGCAGGATCAGGGCAGAAAACAACCGCTCCGCCGACACCCACCTCTATGCGGTTCCCCTCCCCGAGCAGTGGGGCGTCCACCTCTACCTCAAGGACGAGTCCACGCACCGTTCCGGCAGCCTGAAGCACCGGCTGGCCCGCTCGCTCTTCCTGTTTGGGCTGGTGAACGGCTGGATCAGGGAGGACACCACCATCGTGGAGGCCTCAAGCGGCAGCACGGCAGTGTCCGAAGCGTACTTCGCCCAGCTCCTGGGGCTGCCCTTCATTGCTGTGATGGCCCGCACCACCAGCCCGGAAAAGATCGCGCTGATTGAACAGTTCGGCGGGTCCTGCCTGCTGGTGGAACACGCGTCCGACGTGTACACCGTGGCACAGGAGGTCGCCGGGACCTGCAACGGCCACTACATGGACCAGTTCACCTACGCCGAGCGGGCCACCGACTGGCGCGGCAACAACAATATTGCCGAGTCCATCTTCGGGCAGCTCGAGCTGGAAGAGCACCCCGTGCCGGACTGGATCGTGGTGGGCGCGGGTACGGGAGGCACCAGCGCCACGATCGGCCGTTACCTCCGCTACCACAGCTACCCCACGCGGCTGCTGGTGGTTGATCCGGAGAATTCGGCGTTCTACCCGGGCTGGCGCGGCACCGGCACAGCCGCCGGCGAGCCGTCCCGGATCGAGGGCATCGGCCGGCCCCGCATGGAACCGAGCTTCGTACCCTCGGTCATCGACCGCATGCTCCAGGTCCCGGATGCCGCGTCCGTGGCCGCGATGCGGCACCTGCACAGCTTGGCCGGGCTGCACGCCGGTCCTTCCACGGGCACCAACCTGTGGGGTGTGTGGCAGCTGGTGGCGGAGATGGTTGCCGCCGGGCGCCGGGGCAGCATCGTCTCATTGATGTGCGACGGCGGTGAGCGTTATGCGGGCAGCTACTACAACGGCGGGTGGCTGGCTGCCCAGGGACTGGACCCGGCTCCGTACGAAGACGTTATCCGCCAGTTCCTGGACACCGGCGTGTGGAGCGGGGAACCGGGCTAGAGCTCTACCGATTCCCGCGCGGCCAGGTGGGTGTACTGGGTGCCGTACTTTGCCCCGATCCGCTGGACGTGGCCCTCCACGATCTTCAGGCCGTTCTCATTGAGCAGACCGTCATGGATCTGGAATGCCCTTGGTGCACGGACGCCGATGACGAAGTCGACTACTTCCGCGGACTTGCTCCACGGCGCGTGGAGGGGCACCAGCAGGGTCTTGACGCTGATGCCGTCCGGAACCACAAAGGAGTCCCCGGGATGGTACACGTTTTCGTCAATGAGGTATCCGATGTTGGCCACTACCGGGATCTGCGGATGGATCAGGGCATGCTGGCCGCCAAAGCTGCGGACGCTGAAGCCCGCAGCCTCAAAACTCGAGCCGGGGTCCACGGTGTGGATCCGGGAAGCGGCGCCGCCTGCCTTCTCCTTTAGCTGCGCCGCCACCCCCGCCGGAGCATGGATTTCCAGTTGACCGTCCGCCTGCAGCGCTTCCACCACGACGGGAAGGTCAAGGTGGTCAGGGTGTTCGTGGGTCACCAGGACCGCTTCCGCGCCGCCCAGGGCCTCGGCTGACTCGGAGAAGTTGCCCGGGTCAAGGACCAGGACCCGGCCGTCTTTCTCGAGCCGGATGCAGGCGTGGGTGTATTTGGTCAGCTTCATAGCGCCAGCCTAGGGTGGTCCTCCGGACGGTGTCCACGAGGCTCCGGCTGGTAATCTGGATGTTTGCCACCATCCTGAGGAAGCGAGTCCACCCATGCCCGTCGGCGCCAAGGCTGAGTCCACCACGCCACCCCGTGCCACGGGCGGCGGCAAGGAACAGCGCGTCACGAAGCAGCGCAGGGCCGTCAGCGCCGCCCTGGACGAACTGGACGATTTCGTCAGCACACAGGAGCTGTACCGGATCCTGCAGAACCAGGGCGCCCCGGTCTCGCTGGCCACCGCCTACCGGATCCTCCAGTCACTGGCTGACGAGGGGCTGGTGGACGTGCTGCGCAACGGTGACGGCGAGGCCGTGTACCGGCGCTGCGCCGTTACCGGGCACCACCACCACCTGCTGTGCCGGAACTGCGGAAAGGCCGTGGAAGTCGAAGCTCCCGCGGTGGAGACATGGGCGGCACGCACTGCCGCCGACCACGGCTATACAGAGGTGGCCCACACAGTGGAAATTTTCGGCCTTTGCCCTGACTGCACGGCCCGGAAGGCCGCGGGCACCCCCTAGGCCGCCTTGGCTGCGATCCTGCCGTTGATGCCCTTGGCGGACCTGACCGACCCGATGACCCGGCACACCACGTAGATCAGGAACGACAACGTGGTGACGTAGGGGCTTATGGGGATCCGGCCGCCAAGCGCCAGCAGGATCCCGCCCACCGTGGCCGTCATCGCGAAAGCCACGCTCAGGACCACCACCGCCACCGGGGAGGACGTTACCCGCAGGGCTGCGGCGGCCGGCGTAATGAGCAGGGCCAGGACCAGCAGGGCACCCACCACCTGGATGGACAGGGCCACGCTGATTCCCAGGAGCACCATGAAGACTATGGCAAGCGTCCGGACGGGTACGCCCCGGGCCTCGGCAAGTTCCGGATCCACGCTGGCGAAGTTGAGCGGACGCCAGATGGCGGCGAGTGCCACCATGACCACCACGGCGGTACCGGCCAGCGCCTGGAGCTGGACGGTGTCCACCGAGACGATCTGTCCCGTCAGCAGGCCGAACTTGTTGGCGGCCCGGCCTTCATAGAGGGACAGGAACAGGATCCCGAGTCCCAGCCCGAAAGGCATGATCACGCCGATGATCGAATTCTTGTCCCGGGCCCGGACCCCCATCAGCCCCAGAAGCAGGGCGGCGGCGACGGACCCCACGAGGGATCCGAAAACAATGTCAGCACCGATCAGCAACGCAAACGCGGCGCCGGCAAAAGAGAGCTCGGATATCCCGTGGACGGCAAAGGCCAGGTCCCGCTTCATCACGAAGGTTCCCACCAGTCCGCCCAGCAGGCCCCAGGACGGCGCCGGCCCAAATCGAGTTTTGGACCAGGACCAGCAGCTCCCCGTAGTTCTCGAAGCTGAAGATGGCGCCAAGGATGCTGTCCGCGTCCATCAGGCGGCCTCTCCCGCCAGGGCGTGTGCCTCGGCGTGGTGGTGGGTGGTGGCGTCGGGCAGCCCCACCACCACGATGCGGCCGTTGGCGTGGATCACTTCAACGTGGCTGCCGTAGAGATCGGAGAGCACCTCTGTGGTCATGACTTCCTCAGGGGTCCCCACTTTGAAGCGTCCTCCGGCCAGGTACAGCACCCGGTCCACGTAGTCGATGATGGGGTTGATTTCGTGGGTCACGAAAACCACGGCGCTGTTCTGCTCGTGGCACTGCTTGTTGATCAGCGCGCTGACGGCCTGCTGGTGGTGCAGGTCAAGGGACAGCAGCGGCTCGTCGCAGAGGAGGACCTGGGGATCGGTGGCCAAAGCCTGGGCAACACGGAGCCGCTGCTGTTCACCGCCGGAGAGCTGGCCCACCGGCACTTTCGCGTACTCAGTAGCGCCCACCAGGTCAAGGAGCTGGTCAATTCTGCGGTTTGCCTTGACGGCGGACAGCCGCAGTCCCCAGCGGTGGCCGTCAACCCCCAGGCCCACCAGGTCCCTGGCACGCATGGGGGTATCCGGGGCGAACGATTTTTGCTGCGGGATGTAGCCGATCAGGCTGCTGCCGCGTTCAACGGGACGGCCGCCAAGCCTGGCGTTGCCGCTGTGGAGCTCCTGGAGCCCCAGCAGGACCTTCAGGAAGCTGGTCTTGCCGCTGCCGTTGGGACCGAGCACGGCAAAAAATTCACCGGGCCTTATCTCCAGGTCCAGGTCCTCCCAGAGCGCCCGTTTGCCGAACTTCAGGGACGCTCCGGTGAGGCTGACCACGGGTTTCAACTATTTGTCTCCAGAATTTTGCTGATGTTGTCCACATTGTCCGTCATCCACTGCAGGTACGTCTTGCCTTCGGGCAGTGTTTCATTGAAATCGACCACCGGGACCCCGGCGGTCTCCGCGGCCTTTTTCAGCGACTCCGTCTGAGGACCTTCGGTCTGGCTGTTATAGGCGAGCAGGCGGACCGACTTCGATGCCACAAGGTCCGTCGCCGCCTTGAGGACTGCAGGCGGGACGTCGGAGCCCTCTTCAATCGCAGCAGTGTAGTCCTCGGGGGTGGCGTTCACCAGCCCGGCATCCTCAAGCAGGTAGAGCGGCACGGGTTCGGTCACGGCCACCTGGGTGCCTGCCGAGGCCGGCTTGAGCGCGTCGAGCTTTGCGTGCAGTTCTTCAAGGCCGCTCTTGAAAGTAGACGCGTTCGAGTCGAATGTCGAGGTCGAGGCGGGCTCCAGCTCGCCCAGCTTCGCCGCAATGCCGTCGGCAAGACGCTCCATTGCCGGCAGGCTGTACCACACGTGTTCGTTCAGTTCACCGTGGTCGTGCGGCTCCTCGGCGGCAGGTTCCGTGGCGGGCTCGGTGGCAGGGGCTTCGGTGGAAGCCTCCTCCTCCGGGTGCGCCAGGCCAGAAAGTTCGACGGCGTTCAGCACCTTTCCGTCCCCGTGGCCGCTGTCCTCGGCCAGGGTGTGGATGAAGTCGTCGTAGCCGCCGCCATTTTCCAGGATGAGGTCCGCCTTGGACACGGCCAGCCGGTCCTGGGCGGTGGCCTCGTACGAATGCGGGTCCTGGCTGGTCTTGTTGATGATGGCGGTGACGTTGACCTTGTCGCCGCCGATCGTCTTTGCGATGTCCCCGTAAACGTTGGTCGATGCCACGATGTTGATTCCGTCGTCGGCCTGGGAGGAGGCTTCGGGCTGTGGGCTGCAGGCAGTGAGCAGGAGGCCAAGCCCGGCAAGGGCGGCGAGGGACGATCGGGCAGCGGCAGGACGGCGCACGGAAACCTCATTCGAAGGTGGGGGCGAAAACAACCACCCCAGCTTATACCTAAATAGGAATGATTCCTATTTAGAAGAGAACCATCCCCACAAAACAGGATGCCCTCTCCGCAATGGAAAGGGCATCCTGTGCAATCATCCGCCGTTCGGCCGGCCCAGCCGCCGGATCCCGGTGGCCTGGGTGGCGTCCCGGATCTCGCCTACAAGCTGCTCAATAACGTCCTCCAGGAACAGAACGCCCTGCGTGTTGCCGTCCGGGCCAATGACGCGCGCCAGGTGGGAACCCGTGCGCTGCATGACGGACATGGCCTTCTCGATCTCGTCGCCGAGGGCCAGGTTGGCCAGCGACCGGATCCGGCTTTCGGCGATCGGCCGTTCATAGGCCTCCTGGGGAATGGACAGCACGTCCTTGACGTGGAGGTAGCCGTACAGCATGTCCTCGTCGTCAAGCATCGGGAACCGGGAGAATCCTGTCCGGCTCACCGCCTTCTCGAACTCCACCGGGGTGGTGGCCGACTTGAGCATCACCAGTTTTTCCAGCGGAACCATGATGTCCGAGGCAGTGTATTCGGAGAACTCCAACGCACCCGTGATGAGGCCTGCGTCATCATCCACCAGTCCATGGCGGGTGGACTCCTGCACGATCGACTGGACCTCTTCCAGGGTGAACGAGGAATTGACCTCGTCCTTCGGCTCTATGCGCAGGAGCTTGAGGATGTGGTTGGCCGACCAGTTAAGGACCGAGATGACGGGGTGGACCAGCCGGGCCACGAACATCAGCGGCGGCGCCAGCAAGAGCGCGGCCTTGTCCGCCACGGACACCGAGATATTTTTCGGCACCATCTCGCCGAACGTCACGTGGAGGAACGTCACGAGCATCAGGGCCACGGCAAAGGCGGCGACGTCGGCCACCTCCATCGGCAGGCCCAGCATCTCGAGCGGGACGGCCAGCAGGTGGTGGATGGCGGGTTCGGCCACCAGCAGGATCAGCAGCGAACAGACGGTGATGCCGAGCTGGGCGCAGGCGAGCATGAGGGAGACATTCTCCATGGCCCGGAGGGTGGTCTGGGCCCGTTTGGACCCCGCCTCCGCCAGCGGTTCGATCTGGCTCCGCCGTGCAGACATCACGGCGAACTCAGCGGCCACAAAGAAGGCGTTTCCGAGCAGCAGGACAGCCAGCCAGAATATTCCGGCCCAGTCGCTCATCGCTTGGTCCTGTCGTCGTGGTGGATCCTGCTGCCGGTTTCACCGTTGTCCGCTTCGGGTGCGGCGGGCCGGAAACAGATCCGGTCAATCCGGCGCCCGTCCATCCGGGTGACACTCAGCGTTCCGCCGCCGACCGGGACAGTGTCCCCAACGGCAGCGATCCGGCCGAGCTGGCTCATGACATACCCGCCGACGGTTTCGTAAGCGGCCTCGTCCGGGACGGTCAGGCGGGGAATCTGCTCGGACAGCTCGTCCGGGCGAAGCAGCCCCGGGAAATACCAGTCGCCGGAGGCACTCTGCAGGAGGCCGGGCCGGACCTTGTCGTGCTCATCCGCCACCTCTCCCACGATCTCCTCCACCAGGTCCTCAAGGGTGGCGATGCCGGCGGTCCCGCCGTACTCGTCCAGGACCACGGCCAGCTGGAGGTTGCCCTCGCGGAGCTCGGCCAGCAGCGCATCAAGGTGGATGGTTTCGGGAACCCTCAGTACCTCCGTCATGATGGCGCCTGCTTCCAGGTTCTGCCGGCGGTCCGAGGGCACGGCCACGGCCTTCTTCACATGCACCAGTCCGCGGATGTCATCCGCGGAGTCGCCAATCACCGGGAAGCGTGAGTAGCCGGTCCGGCGGGCAGCCTCGAGCACGTCGGATACCGGCTGGTCGGCGTCGATCGTTTCCACCCGGATCCGCGGGGTCATGACGTCCGCCGCCGTCCTGGTGGAGAAGTTCAGGGTGCGGGCCACGAAGTTGGCGGTACCGGCGTCGAGCGTTCCCATCGCCGCCGAGCGGCGCACCAGGGACGCCAGTTCGGCCGGGGTCCGGGCGCCGGAGATTTCCTCCTTGGCTTCCAGCCCGAACACGTTCAGCACCTTGTTGGAAAACCCGTTCAACACCACGATTGCCGGCCTGAACACGGCCGTGAACAGCAACTGCGGCCGGGCAAGGGCCCTGCCCACGGGGAAGGACAGGGCAATGGCCATGTTCTTGGGCACGAGTTCGCCCAGCAGCATGGAAAGCAGGGTGGCGAGGACCATCGCCAGGACCAGGGAAATGGAGGCGACAGCAACGTCGGGAAGTCCGACGGCGGCCAAAGGGGCTTCCAGGAGGCGCCCCACCGAGGGCTCCATCACGTAACCCGTGAGGAGCGTGGTCAACGTGATGCCCAGCTGGCAGCTGGACAGCTGGGTGGACAGCGACTTCAGGCAGGTGAGCAAGGCGACGGCGCCGGTGTCGCCGTCGTCAACAGCGCGCTGGACCGTGGGCTGGTCGAGTGCGATGAGGGAAAATTCGACGGCAACGAAGAAACCCGTGCCGGCGATGAGCAGCAGTCCTGCTGCGAGGAGGAGCCATTCCATTCAGCATCCCGCCTGGACGGCGGCTGCCGGCGCGGCCTGGAGCCGGGGAATGTGCACAAGGAAAAGACTGGAACTGGAAGATCTTCCCGGCGGAGGATGGTCGGCAGAAGCCGACGCTCTTTCCTTGGGGGCTACGGCCGGCTGGGCTGCCGGCGGATGATGGGCTCGTGTTCGGGGTTTGCCGGCTCTGCGGGTGGACTGGGCGGCGCTTTTTTTGATGCTCCGCTGACAGCCCCCAGGCCGGCACCTAGATTTACTGTCCATAAGAGTTTCAGTCTACAGGAGGCGCCCCTGCCTGCCGTACCGGCGCAGGCCCGGCGGGCAGGCACCGTGGCCCTGTTTTCCGGCTTCCGCCCGGCCTCCCCGGCAGCCTCATTTCCGCCACATTCCGGCATTCCAGCGTCACTTCATGATTTGGGTCACCCTTATTGGCAGTTAACACAAGATGCTCACTAGACTTGCAGTGGTCTGGGTTCAGAGGACGCAGAGATCGGTTCGAACGTAGTGCTGAAGCACCGTGGAGCCGGAGAGAAATCAAACTCATGGAAGAGGCGTATTTCAAGTGCCAGAGCAGCCTAGCCACCGTCTACCAGAGGAATTTGGCGGAAACGAGTGGCTCGTTGACGAACTGTACGAGCAGTACCAGCAGGATAAGAACGCTGTGGATGCCAAATGGTGGCCGCTGTTTGAATCGTTCGAGTCGGGCAACAGTTCTTCTTCCAATGGAAATTCCGCCCCTGCCGCAGCAAACCCTCCCACCAGGGAAATGCCCGCAGTGAAGTCAGCTCCGGCTGCACCGGCAGCGTCGCCGGCTGCCGCCCCTGCTGTACCTCCGGCACCGGCCGGCCCGCCGGCTTCCGCTCCCGCGCCGGCCAAGAAGGCTCCGGCCACCGTGGCCCGGGACGGCGGAAAGAAGACCGAAGCCGGAACCGGGTCACAGCCCATCCCGGCCCAGCTGCCCAAGAACGTCAAGGCTCCCACCGCACCGGAAGAGGACGTCGTCTCCGTCCTCCGCGGGCCGGCAAAGGCCATTGCCACCAACATGGTCACCAGCCTCCAGGTGCCTACCGCCACCAGCGTCCGCGCCATCCCCGCCAAGCTGCTGATCGACAACCGCGTGGTCATCAACTCGAACCTGGCCCGTGCCCGCGGCGGCAAGGTCTCCTTCACCCACCTCATCGGTTACGCCGTGATCCGGGCGCTTTCGCAGTTCCCCTCGATGAACGTGTACTACGACGAAGTGGACGGCAAGCCCGTCGCAGTGCAGCCTGCGCACGTGAACTTCGGCATCGCCATCGACATGCCGAAGCCCGACGGCACCCGCCTGCTGATGGTCCCGAACATCAAGAAGGCCGAGACTCTCAATTTCTCCGAGTTCTGGCACACCTACGAGGACCTCATCAAGCGCGCCCGCAACGGCAAGCTCACAGCTGAGGACCACCAGGGCACCACGGTCTCGCTGACCAACCCCGGCGGCATCGGCACCGTCCACTCGGTCCCCCGCCTGTCCAAGGGCCAGGCAGCCATCATCGGCGTTGGTGCACTGGACTACCCTGCCGAGTTCCAGGGCGCCAGCGAGAAGATCATCGCCCAGAACGCCATCAGCAAGGTCCTGACCCTGACCTCCACCTACGATCACCGCGTGATCCAGGGTGCCGGCAGCGGCGAGTTCCTGAAGCTGGTCCACCAGTTGCTGCTTGGCGCGCAGAACTTCTACGACGAAATCTTCGAGTCCCTGCGCATCCCCTACGAGCCTGTGCGCTGGAGCGCGGACAAGCAGGTGGACCCGGCCGACGAGATCAACAAGGTGGCCCGGATCCAGCAGCTGATCCACTCCTACCGCGTCCGCGGACACCTGATGGCGGACACGGACCCCCTGGAATACGTCCAGCGCAAGCACCCGGACCTGGACGTCCTGACCTACGGCCTGACGCTGTGGGACCTGGACCGCGAATGGCCCACCGGCGGCTTCGGCGGCAAGTCGATGCTGAAGTTCCGCGACATCCTCGGCGTCCTCCGTGACGCCTACTGCCGCACCACCGGCATCGAGTACATGCACATCCAGGAGCCTGCCGAGCGCAAGTGGTTCCAGGACCAGCTGGAACACCCCTATTCCAAGCCCAGCCGTGAAGAGCAGCTGCGCATCGTTTCCAAGCTGAACGCAGCCGAGGCCTTCGAGACCTTCCTGCAGACCAAGTTCGTGGGCCAGAAGCGCTTCTCGCTGGAAGGCGGCGAGTCCCTGATCCCGCTGCTTGACGCCATCATGTCCGACGCCGCGGACGACGGCCTGGACGAGGTCGCCATCGGCATGGCACACCGCGGCCGCCTGAACGTGCTGACCAACATCGCCGGCAAGACCTACGCTCAGGTATTCCGTGAATTCGAGGGCACCCAGGACCCGCGGTCCGTCCAGGGCTCCGGTGACGTGAAGTACCACCTGGGCACCGAGGGAACGTTCACCTCGGACAACGGCAAGGAAACCAAGGTCTACCTGGCTGCCAACCCTTCACACCTCGAAGCAGTTGACCCCGTGCTTGAGGGCATCGTCCGCGCCAAGCAGGACCGGCTGGACCAGGGTGAATCCTTCCCCGTCCTCCCCATCATGGTCCACGGCGACGCGGCCTTCGCGGGCCAGGGCGTCGTGGCCGAGACGCTGAACCTGTCCCAGCTGCGCGGATACCGCACCGGCGGCACCATCCACATCGTGGTCAACAACCAGGTCGGCTTCACCACCGCCCCCTCGTCGTCGCGCTCCTCCACGTACTCCACCGACGTCGCCAAGATGATCCAGGCGCCGGTGTTCCACGTGAACGGCGACGACCCCGAAGCGGTGGTCCGTATTGGCCAGCTGGCCTACGAGTTCCGCCAGCGGTTCCACAAGGACGTCGTCATCGACATGGTCTGCTACCGCCGCCGCGGACACAACGAGGGCGACGACCCCTCGATGACCCAGCCGCTGATGTACAACCTGATCGAAGCCAAGCGCTCCGTCCGCAAGCTGTACACGGAATCACTCATCGGCCGTGGCGATATCACCGAGGAAGAAGCCGAGCAGCTGCTCCGCGACTACCAGGAACGGCTGGAACGCGTCTTCGCTGAAACCCACGCGGCCCAAACCTCGCCGATCCCGATCGTGACGGCAGATACTGCGGCCGTCTCGGACATCGAGCGTCCCATCGCCCAGCAGTCGGATTCGGGTATCAACGCGCCTGCTTCCACCGCCATCTCTGCAGACACCCTCGCCCGGATCGGCAAGGCCCACATTGAAGTCCCCGAAGGCTTCACCGTGCACGCCAAGCTCAAGCAGCTGCTGGAGAAGCGTGAGCAGATGTCCCGTGAAGGCGGGATCGACTGGGGCTTCGGCGAAATCGCCGCGTTCGGCTCGCTGATCATGGAAGGCGTGCCCGTCCGCCTTGCCGGCCAGGATTCGCGCCGGGGCACCTTCGTGCAGCGCCACGCCGTCTTCCACGACCGCGCCAACGGCAAGGAATGGCTGCCCCTGGGCAACCTCTCCGATGACCAGGCCAAGCTGTGGATCTACGATTCCCTGCTCTCCGAATTCGCGGCCATGGGCTTCGAATACGGCTACTCCGTTGAGCGGCCGGACGCGCTGGTCCTGTGGGAAGCCCAGTTCGGCGACTTCGTCAACGGCGCCCAGACCATCATCGACGAGTTCATCTCATCCGCAGAGCAGAAGTGGGGCCAGCGCTCCTCGCTGGTCCTGATGCTCCCCCACGGCTACGAGGGCCAGGGCCCGGACCACTCGTCCGCAAGGATCGAGCGGTTCCTTCAGCTGTGCGCCGAAGAGAACATGATCGTGGCCAACCCCACCACGGCGGCCTCGCACTTCCACCTGCTGCGCCGCCAGGCGTACAGCCGTCCGCGCAAGCCGCTGATCATCTTCACCCCCAAGCAGTTGCTGCGCCTCAAGGCTGCGGCATCCTCGGTGGAGGACTTCACCACCGGCAGCTTCCGGCCCGTCATCGGCGAGCACGAGCAGCTGGCCGCCAACCAGGTGGAACGCGTACTGCTGGTCTCCGGCCGCCTGTACTACGACCTCCTGTCCACCCGGCAGAAGACGGGCGACAAGACCACTGCCATCATCCGCGTCGAGCAGCTCTACCCGCTGCCTCACGAGGAGATCGCAAAGGAACTGGCCAAGTTCCCGAACGCCGAGGTGGTCTGGGCGCAGGATGAACCGGCCAACCAGGGCCCGTGGCCGTTCATCGGCCTGAACCTGCCCGACGCCCTCGACCGGCGGATCCGCCTGGTCTCGCGCCCGGCGTCGGCCTCCACTGCTGCCGGTTCCATGAAGCGGCACGCCGCGGAGCAGGATGTCCTCCTGAAGCAGGCGTTCGCGCGCAAGTAGGTACCATGGCTGCCCGGCCGGACGTCGAAATCCCAGACTCCGGCCGGGCAGTTCTGTTTAATGGGATGCACAGCAAGTTACCAACGTAAAGAGGACCGTGTGGAAGACAGGAAGCTGCGCATCGCAGCTGTAGGAGATGAGCTGCTGGCCGGACTGGGCGACCCCCGGGCACTCGGCTGGCTGGGACGCGTCCTGGCCCGCACTCCCCGGGACAGCATGCTCCTGGAAAGCTACGCGCTCCCCTGCCCGCAGGAAGGAACGGAGGGGCTCGCCGCACGGTGGCTGGATGAAGCCGGCCGGCGCTTCAGCGACCACGCCGAAAACCGGCTGGTGATCGGGCTCTCCGGGCGGGACATCGAGTTCGGGCTCTCCACTGCACGGAGCCGGCTCAACCTCGCGAACATCCTCGACTCGGCATCCCAGAACCGTATTGAGGTCTTCGTGGTGGGCCCCCCGCCCACGCTGGACCCAGCCCAGAACCGGCGCCTCGACGAACTGAACACGGCTTTCGCGGACGTTACCACGCGGAGGAAACACCTGTACGTGGACACCTTTTCACCCCTGCTGAACCATGAACAGTGGCGCCAGGACCTTGCAGCCAACGGCGGCACGCCGGGCCAGGCCGGGTACGGCCTGATGGCGTGGCTGGTACTGCACCGCGGCTGGTTCCAGTGGCTGGGCATGGATGTGCCGGAGTAGGCCCATTCGCGATATATCTTGACCCTGACCTGGAGGGGGCGTACCGTGGAAGGGTCAACACGATATATCGTCTTTGGAGGACCCCGTGACCGATCAAGAATGGACTGTCACCAGCCCGCAGACCATCGACGTCGACGGCGTCACGTCCCTGAAGCTGGGGATGGTCCAGGGACGGTTTGATGTGGTGACCCATCAGGAACCCGTGGCCAGGATAGAGATCACGGATGTCCACGGCGATCCCGTGGCTGTCTCCCTCACCGGCGGGCGGCTGGAAATACGCCACCAGCTGCACGGGCCGCAGGGCTGGTTCAAGAACCTGATGGGAACCGTCAACCATACCAGCGACAATTCAGCGGTCATCAGCATCGCCGTCCCGGAGAACATTGACGTGGAAGCCGGCACGGTCAGCGGCGACGGAATGGTTTCCGGGGTTACCGGACACACCCGCCTGAACACGGTATCGGGTTCGGTCATGGCGGACAGCACCTCCGGGGAACTGCACATCAACACCGTCAGCGGGGAAGTGGCCGCCCGAAACCACACCGGGATCCTGACCGCCAAGAGCGTTTCCGGCGAGGTGACCGCGTCGGGGCATCTCAGCAACATCCGGGCGAATACCGTCAGCGGCGACATGAGTTTCGACCTCCTGGGCTTCACCAAGGACTTCGGTGCCAACTCAGTCTCCGGAGACCTCACCATCCGGCTGCCGCACGACGTCGGCGTGGACATCGTAGCCAAGTCGGCCAGCGGCGCGGTGGTCATTGGGGACCAGAGGTACGCGGTGGTCAACGGCAAGGTGGAAACCATTGCGGGCCCGGACGGCCAGCTCATGCTTGTCCGCACCAACTCGATATCCGGCAAGACCTCCATCTTCCACAGCACGGTGGCAGGAAATGCAGAAGCAGGTTCCTGATGGCACCGGTCTTCGCGCACGGAGCTCTCCGGCTTTACCTGTTGGCCCTGCTGGAGTCGGGCCCGAAGCACGGCTACGAACTCATTAAGGCGCTCAAGGAGCGGTTTGGCGGCACCTACTCCCCCAGTGCGGGAACCATCTACCCACGGTTGGGAAAACTGGAAGAGGAGGGGCTGGTGGCAACCGAGTCTGCGGGCCGCCGCACCAACTACCACATCACGGCCTCCGGCATCGCCGAGCTTAACCGGCGCCGGGATGAACTGGCGGGCGTGGAAAGCGAGATCTCGGCGTCCGTGCGCCGGCTGGCAGACAACCTGCGGGAGGACATCCGCAGCAACATGCGCGGGTTGCGGGCCGACCTGGCGGCAACCGCGGAGGCTGCGCGTTCTGCGGCCCTGGCCCCCGATTTCAAGATGCCCGGCCGCTTCCCGGCGGAAAACCAGCGGTCCCTGAAGGAAGCCGAGATGATGCTGCAGGCGTTCCGGGACGAACTGAGGGCCGAATTGCGGACCCACGTCGGCAGGGAGCCGATCAGTCCGGTCGCGCTGGAAACGCTCAGGACGGTGCTGGAACAGGCCGGAGCCTCCATCCGCAGCTCCCTGAGGCTTTAGGTCCTACCCGCCGCATCTGAGTCGACCCGCAGGTCACGCGGCTGCACGTGGTTCGCCGGGCGCCTTCGGATGTGGGAGACTTGAGGGCAGCTCTTTTGAGTACCAACAGTAAGGAGGCCAGCTATGAGCAAGCGTGCACGCAAGCGTCGTGACCGTAAGCGTGGCGGCGCGAACCACGGGAAGCGCCCCAACACCTAGGCAAATGCCAGGGACTACGGTTCAAGCGAAGGACCCCGGAAGCCATGCGGCTTCCGGGGGTCCTTTGCTGTGTCAGCCTGCTGGACGATTCCTGCCCTACGCGTCGACCGGACGGATGGAATGGATCCGGTCCAGGATGGCGTTCTTCAGGTTCTCCGGAGCAGCCTCGGTGCAGGACCGCTTGACCATGTTGCGGATCACACACTCGAGGTCATACTGCTCGGTGCATTCCGGGCAGTCATCAAGGTGGTTCTTGATGTCGGTAATGTCCTCGCGCGTCAACGCACCGTCGAGGTACTCGTAAATGCGTTGCATCCGGGTGTCATCGCAATCGCCCAATCCCTGGCAGTCGCTCATTTCCTGCTCTCCTGTTGTGTGCTTCCTGCCGCGTCCTGTGAATCGGCGGCCGTTTTGAATCCGCGCTCTGCGGCGTATTCTCCCAGCATGTCCCGCAACATTCTCCGGCCGCGGTGGAGCCGGGACATCACCGTGCCGATGGGCGTATTCATGATGTCTGAAATTTCCTTGTAGGCGAACCCCTCAACATCGGCGAAGTAGACCGCAAGGCGGAATTCTTCTGGAATGTCCTGGAGTGCCCGTTTGACGTCGGAATCCGGAAGGTGGTCCAACGCCTCAGCCTCAGCGGACCGGAGTCCGCTCGAGGTGTGTGACTCAGCCCGCGCCAACTGCCAGTCCTCAATGGTGTCCGAGTTCGACTGGAGCGGCTCGCGCTGGCGCTTGCGGTACAGATTGATATAAGTGTTGGTCAGGATCCGGTACAGCCAGGCTTTGAGGTTGGTACCGGGCTTGTACTGGTGGAACGCGGAGAAAGCCTTGGTGTAGGCCTCCTGGACAAGGTCCTCGGCGTCCGAGGGGTTCCTTGCCATCCGCATCGCCGCCGAATACAGCTGGTCCACATACTGCATCGCGTCGCGTTCAAACCGGAGCCTGCGCTCTTCCGCGGATTCAGTGGAAACGTCCACCTGGTCAGCGCCCGCATCCCCGGCTCCGGATACCGGGACAGTTTCGGACTCCGCAGCCTCAGGTCCGGCGGCAGTACTGCTCGTTGGCTCGTTACGGGAAGCCTCATACATGGCCGAGACGGCCGGATCCAGGGTGCTCATTGCCTTCAAGTCTACTGTCAGGCGGCCGGCAGGCGGCGTGTCGTACCGTGGCGGCCCGGCCTCGATCGAGTCCAGTGCCACCGGGCCTGTAACTTCAATTCCGTCCAATACGCGCGCCAAGGGCCCAACTCCGTACCTGTCTTGTCCAATCCGGAGATCTCCGGATACGACTTCCATAACCCCGTGGCTTCGGCAAATATTCCCCAAAAGTGCAAGACTAGAACGGACTCCGCCGCTTCGACGCGGTTCGTCCATCCAGGAGGAAATCCATGTCCTTTATCCGCACGCTCGCCCGCCCCATGCTGGCCTCCAGCTTTGTCCTCGCCGGAATGGATAAGCTCAAGAACGCAGATGACACCGCACAGCAGCTCTCGCCGCTGCTGCGCAAGGCCGCTGCTTCCCTGCCGTTCAAGTCGGATGAAAAGACCTTGGCACGCGTTATTGGCGGAACCCAGGTGGGCGCCGGGGTGCTCTTCGGACTGGGCAAGTTCTCCAGGCTTTCCGCCACTGTGCTCACCGTGATTTCACTGCTGAACACCTTTGTGGAATGGCGCAGTGCGGACATCAGCAGCAAGGAGGGGCGCGAGACCCGCCGGAACCAGCTGCTGAAGAACCTGTCCCTCAGCGGCGGCGCCCTGCTGGCATCCGTGGACACTGCCGGCAAGCCGGGCCTCGCCTGGCGGGCCGAGCACCTCGCTGCCGATGCGCGCAAAGGTGCCTCCCACCTCGCTGCCGATGCCCGGAAGACCACCAACAAGAAGCTGCACAAAGCGGACAAGGCAGTGCGACGCGCCGTGGAACAGGCCACGGGGGCATAACAGCGAATGACCGCAGCACCCGCCGTCCGGGATGAGTCCGGAACGCCTGTCCCCCACTGGCCCGCGCCCTTCGCGTCCCGGCCCGTCAACGCCACCGTTACAGTTCCGGGCTCCAAGTCGCTGACCAACAGATACCTGGTCCTGGCTGCCCTGGCGGACGGACCGTCCCGCCTCCGCGCGCCCCTGCACTCCAGGGACTCAGCGCTCATGGTCCAGGCCCTGCGCCAGCTCGGCGCCACCATCACGGAGGTACCCGGGGACGGTGCCTTCGGGCCCGACCTGGAGGTTGTTCCGCTGGACCCCGGGGCGGCCTCGTCCGTGACCAGGATCGATTGCGGGCTCGCCGGCACAGTCATGCGCTTCGTACCGCCGCTCGCGGCGCTCCGCAACGGCGCCAGCGTGTTCGACGGCGACCCCCACGCCCGCAAGCGGCCCATGGGAACCATCATTGAGGCGCTCAAGGCGCTGGGAGTGGCTGTCACCAGCGAGGAGGGCGGGACGCCGTCGTCACTGCCGTTCCTTGTGGAGGGCACCGGGGAAGTCCGCGGCGGCCACCTGGTGGTGGACGCCAGCGCGTCCTCCCAGTTCGTCTCCGCCCTGCTCCTGGTGGGGGCACGGTTCACGGAAGGCCTGCACCTGGAGCATGTGGGCAAGCCGGTGCCGAGCCTTGACCACATCAACATGACAGTCTCCGTCCTCCGGGGTGCCGGGGTGGCTGTCGATGATTCCGTCCCCAACCACTGGGTTGTCAGCCCCGGACCCATCCGTGCATTTGACCAGCGGATCGAGCAGGACCTCTCCAACGCCGGGCCTTTCCTCGCGGCAGCGCTGGCGTCCCACGGCACGGTCCGCATCCCGGGCTGGCCCGAAGAGACGCAGCAGGTGGGCGACCTGTGGCGCAGCATCCTCACCCGGATGGGCGCGGACGTTTCCCTGCGCGACGGCGTCCTGACTGTTACGGGCGGCCCCACCATCAAGGGCGCGGACTTCGCCGACACCAGCGAGCTCGCCCCCACGGTGGCAGCCTTGTGCGCGCTGGCCGACGCGCCCTCGCGGTTGAGCGGGATCGCCCATCTGCGGGGCCACGAGACGGACCGGCTTGCTGCGCTCGTGGCCGAAATCAACCGCCTCGGCGGTGACGCGGAGGAAACCAGCGACGGCCTGGTGATCCGCCCCGCCAAGCTGCACGCCGGCGTCGTGCACAGCTATGCGGACCACCGCATGGCTACGGCCGGCGCCATCCTTGGCCTGGCTGTGGAGGGGGTCCAGGTGGAGGACATTGCCACCACCGCCAAGACCATGCCGGACTTCCCGCGGCTCTGGGCGGACATGCTGGCCCAGGACGGTCCGGCCGGTACGGGGGCGGAAGGTTCCAGCGGTGGCGCGGAGCACTGACTCCTGGGATGAATCGGACGTCCGGATCAGGCCGAGCAAGAAGGGCTCGAGGCCCCGGACCAAGGACCGCCCCAGCCATGACGACGCCGTGACCGGGCGCATCATCACCGTTGACCGTGGCAGGTACACCGCTGTGGTGGGCGAGGACTCGGACAACGAACGCCTGGTTATTGCCGCCAGGGCAAGGGAACTGCGCCGGAACCCCGTGGTGGCCGGAGACTTTGTCTCACTCGTGGGCGACGTCTCGGGCGAACCCGACACCTTGGCCCGCCTGGTGAAGATCCAGGACCGCAAGACGCTCCTGCGGCGCAGCGCGGACGACACCGATCCGGTGGAGCGGGCCGTGGTGGCCAATGCCGACCAGCTGGTGATCGTGGTGGCGGCCGCCAACCCGGAGCCGCGCACGGGCTTCATCGACCGGGCCCTGGTGGCAGCGTACGACGCCGGCATCGAGCCGATCCTGCTGGTCACCAAAGCGGACGTCAAGGACCCCGCGGAACTGCTCTCCAATTACACCCACCTGGACTTTCCGGTGATCATCAGCCGGACGGCTGATGCACAGGCGTCAGGCGTGGACGCCCGGTCCGACGACGGCCTGTCCGCCCGGCTGGACAGCGCGGCGGTATCGGAACTCCGCGCCCACCTCGACGGGAAGGTCACCGTCATGCTGGGGCACTCGGGCGTGGGCAAGTCAACCATGGTGAACGCTTTGACGGGCGCGGAGCGGGCAACCGGCGGCGTGAACGCGGTGACGGGCCGCGGCCGGCACACGTCGTCGTCGGCCCTTGCCCTCCGCCTCGCGGACGCACCCCCCGGCAGCTGGATCATCGATACCCCGGGCATCCGCTCCTTCGGCCTGGCACACGTGGATCCGGACAGGATCCTGAGGTCCTTCCCGGACCTCTCCCCCGGCACCGATGACTGCGAGCGGGGCTGCAAGCACACCGCGGCTGCCGTGGACTGCGGGCTGGACGCGTGGGTGGCGGAAGGCCATGCCGGGCCCACCGGCGCCGCCCGGCTGGCCTCCCTCCGGCGGCTCCTCGGCACCGACCCGAGGATGGAAGCCCAGGAGGCCAAGGAGCTGGGCAGCGTCAACTGACGGGCGCCGGTTCCCGGCAGAAGCGCGCGCAGACGGTAGTTTGGAACCATGATCCAACCCGCTTCGAGCTATAACGATGACCTGCGCCTGGCCCATGTCCTGGCTGATTCCGTGGATGACCAGACCATGAGCCGCTTCAAGGCCCTGGACCTCCACGTTGAGACCAAGCCGGACCTGACGCCCGTCACCGACGCGGACAAGGCGGCCGAAGAAGCCATCCGCGGCCAGCTCTCCCGTTCCCGTCCGCGCGATGCCGTCCTCGGCGAGGAGTTCGGCAGCACCGGGCACGGATCACGGCGGTGGATCATTGATCCCATTGACGGGACCAAGAACTTCGTCCGGGGCGTTCCGGTCTGGGCCACCCTGATCGCACTGGTGGATGAGGGCGAACCGGTGGTGGGCGTGGTGAGCGCTCCCGCGCTGGGCAAGCGCTGGTGGGCGGCGAAAGGCATGGGCGCCTACATGGGGCGTTCCCTGGCCGCGGCCACCCGCCTCAGGGTCTCCAACGTCTCCAGCCTGTCCGATGCCTCGCTGTCCTATTCGAGCCTGGGCGGCTGGAAGGAACGCGGCAACCTCAACGAGTTCCTGGGCCTCACCGAGGATGTGTGGCGGACCCGGGCCTTCGGCGACTTCTGGTCCTACTGCATGGTTGCGGAAGGCTCGGTGGACATTGCCTGCGAGCCTGAACTGAACCTTTACGACATGGCTGCCCTGGTCCCCATTGTGGTGGAGGCGGGCGGCCGCTTCACGTCGCTGGAGGGCGAAGACGGACCGTTCGGCGGGAATGCCTTGGCCACCAACTCCATCCTGCACTCCGAGGTGCTGCGCAGGCTGAACCCGGACCTCGACGACCTCCTCTGATCCATCGAATTTCCGACGGCGGCTGACTCCCCACAGAGGCGGCCGCCGTCGTAATGTTCGGTGAAGGGGCCCTTTTCCAAGCGGACGTAACAAAGCCCTTAACATTTCCGCCGGCTTTTAACCTTCCCTGCCCATGTCCTACGCTCTTAACCAGGTCACGAGTGCCAGCGCAAAACCCCGGTTTGCTGGCCGGCAACCCTCCATTCGCGGTGGGGTGCCCCGGGTGACGACCAGGCCGGTCCGGAACGGATGCGGCAAGCGCGGATTCCGTCACGGAGTCCTGTTGTGAAGTGAGGTCTTTGTGACAACTGCCACCGTCTCCCCCAGCGCTGCCATCCAGCCTGCAACCACTGCCCTCTTTGACCAGTGGCAGGCCGCCGCCGGCCGCCCGCTTGCAGCAGTCACCGGCGCTGAAATCCAGGCCCCGCTGATCCATGGCGGGCACGTCCGCTACGCGAACCTCGACTATGGTGCGTCCGCCCCGGCTCTGACTGTGGTGTCCGCGTACCTCAACGAGATCCTGCCCTACTACGCCAGCGTCCACCGCGGCGCAGGCTACGCGTCCCAGATCAGCACCTCCGTGTACGAGAACGCCCGCGCCATTGTCCGCGGATTCGTGGGCGGCCGCCCGGATGACTCCGTCATCTTCACGCGCAACACCACTGACTCGCTCAACCTGCTGGCAGGCTGCCTGCCCGCAACCGGCGGGGTACCGGACGGCGACGTGCTTTACCTGGACATCGAGCACCACGCCAACCTCCTGCCATGGCAGGGCGTGCCGCACCGCAGCATCGTCGCGGAAGACACGATCGCAGGCACCATCGACGCGGTCAGGGCCGAACTGGAACAGGGCGGAGTGAGCCTGCTCGCCATCACCGGCGCCTCGAACGTCACCGGTGAGATCCTTCCCATCCGTGCCCTCGCCGCCCTGGCCCACGGGCACGGCGCACGGATCGTGGTGGACGCAGCCCAGCTGGCCCCCCACCGGCGCGTGGACATCACCCCCGACGACGTGGACTACATCGCTTTCTCCGGGCACAAGCTGTACGCGCCCTTCGGCGCGGGCGTGCTGGTTGGCAGGGCGGACTGGCTCGACGCCGGCACCCCCCACCTTGCCGGCGGTGGGGCCGTGAAGGAAGCAAGGCTCGACGGCGTCAGCTGGGCAACCGGCCCAGCCCGCCATGAGGGCGGATCACCGAACGTCCTTGGCGCCGCCACGCTGGCCCGCGCCACCCAGGTCATCGCCGAACTTGACCAGGACCGGTGGCACGCCCACGAATCCGCCATCCGGTCGTTCCTCGTGGAGGGCCTGCAGGAGATCGACGGCGTTACGGTCCACCAGATTTTCAAGGACACCGACCCGGACACGGACACCATCGGCGTGGTCAACTTCTCCGTGGAGGGCTACGACGCCGGCCTGGTGGCCGCCTACCTGTCAGCGGAACATGGCGTGGGGCTGCGCGACGGCCGCTTCTGCGCACACCCGCTCCTGAAGCGGCTGGGGCTTCCGTCCGGTTCCCTGCGGGCCAGCTTCGGTGTCGGCTCCAGGCTGGAGGACGCCGAGCGGCTCCTGGCCGGCATCCGGGACCTGCGCAGCAAGGGCCTTGGCTGGGACTATGTGGTTGACGCCGGCCGCTGGGTTCCCGCCAACGACAACCGTACGTACCCGCACTGGGCACCTAACACCCCCGGCACCGCCGGCGCGGCGCCCTGCATCGACGACTGATCCCGCTTGGTCCCCCCTGGGACCTTGGCCGGGCACCAGATGCGGTAAATTCGGAAGACACCAAAGTACCCGGATGAAGGAGGCCGCTCGTGGCACGGGGTGGCCCCAGGCTGGATCACGGCCGCCGCCGGGAGCTCGGCCAAAGCTTCCAGGACGGTGGCGAACACTACCAGCAGGTGCGGCCCGGCTACCCTGCGGAAACTGCCCGCTGGGTAGTACCTCCGGGCGCCCGTGACGCCCTCGATGTGGGCGCGGGGACCGGCAAGTTCACGGAACTGTTGCTCGACCTGGGACTCTCCGTCACAGCCGTGGATCCTTCGGCGGACATGCTCGCACAACTGGTGCAGCACTGCCCGGGCGCCACGGCTGCGCTGGGCACCGCTGAGGCTACCGGCCTGCCCGAGGCGGCGTTCGACGTCGTCACCGTTGCGCAGGCATGGCACTGGTGCGATGCGCTGCGGGCAAGTACGGAACTGGCGCGGGTACTGCGCCCGGGCGGAACCCTGGGGCTTGTCTGGAACCAGCTGGACACTTCCGTCCCCTGGGTGCACCGGCTCTCCCGGATCATGCATGCCGGGGACGTCTACAAGCCTGGTTTCCGGCCGCTGGTGGGGCCGGAGTTTGAGCGGCTGGAAAGCCATCTGACCCACTGGCAGGACGCCGTTACCACCCATGGCCTGATGGAGCTGACGAAGTCGCGGAGCTACTACCTGCGTGCGGGCGAGGCCACCCGGGCCAAGGTGCTGGCGAACCTCGACTGGTACCTCCACGAGCATCTGGGGCATGGTCCGGACGAAGAACTGGAACTGCCTTACCTCGCTTTGGCGTGGCGGGCGGTAAGGGCATGAGCGGCAGCCGCCCGGCGTCGGGCGAGCCGGTAGGCTTGAATCCGTGAAGACCAGTGCGCCCTCCTCCTCCATTGAGGACTACGTCAAGGTCATCTACTCATTCACCGAATGGCAGGACAAGCCCATCACGTCCTCGCAACTGGCGCAGCGGCTGGGAGTGGCCAATTCATCTGTCTCGGAGATGGTCCGCAAGCTGAAGGACCAGGGCCTGGTTGACCACAAGCCGTACAGTGCCATCAGGCTGACGGACACGGGCCTGCGGCTGGCGCTTTCCATGGTGCGGCGCCACCGCCTGATCGAAACGTACCTCGTCCAGCAGCTGGGATACAGCTGGGACGAGGTGCATGATGAGGCCGAACTGCTGGAGCACGCCGTCTCGGACACGTTCGTTGAACGGGTGGCAGCCAAGCTCGGGAACCCGCAGCGCGATCCGCACGGGGATCCCATCCCCACGGCGGACGGCCAGGTGCTCATGCCCCGCGCCCACCTCATGGGTGAACTCGATGAAGGCCACACAGGCCGGATCACCCGGATCAGTGACGACAACCCCGACCTGCTTCGCTACCTTGCAGCCGAGGAGATCGACCTCGACGCAGAGGTCGAAGTGGTGGGGCGCAGGCCCTTTGGCGGGGCCCTGGTGGTCCGGATCAGGAACTCGGGCCGGACCCGGGACTACGACCTCGCGGACGAGGTCACCTCGGCGCTGTGGGTGCACAGCGACCACCCGCACCCCGGCTGCCTCCTCGGGGATGCCGGCACGTCCAGGGTATGAGCAGGCGGGAATCAGCAGCGTCGCCCGGGCTACCCGTCTGGCTGGCCGTTGCGGCCGGGGGGTTGGTGGGCACCGAACTGCGGTACGGCCTGGGCCTGGCTTTCCCCGAGGTGCCGGGTGCGTTCCCGTGGGCAACACTTTGCATCAACGTGGCGGGCAGCTTTGTGCTGGCTGCCCTGACCACTGCATGGCTCGCCCGCCCCGGAACGGCTTTCTGGCTGCGGGCCGGGTTGGGCCCCGGCCTCCTGGGGTCCTTCACCACGTTCTCTGCCGTAGTTTTCTCCGTGGACCAGCTGGCGCGGGCCGGAGAGCACGGCGTGTGGATTGCCTACCTTGGGTTGTCGCTGGTGCTGGGGCTTGGTGCCGCCGGCCTCGGGTGGCGGTTTGGGAAGCAGATCGGCCGGCCGGTCCGGAGCGGGCCATGATCGCGGCCGTGCTGGTGGGCGTTTTCGGTGTGGGCGGGGCGCTGCTCCGTTTCGGCGTCGACAGCTGGTTTGCGCACCATAGCTCACGCCGTATCCGGGCTGCCGGTGCTGGTGCTCGTATTCCCGTAAGGCTGCACTGGCCGTGGGCCACGCTGGTGGTCAACGTTGCCGGCTGCTTCATCATCGGGGCGGCTCACGCCCTTATCGCCCGGCAGGGCTTGGGCCCGGAGTGGCAGGGCGCCCTGGCCACGGGCCTGGCTGGCGGACTCACCACGTTCAGTTCATGGACCACGGCAACCGTGCGGCTGCTGGGCGAAGCGCGGTTCCTGTCAGCGGCTATGAATGTTGCGGCCAACCTGGTTCTGGGGTTTGCTGCGGCCGTGGCTGGCATGGCCCTGCTGTCCTAAGCTTGCTGGGTTTGTTGGAGGCGTGGGCGGGCCTGCTGTTGTGGCGGATCCCTGCAGGTCCGGATTTGGCGGGCTCCCGTATCGTGGATGGTGATGATTAGCAGACGCGACGCGGCCATTGCCCTTGACGTACCCCTGGAGATGGCGCAACGCCATGGCCTGCCAAAGTGGATGAGCGAAGCCGAGCTCGGCGAAATCCTGGACAACCCGCCGGCCTGGCTGGTCCAGTCGCGGGCCAACCGTACCGGCAAGCGCCCGGTGTGGGTCCACCTTGAGTGCGCCGTCTGCGGTTACGAGGAAGCCGCCCGCCCCAAGAAGTGGTGGCCGGAATTCACCTATGTGGTGTGCGGGCACCATCCGCCGGCAGATATTCCCCGCGTGCGTGCGGGATACGTCCGCAGTGAGTTCGACGGCGTTGGGACGCGTTTCGTAGGCATCGCAGACGTCCCGGGCCAAGCCTGATCTCTTCCTGCTGTTGCCGGCTGGCTTCACTTTGATTTGTGGGACCGGCGCGTCCAGCCTACTTTCCGTTGCCGGACATCTCCTCGGGCACCGCGATGAGGTGGACTTCGCGCCCGTCCCGGAGCACGACGACGTCCAGCGGCTGTCCGATGGCGTCGGCGAACAGCAGCCGCTGCAGGCTTTCGGCAGTGCTGACCTGGCGGCCGCCGGCAGTGAGCAGGATGTCTCCGGCGGCTATCCCGGCTTTAGCTGCCGGGGATCCTGCCAGCACTTCCACCACCTGAAGGCCTTCCCGCTGTCCGGTCCGGATGACAGCACTGGGACTGAGCCGGGCCGGGGTACTGACCAGGCCCAGGTAGGCGCGTTTAACGCGGCCGTCGGCGAGCAGGGCGGCAATGATCCTCCGGGTGGTGGCATTGATGGGGATGGCCAGGCCCAGCCCTGCCCCGGCCACTGCCGTGTTGATGCCCACGATCCGGCTGTGGGTGTCAGCCAGCGCTCCCCCGGAGTTGCCCGGGTTCAGTGCAGCGTCGGTCTGGATGACATCCTCGATGACCCTGCGGTTTCCACCGGCCCACACGGGGATGGCGCGGCCCAGGCCGCTGACCACCCCCGCCGTGACCGAGCCGGCCAGGCCTAGCGGATTTCCGACAGCAACAACGAGTTGTCCCACCCGCAGTGACTCTGCCTCGCCGAATTCGGCCGGGGCAATCCTGGGCCTCCTGCCGTGGACCACGGCAAGGTCGGACAAGGGGTCCGCGCCGACCAGTTCCAGTTCCATCCGGCTGCCGTCCGCGAAGACGGCGTGGCCCCGCTGGGTGCCGGCCACCACGTGCGAGTTGGTCAGGAGGTAGCCGTCCTCGGTAAACAGCACGGCTGAACCGGCGCCCACCCGCATGCGGCCGTTGCGTCCCCGTCCAGCGGACATTTCAATGGCGGCCACGTGCGGCGTCACGGCAGCGGCCACGCGCATGACTGTCCGTGAATACGAGTCCAGCGCGTCGCCGTCGTCATCATCTGGTGCAGGCTCCAGCGCCTGGCCCATGGCGCACCTCCCGGTTGTACCGCTCCCGGCGCGGCCTGGCACCGCCTCCGGGTCCTAAAAGGCACAACCTTTCAGGTCCGGCTGCTAGTCCCGCCGCCGCTACGCCTTGGGTGAACGGGTACTCCTTCGGTGAACTGACCGGGCTTGCCCTGGTCTATGGCGGGAGCAAAAAACACCCCGGTCCGAAGACCGGGGTGTTGAGGGTGGGCCGGCACAGCCTAACGGCTGTGCCGGCCACAAAATGTGGAGATGGGGGTGTCTAGTTTCACGACATAGTTCTCACATGAGTCGGGACATCGTTCATACCGGCAGGGATCCAGCATGATGCATGTCGAAGCAGAAAGTGATCGTCCTCGCCGTCCGTGACCAGGGCCTGACAGTTACGGAAGCTGCCCGCCGGTATGGAGTCAGCCGCCGCTGGGTCCACGAGCTCCTCCGACGCGAGTCCGCCGGAGGTATCGCCGCCGTCGAACCCCGATCCAAACGCCCCCTCAGCAACCCGCGCCGCACCACCGAAACGGTAGCCGCCCGGATCCTTGCCCTGCGGCAGGAACTGCAAACCGCCGGCCTGGACGCCGGGCCCGTGACGATCGCCTGGCACCTCGGACAAGAAGGAGTACCCGCGCCGTCAACGTCCGCGATCCGCCGGCTCCTGCACACCAAAGGAATGATCACTCCGGATCCGAAGAAACGGCCCAAAGCCTCACTGCACCGCTTCGAAGCACACCAGCCCAACGAAACCTGGCAATCCGACTTCACCCACTGGGCCCTGGCCGACGGAACCGACATCGAGATCCTGAACTTCCTCGATGACCATTCCCGCTACCTGCTCGCCTGCACCGGATTCAAACCCGTCACCGTCACCGCCGTGGTCACCACGTTCCTGGCCTGCGCTGCTGAACACGGGCTACCGGCCTCGACACTGACCGACAACGGCATGGTCTACACCACCCGCCTCGCGGGCGGGAAAGGCGGCAGGAACGCCTTCGAACACCATCTCCACGCCCTGGGCATCACCCAAAAGAACGGCGCCCCGAACCACCCGCAGACCCAAGGCAAAATCGAACGTTTCCACCAGACCCTCAAACGCTGGCTCACCGGCCAACCCCGGGCCCACACCCTTCAAGACCTGAACGAACAGCTGGAAAAGTTCCGGCACATCTACAACCACGAACGCCCCCACCGGGCCCTGGACCGCCGCACCCCGGCCGCGGCCTACACCGCGATACCCAAAGCATCACCGACCGGATCCAAACAAGGAGATCACTGGCGTCGGCGCATCGACCGCGTCGACCAGTTCGGGAAACTCACCCTCCGCCACGCAGGCCAACTCCGCCACATCGGCATCGGCCGCGCCTACGCCCGCAAACACGTCCTGATGCTCATCCACGACAACGACGTCACCATCAGCGACGCAACCACCGGCGAGATCATCCGCGAACTCACCATCGACCCCACCCGGAACTACCAACCCAGAAAAACAGGGCAAAGAAAAACACCCCGGTCCGAAGACCGGGGTGTTACCGATGACTCGACTCATCCGTGAAGGATGTCTCGACTCACCACAAATGTGGAGATGGGGGGAATTGAACCCCCGTCCGATGTCGTGTTGTCAGGGCTTCTCCGGGCGCAGTTTGCGTCGGATTTTCTCGGCCCCAGCCATGCTGCAAACAGCTGGCTGATCCGGGCCCAGTCATCTAAAAGTCCCGTTCACCCCGGTGACGAGGGTAAACAGCAGTGGCTATCTAAATGACGCCAGGAACCGGGGCGATAGCAACCCCGGGCTGACGGACTGTCTTACTGCTTAGGCAGCAAGAGCGAAGTCAGTGCGCTTAGATTCGGCACTTATTGGTTTGCAGAAGGCGTTTACGAGATAATTCTGCATCCTCGGCCCGCTTCACCTGTCGCGACTAACATCGTCGAAACCGATCATCCCCGTATTTTGTTACCAAACCGGTGGGTTTCCCCGCCGGACTATCTATAGTAACGCATGGTCCGCAGGATTCATTCCAACTGCACCAGGCCTTATGAACAGGCCCTAGCGGCCACCGTGCGGCGCCTTCCACGGACGCGGATCAGGTTCCTATCGCGGACTGTACCCTTCAGTGGCCGCAACGGCCCTGTCTTTATGCAAGAAGGCGGCCAGCCTCTCAGAGGTCGGAGGCGGAACGAAGCCTGTCGATTTGAGCTTGGTCAGGGTAAGGACGCTGTTTCGCGGCCGAGGCGCTGCCGCCTTGTCCCGAAAGTACTCCTCCGTGCTCACACCGGTGACAGATGCACGGGACCGGCCCACCAGCTCGTAGACGTCACTGGCAATGTCGGCCCATGATTGTGGCGGGCCGTCATTACTCAGGTTGTAGGTGCCGTAATCTGCACCAGATTCGAGTAGATGCCGTATGCCTGAAGCAATGTCCTCAGTAAAGCTAAGACGTCCGAACTGGTCATTCACAACAGACGGTTCGATACCGCGTCCCGCCAGTGCTGCCATAGTGCGCACAAAATTGTTGCCTTCACCTATGACCCAACTCGTTCTGACGATGTAGTGGCGCGGAACCACGCTAACCACAGCGTCCCCAGCTGCCTTGGTTTGCCCGTAAACGCCCAGGGGCGTGAAGATTTCAGCTTCATCATGGCGTGTGGCGGTGCCGTCAAAGACATAGTCGGAGCTCACATGGACCAGAGTCAGGTTGTACTCAACGGCAACGCGGGCCAGCCTGGCGACCGCCGCAACGTTGACGGACCAAGCTGCCGCTCGACCCGCATCGGTTTCTGCGGCATCCACAGCTGTGTAAGCTGCCGCGTTGATGATCGTTGAATAGTTTTTCCAACTCATGGTGGAGAACGCGGAGTCGCTCGCAAGATCGAAATCGCCCCGCCCGGCAAACTCGAAGCTCGAGTCGCCCTCGTACAGCTTCCGCAGAGCCTTTCCCAGCTGCCCGTCCGCGCCAACCACCAGGGTCTTCCTCGGGGGCATGGGCACCACATCGTTGAGCCGGGGGTGAGTCCTGTCTTTCTCGGATACCTCGGCTTGATCCAAAGGCACCGGCCATGCGATGGCTGACGCCTCATCCGCCAGGTTCAGGAAGGTGTACTGGCCCTGGGCGTCAGCGCTCCAATGATCGTTTACCAGGTAGGTATAAGCCGTATTGTCTTCGAGGGTCTGGAAGGCGTTCCCTACTCCGCGTGGGATGAAGATCGCCTGGCTGGGGTCTAGTTCACAAGTGAAGACAGCGCCGAAGGACGGGCCTTCCCTGAGGTCTACCCATGCACCAAAGATTTTGCCCGTGGCAACTGAAATGAATTTGTCCCAAGGCTCAGCATGGATCCCGCGCGTGGTCCCGGCTTTTTCGTTATACGAGACGTTGTTTTGCACGGGCCGGAAGTCGGGGAGCCCCAATGCCAACATCTTTTCCCGCTGCCAATTTTCTTTGAACCAGCCCCGGCTGTCGCCATGAACCGGGAGGTCGTAGAGCACCACGCCCGGGATCGGAGTCCTGTGTGCAGCCAACGCTTTTGAGAATTCAAGAGGCATCTTCTACTGGCCCTGTTCCTTGTACTTGGCTTCGGTCTGCGCCTTTTGCGGGCGCCACCAGTCTTCGTTGTCCCGGTACCAGGCGATGGTGTCTTCTATGCCGGCATCGAAGTTGGAGAACCGGGGCTCCCAGCCAAGCTCGTTGCGGAGCTTGGTGGAGTCGATGGCGTAGCGCAGGTCGTGGCCAGGGCGGTCCACCACATGGTCGTAGGCGTCCGGGGCCTGGCCCATGTGCTCGAGGATCAGTTCAACAACGTCCTTGTTGTTCTTCTCGCCGTCTGCACCGATCAGGTATGTCTCGCCGATCTTGCCCTTGGCGATGATCGCCAGGACTGCCGAGGAGTGGTCGTTCGCATGGATCCAGTCGCGGACGTTCTCGCCCTTGCCGTAAAGCTTTGGACGGATCCCATCGATCACGTTCGTGATCTGGCGGGGAATGAACTTCTCCACATGCTGGTAAGGGCCGTAGTTGTTCGAGCAGTTGCTGATGGTCGCCTGCAATCCGAAGGAACGTACCCAGGCACGCACCAGCAGGTCCGAGCCTGCTTTGGTCGAGGAGTATGGACTGGACGGGTTGTACGGGGTCTGCTCCGTGAACCGCTCCGGATCGTCGAGTTCCAGGTCGCCGTACACCTCGTCTGTGGAGATATGGTGGAAGCGCTTGTTGTGCTTTCGGGCAGCTTCGATCAGGGTGTACGTGCCAATGATATTGGTGTCCAGGAACGGGCGCGGGTCATGAAGGGAGTTGTCGTTATGCGACTCGGCAGCGTAATGGACCACAACGTCCGACCCGGCCACCAGCCCGTCCACCACGGCAGCATCTGCGATGTCACCCTGGACGAAGGTAAAGCGGGCCTCCGGAAGTCCCCGCAATGATTCCAGATTCCCTGCGTACGTCAGCTTGTCCAGAACGGTGATGTTGTCATCCGTATTCGCAAGCACGTAGTGGACAAAGTTGGAACCGATGAAGCCGGCACCGCCGGTGACAAGAAGATTTCGCACTCTCCCATCGTTCCACGGCGACTTAGATTTGGTTGAATTTGCTCCACCCATAAAACTATCCCTATGCGCGGAATTATCCTCGCCGGGGGTACCGGTTCACGTTTACATCCAATAACTCTGGGAATCAGCAAGCAGCTGGTCCCTGTTTACGACAAACCGATGATCTACTATCCGCTCTCCACGTTGATGTTGGCTGGTATCCAGGACATCCTGATCATCACAACACCACAGGACGCAGACCAGTTTCAGCGTCTCCTCGGTGATGGCAGCCAGTTCGGAATCAACATCAGTTACACCCAACAGCCCTCCCCTGATGGCCTTGCCCAGGCCTTCGTTCTTGGCGCGGAGTTCATTGGGGAAGGACCCGTCGCCCTGGTCCTCGGTGACAATATCTTCTACGGCCAGGGGCTGGGAACCCAGCTCCGGCGGTTTGAAAATATTGACGGAGGTTCGATCTTTGGCTACCGCGTGCTGGATCCCTCCGCTTATGGCGTTGTTGAATTTGATACTCAAGGCAAAGCGATATCCCTTGAGGAAAAGCCTGTCGAACCTAAGAGCCACTATGCAGTTCCCGGTTTGTACTTCTACGACAACGACGTAGTGGACATCGCAAGGAACCTGCAGCCCTCTGCGCGCGGTGAATTGGAAATCACCGACGTAAACCGCACTTATCTGGAGCGCGGGAAACTGCACGTGGAGATACTTCCCCGTGGAACGGCCTGGCTCGACACCGGGACGTTCGCCGACCTCAACGATGCCTCCGACTTCGTCCGGACCGTCCAGAGGAGGCAGGGACTTTCCATCGGGTGTCCGGAAGAAATCGGTTGGAGGCTGGGATTCCTTGCCGATGACGAGCTTGAAGCGCGGGCCCGTAAATTGGCCAAGGGAGGATACGGCCAGTATCTTCTGGACTTGCTCTCCGGAGGTGGCAAAAGCAGGTTCTAAAGTGCCCTAGCGGCGGCGGTTGCGTTCGCGCATTTCGCGCTGGGCCTCGCGGTTGTCCTGCTGCTCCCGGAGGGTCTGGCGCTTGTCGTACTCGCGCTTACCGCGGGCGACGCCGATCTCCACCTTTGCCTTGCCGTCCACGAAGTACAGCTGCAGCGGAACGATGGTGTACCCGGATTCCCGGACCTTGTGCGAGATCTTGATGAGCTCCTCGCGGTGCAGCAGCAGCTTGCGCCGGCGGCGCGCAGCGTGGTTGGTCCAGCTGCCCTGGTTGTACTCGGGGATGTGGATGGCCTCCATCCACAGCTCGTCGTTGTAGAACGTGCAGAACCCGTCCACCATGGAGGCATGGCCCTCGCGCAGGGACTTCACTTCGGTGCCCATGAGCGCGATTCCAGCCTCGTAGGTGTCCAGCACGTGGTAGTCGTGCCGGGCCTTCCGGTTGGTGGCCACCACTTTACGGCCACTTTCTTTAGGCAAGGGAAAGCTCCTCAGTTCGAAGAATCGGATGCCTCCGGACCAGCCGGCGCGGAGTCATACCAGTGTACGGCAGCACGCCGGCCGGACTGGAAGCCGGCGGGCTACAGGAGGCCCATCGGATCGACGGCGTTGCCGTTCAGCCAGGTTTCGAAGTGCGAGTGGCAGCCCGTGGAGTTGCCGGTGTTGCCGGAGTAGGCAATCAGCTGACCTTGCGACACCCGCTGGCCGTTCGATACCACGATGCTGGCGTTGTGGTAATAGATCGTATTGAGCGTGTTGCCTTCGACCAAGCCGTGGGAAATCTTGACGCGCCACCCGCCGCCGTCCGCCGAGCTCCAGCCGGAGCTGAACACTTCTCCGGCTGCTGCGGCGTAGACGGGCGTTCCACAGGCGGCACCGAAGTCGATGCCCGTGTGCATGTATCCGCCCTGGCCATAGAAGTCGATGGTCCCGGGCGGGGTGGCACGCCAGCCGAAGCCGGACGTGATGGGGACACCGCCGTTGAAGGGGTGCCGGAGGCCAAAGGCCGACGGCGATCCCACGGGCGGCATGAATGACTGCACCGGCGGCGGTGGGGGTGCAGGCTGGTTCCTCGCCGCAGCTGCGGCAGCCGCGGCTGCGGCAGCTGCTGCAGCCGCAGCCTCTGCTTTCCTGCGCTGTTCAGCTTCCCAGGCTTCCCGCAGCTTCCGGTCGCGCTCCTGGATCTCGGCTGCCACCGCGTTCTGGCTGGCCTGGACGCCCGCCAGCTGCGACTGGATCCCTGGCTTGGCGGCCTGCAGTTCTGCATCAAGGCGGGTGGTGTCAGCGATGAGCCGGTCCACCTCTTCCTTTTTCGCTGCCGCTTCGTCACGGGCTGCCTTTTCCCGCTCCAGCGCTGCGTCAGCTTTGGCCTTAAGGTCCTTGATCTCGGCTTCGACGGCCTGGAGCCGCGCTTCGGAGTTCACGTTGGTGGCGCTCTGCTGCTGGAGTTTGTCCATGGCAGCGTTCTGGCTGCGCATGGCCTGGTCCGCCAGGTCCATGGTCTCCGTCAGGCTGCCGCCGTTGTTGGATCCGAAGAACAGCGACAGGTTGGACGGGACGCCGCCGGACTTGTAGGCCTGGGTGGCAATCTGCCCGATCAGCTTCTTGGTATCGGCGATCTTCTGCTTGTCAGTTTCAAGCTGCTGCGTGATTTTGGCCTTGTTCTGCTGGGCCATGTCAACGCGGGCGGAGAGTGCTTCCACTTCTTTAACGGCTCCGGCCACCCGGCCCTGCGCCTCGAGGAGTGCCTGCTGGGCGCCGGGCAGCTGGCCCTGGTAGATGACCAGGTCGCTGGCCGCTTTGGCAATCCGCGAATCGACGAATTCCAATGACTGCTGAACCCGGGCCGCCTCTGCCTCCAGTGCCTTCTGCCGGTCCTCGAGCTCGTCGGCAAAGGCAACAGGCGTGGAGGAAGCCAGCCCTGCGGCGAGGACGACTGCCAGCACACCGCTGAGAATGCTGGTGCGCTGCGCACCCCTGCGCCGGCCGTTCAGCCGGTGCTGCGGGGATTTTCGATCCGTTTCGTTCATGGGCATTCCTTGTTCGGTTTGCATACCTAGACGCGAAGGTATCGGCGCAAGGTCAAGAGGGACGAAATTCCGGCCAAGGATCCGCCAAGGATTATCAACGCAGGCGCCAGGATCAGCGTCTGGCCGGAGGAAATGAAGGCGGTATCCGGGTACTGCTGGGACATGTATTCGCCAAGGAAGAAGTGCGCAACCGCCCAGAGTGTGGCAGATGCCAGCGCCGCACCGATGACGGCGGCGATGACGCCTTCCAGGATGAACGGCAGCTGGATCACTGTCTTGGAGGCGCCCACCAGGCGCATGATGCCTGTCTCACGGCGCCGGCTGAAGGCGGAGAGCCGGATGGTGGTGGCGATCAGCAGGATGGCGCAGACGATCATGACGCCGGCGATACCCACCGCTACGAGCGAGGCGCCGTTCATCACGGAGAAAAGACGCTCAAGAAGCTGGCGCTGGTCGATGACAGTTTCCACGCCCGGCTGCGAGGAGAAGGTCTCGCTGATGATCTGGTATTTCTCCGGGTCCTTCATGTTGATCCGGAACGACGCCGGCAACTGGTCAGGGGTCACCGAGTCTACGATGGGCGAATTCGAAAACTGGTCCTTGAAGTGCTTGTAGGCCTCGTCCTTGGACTCGAACTGGAAGTCGTTCACATACTGGGCCACGGCAGGTGATTCGAGGAGGGCGTTGAGGCTCTCCTGCTGCTCGGGGGTGACGGGCCCGCTGGCGCAACCCGCCGCCGTCGACCCTTCACTGCAGAGGAAAATGGCTACCTGGACTTTGTCGTACCAGTAGCCCTTCATCTGGTTGATCTGCATTTGCAGCATGCCGGCTGCGCCCACGAAGGTGAGCGAGACGAAGGTGACCAGGATGACTGAGACCACCATTGAAAGGTTGCGGCGGAGGCCGCTGCCGATCTCGCCGAGGATGAATGCAAGCCTCATCGCTGTCCCCCGCCCTCGCCTGGAAGGCCGGCGCCGGGATCTTCACGGCCGCTCGCATCCTTGAGCCTGCGGGACTGTCCCACCACGGGGATCATCGAGGTGTACAGCGCCTTTGCCTCGTCACGGATGACCACGCCGTTCTTCAGCTCCACCACGCGTTTGCGCATCTCATTAACGATGTCGTCGTCGTGCGTGGCCATCACCACGGTGGTGCCGTTCTGGTTGATCTTGTCCAGGACGCCCATGATGCCCATCGAGGTGGTGGGGTCAAGGTTTCCGGTCGGCTCGTCGGCGAGGAGGATTCCGGGCCGGTTGACCACGGCGCGGGCGATGGCCACGCGCTGCTGTTCGCCGCCGGAGAGCTCGTGCGGCATGCGGTGTTCCTTGCCCTCCAGGCCCACGGTCTTCAGGACCTCGGGGACGGTGTCCCGGATGACACTGCGGCTCTTGCCGATGACCTGCATGGCGAACGCGACGTTGGCGAAGACGTTCTTCTGCGGGAGGAGCCGGAAGTCCTGGAAGACGACGCCGATGCCGCGCCTTAGGCGGGGCACGCGCCAGCTGCTGATCTTGGCCACGTTTTGGCCGGCGACATAGACGGCGCCGGAAGTGGCGCGGTCTTCCTTCAGGACGAGCCGGAGGAACGTGGATTTTCCGGAGCCTGAGGCGCCGACGAGGAAGGCGAATTCGCCGCGGTCAATCTCAAGGTTGACAGAGTCCAGCGCAGGCCGGGCTTTCTGGTCGTAGACCTTGGTGACATTTTCGAATCGAATCATGGCCCTAAGTACCCTGCAGGGCATGGCTGATTCTGTTGCAGCCCAGTTCTGCAGCCGGTGCGCGGGTTTTCGTTTGGGGGAAGTAGGGCCCCGGCCCCTCGACTATACGCAGGGAAACCCTTGAATCAGGCGGCTTTCAGGGGGCGTGTCGCGGGATAGGACCCTGGCCCGGCCGCTGGGTGAACCTACTTCTCCGCGTTGCGGTTGTCTGTCCGCCACCTGATGCCGGCGTCGATGAAGTCGTCGATTTCGCCGTCGAACACCGCGGACGTGTTTCCCACCTCGTGCTCCGTCCTCAAGTCCTTGACCATCTGGTATGGATTGAGGACATAGGACCGCATCTGGTCGCCCCAAGACGCTTTGACGTCGCCGGCCAACGCCTTCTTTTCGGCGTCTTCCTGTTCCTTCTTCAGCAGCAGGAGCCTGGACTGGAGCACGCGCATGGCGGCGGCACGGTTCTGCAGCTGGGACTTCTCGTTCTGCATGGAAACCACCGTCCCGGTGGGAATGTGGGTCAGGCGGACGGCGGAGTCGGTGGTGTTGACTGACTGGCCGCCGGGGCCGGAGGAACGGAAGACGTCCACGCGGATCTCGTTGTCGGGGATTTCAATGGAGTCGGTCTGTTCGATCAGGGGGATCACTTCGACAGCGGCGAACGACGTCTGGCGCCGGCCCTGGTTGTCGAACGGGCTGATGCGGACTAGCCGGTGCGTGCCGGCCTCGACGCTGAGGGTGCCGTAGGCGTACGGGGCCTTGACCTCGAAGGTTGCCGACTTGAGGCCGGCTTCTTCGGCATAGGAGGTGTCCATCACGGTGGTGGGGTAGCCGTGCCGTTCGGCCCAGCGGAGGTACATGCGCATCAGCATTTCGGCGAAGTCGGCAGCGTCAACACCGCCCGCTCCGGCGCGAATGGATACTACGGCTTCGCGTTCGTCATACTCACCCGACAGCAGGGTGACGACTTCAAGTTCTTTGAGTGCCTTCTTGATGGATTCCAGCTCAGCTGCAGCCTCCCCCATCGAAGCGGCGTCGTCCTCATCCTGTCCCAGTTCCACGAGGACTTCGAGATCGTCAATTCTTGAGGCCAGGTTGTTGAGCCGTTCAAGCTCCGACTGGCGGTGGGAAAGACGCGAGGTGATTTTTTGTGCCGCTGACGGATCGTCCCACAGGTCCGGCTCGCCCGCCCGCTCGCTCAGTTCAGCGATGTCTTCCTTCAGTGCCTCTACGTCGGAGACTCTTTCGATGGACTCGTAGGTAGCCCGAAGGGCGCGGATTTCAGCGGAAAAATCAATATTGGCCATGGTTGTTTAAGCCTACGCTATCCGGCACGGCGCCCCGGCTTGCTGGGTGCCACTGCAGGGTCAGCGCGTCAGCCGTGAGCGCGCTGTCGATGCGGCTTCTATCCTGATGCCGTCGGGCACCAGGAAATTCACCACAGGAGGGTGGACCGCCGCGGACAACACAACGACGGCGGTGGTGCCGTCGGGAGTGCCGGTTGCACCCGTGACTTCGAGGCCGCCGAAACGGTGGGAAGCGGGGCTCCTTGCGATGAAGTCTGCTGCGACATTCCTGACGCGGGCGGGATTGAGTGTTGCCGACGGAGTGCCGCCCTGCGTGTCCACCTCCCCCAAGGTATAGCTGTCGGCGGCGGCCAGGGAGGCGCCGTCGGCCAGGGAGAGCAGGCGCTTGTGCTCCAGGTAGACGGACGATATGCCAATCACCACCGTTGCCACCAGCAGTGCCAGTGTCACGTACCCGAGGATCATCACCATCATCTGGCCGTCCTCGTTTCCGCTCCTGTCGGTCATCGATACCTGCCCACCAACTGAGTTGCCGATGCCTCCACTTCGCTTGCCGCAAGACGGAAGCCGTCGCTGAACGGCACAAACGGGAGTGGCACGGTCAGTTTCACGGTGATGGTGACGGCCGTACCGGCAGCCTGGCAGTCGCCCGGGTTGCAGGTAGTCGAGATACTGGCTTCCTCCGGCCGGTGCCCGAAGTCGGCAAGGGCGATGGACACCGCCTGCTCCGCCGCAGCTTGGGCAGACGCCCCGTCGGGCTGGGCAACGTAGACCTTGGCCGCCTGGTCGGCTGCTCCCACCACGGCAAAGGAACCGCCTTGGATCTGCCCCACCGTGATGACGAAGTAGACCACGGGCACCATCAACAGGAGGGCGAGGAACGTGAACTCGACCACGGCGCTTCCCTTCTCGTGCCCCCGTCCAGATTGCTCCGGCCCGGCTGCGACCGGCAGGCAGAAAGCCTCAGCCAGCCTGGTCCTAAGGAAGGCCACCGCGGGCTCATGGCTGCACCGCCGCATGCCCCTTCACCTCCAGCATGCCTGCCGGACCGATGAGGCCGATCACGGGCATTGGTGCGCGGACCGTCACCTCCAGTGTCCGAAGCCCCTGCAAAGTAACTTCAGTGGTGCTGACCTCCCGGGCAAACCCGGAGTTGAGTGCCGAGCCGATGAGGCTGCGGGTCCTCTCTTCGGCGTCGGTCATGCCCCGGTCTGCGAGGGTTCCGTAACGGGCGCCTGACGCTGCTGCATCGATCAGCGTGTTGCGGACATGAAGGATCAGTGTCAGTTGGATGATGGCCAGGAAGAACATCGTGAGGAGCCCTCCCACCAGGACGAAGTCCACGACCGCCGAGCCCTGCTCCCCCGGCCTGCCCGGAGTGCCGCCCACAGGTGAGGCGCGCCGGGATCGGCGGGGCCGCGCCATGAAGCTAGCTTCCCACCGTGTCCATGGCCTGGTTGAACATGGATTCCAGTGCCGGACCGGCGAGTGCCAGCAGTGCAGCCACAAGCACAGCGGACATCAAGGTGATCATGACCCAGCCCGGCACATCGCCCCTTTCATGGTGGTCGTTCACCGCCCGCATTCGTGATCGAAAGGCAGTGCACAGCTCCTGCAGCAACGAGGCGCAGCGGTTACCCATGGTCTTCATTTCCGGTCCTCTTCCTGATTCGGTTGTTCAAGCTTTCCTGCTTCGGATGCCATACAGCGCCCTCCTAGAGCCCGAGGTTGATGGCTGCAAGCCCGGGAAAAACTGCGAAAACCACAGTCAGCGGGAGCACGCCAAAAACGAGCGGAACCATCATCGCGATCTCCTTTTTGCCGGCGGCCTCCATCAGGTCGCGCTTGGCGGTGTCGCGTACGTCCTGGGCCTGTGCGCGCAGTACGTCCGCCAGTGGAGTGCCTCTCTCGACGGCTACAACAATTCCGTCCACGAACCTGACCAGCGGCGCCAGGTCTGTCCGGGCAGAGAATTCCTGTAATGCCTGCACCAGGGGCTTGCCGGCCCTGGTTTCGGCGAGGATATTGGAAAACTCCCTGCTCAGTTCGCCCTTCGCGCTGCGGCAAACACGGTCGAGGGCTCCTGTTGCACTCTCCCCTGCGCTGACCGCGAGCGCCATGAGCTCAGCGAGGCTGGGGAATTCAGCCATCATTCGGGTTTCCCGCCGTTTGACCTGAGCTCCCAGCCAGTAGTCGCGCAGAATGAAGCCGCCGACGGCGCTACCCATGACGGCCACAGCAGCGAGGAGCGGGTTTACCCTGCCGGCTGCCGCTCCAATGGCTGTGACACCAAGGGCGGCGGCAAAGCCTGCCGCCGCCCACAGGAGCTGTTCGGCGCGGAATTCAAGGGAGCTCTTATTGATACCCGCCTGTGCCAACCGTCGGGTGGTTGCGCCGGGTGAAGGGTTCAGTTTTCCCAATGCCGCCATTGCATCGCGGAAGACAGGGCGGAGTATTCTCTCCAGCGGTCCGAAGGGTGTGAGATTTTGCTCCCCAGAGTTCAGCAGCCGTGATTCGAGGTTCTGGGACTTCAGCTGCGGCTCGATGCGTTCTGTCAGGGTGGTTGCACGCATAAGCGGGGATCTAAACACGATGAGCCACAGGCCGACGCCCATTACAAACCCAGAGATAACGGCGGCCGGCGAAATGTCACTCATCTGAGCACCCGCTCATCCTGCGGCAGAGCACCAATCCTCAGCATGATGGAGTAGCAGACCAGCGAAACCACCAGGCCTCCGACCAGGACTGCCGCGCCGGCCGCGGTGTTGTAGGCCTGTACAGCTTCCGGCCGCGTTGCCAGCAGGATCATGACGATCCATGGGGCGGCGACAGCAAGGCGCGCCGCATTGATGGTCCAGGACTGCCTCGCCTCCAGTTCGCTGCGGGTGCGGGCGCTTTCGCGGAGGAATTCAGCCAATGTGCCGAGCAGCTTTCCCAGATCCGAGCCGCCGACTTCCCGGGTCAGGCGCAGGGCCTCGACAATGCGGTCGGCGACAGGGTCCGCGAGCCGGTGTTTGAGCTTGTTGAGTGAGGCATCAAACTGGCCCCCCGCGCGATAGTCGGCGCCGAAGTCCCGGAAGACATGGCGCAACTCTTCGGGGCCTTTATCGCCCAGCTGGATGAGCGCCTCAGGCAGTGGCAGGCCGGCGCGTATTGCGGACCGGAGGTGGTCGACGACGTCGGGCCAAAGCTGTCGCAACAGGGCGCTTCTCTTTTTCGCCCTCCAGCGCAGGATGCTGATGGGGAGCCAGGCAGCGAACAGCGCAAAGCAGCCGGCGATCGGCCAGGAACGGCTGACGGTGTAGAACACCAATGCCACGAAGAGCCCGAGGCCCAGGCACGTGCCTATCAGCCCGCCGGGAGACACTTTGTCCACCCCTGCAGAGGCGAGAAGGTCTGCCAGGCGGCTAGTCTTCCGCTCCCGCGGACCCCGTTCCGGCGACTCCCAGCAGGACCACCAGATGAGGAAGAGACCCGTCCCTGCCGTTACCCCCAGCAATGCCGACGTCATCGCGGATCCAGCAACGCCGCGACGTCGTAGCCTGCTCGGTGGAACTTCTCAGCGGCGGGCATCGAGTTGGCTCTCGCCTGCAGGGTGCCATCCACCATGGTGAACACCGGCGAAGACTCGATGATGCCGTTTTCCACCCGGCGGCCGAGTGACAGGATCTCCGTTACTTCCCTGCGTCCATTGGCGTGCCTGCTGCAGTGGACCACGAGGTCGATGCAGGAGGCGACAGTCGGGACAACAAAGGCGCTTGAAATGTTCTCACCCGCGAGAAGTGGCAGGGTGCAGATCTTGGTGACGGCGTCGTGGGCTGAATTTGCGTGGACAGTACACATGCCTGGAAGGCCACTGTTCAAAGCGATGAGCATGTCCAGGCTTTCAGCTTCGCGGACCTCGCCCACCACCAGGCGGTCGGGGCGCATACGGAGGGCTTCCTTGACCAAACGGCGAAGCGGGATCTCGCCTTCGCCCTCCAGGTTTGGCTGCCGGCACTGGAGGCCGACAACGTCGCGCAGGGGAAACTGCAGTTCGAAGATCTCCTCCACCGTAATGACCCGTTCGCGGCTTCCAATGCTCGCGGCGAGGCAGTTCAGCATCGTGGTCTTGCCGGCCTGGGTGGCGCCCGAGACCAGGATATTGAGGCCGCTTGATACCGCTGCGCCGAGAAAACGGGCGGACTGCGGAGTCAGGGTACCCAGCTCCACCAGGTGCTCAAGCCGGGTTGCCTTGACCACGAACTTCCTGATGTTGACTGCCCAGTGCTTCCGGGTCACGTCCGGGATGACAACGTGAAGCCGCGAACCGTCAGGCAGCGCGGCGTCAACGAAAGGCGAAGACATGTCGAGCCTTCGGCCGGAGCTCTTCAGCATCCGCTCCACCAGGTCACGGACCTGTTGCTCGGTCAGGCTGAGGGAGGTCAGTTCGGATTCGCCGTTGCGGGCCACGAAAATTTCATTGGGGGCGTTGAGCCATACCTCTTCGATGGCGGGATCGTCCAGCAAAGGCTGGAGCACACCGAAACCGGCTACTGCGTCAAAGAGGAATCTGCGGGCAGCATCTAACGGACCTATGGGAGGAAGAGGCCCAAGCAGCGCCCGCTCGTCGTAGTCCGTAACGGCAGCCTCAACAAGCCGGCGCACCTCACCTGCCTGGTGCAGAGGGTCCAGCCCCCGACGACGGATCAGCTCGCGGACCTCGTCCTCGACAATTCCCAGCGCGTCCATATGTTCCCCAATACAACTGCCGCCCCCGGCGGAGGCAGTGCAACTGGGATAAAGACTAGGGACCATACAACATGCTGCCAAGTCATAAGGATTAGCTGTGGATAAGCGCAAGATAACCACAGGATCACCAGAAGCATCAGCAGCACCACTGTTTCCACCAGCAACACGATGCTATGGTGAGCGCGTTAATCGTCAAATCTCTGTCCGGCTGGTTCCTGGGGAACCATCCGGCACAGCAACCCAGATGAGGGCTCGTGGAGCGCCTCGTTGTCTCCGGAGCCATTATGAAACGGAACCTGTCTCAGTCCCGTCGCCCCGCGTTGAAGTCCTTGGGGACTGCGCTCCTGGCCGCCGCCCTTGTGGCTGGCCCAGGCCTGGCAGGCATCGCCTTCGCCACCGAACCTGCTCCCGCGCCGGCAACTCCCTCCCCTGCGGGTGCCGCCACCGCCATGCCTGCTGAACCCACAGCAGTCCCGACTTCGCCGGCCTCGCCAACGGAAACAGTTCCACCGGCTCCCACCCCCCAGCCTTCCCCGGACGCCGCGCAGTCCATGGCGGAAGCTGTTGGCGTCGGCGGGGCCGAAATGGGACAGCGTTCTGCACGTGTCACCTCGTCGGCTCCCTCTGATTCTTTCAAGAGGCTCAGCACGGAGTCCCTGTCGACGGAGGGTACCTGGATGCCCACGTTCGGCATCCAGGGACTTGATGTCAGCGGCCACCAACCAAGCGTTGACTGGCAGCAGCAGTGGAACATGGGCGCCCGATTCGCCTATGTGAAGGCGACGGAAGGCAACTACTACAAGAATCCGTCGTTTAATTCGCAGTACCAGGGTTCACGCAACCTAGGAATGATCCGGGGTGCTTACCACTTTGCCATCCCGAACTGGTCGTCGGGGGCGGACCAGGCACGATACTTTGTGCAGAACGGCGGAGGCTGGTCGGCGGATGGTTACACCATGCCGCCCGTCCTGGACTTCGAGTTCAACCCCTACGAAGGCCGGACAATCAACGGCTTCTACTTCGGCAACACCTGCTACAACATGTCACCAGCCCAGCTGCAGTCCTGGGTTCGCGACTTCGGCAACACCGTGCTCTCCATGACTGGAAGGCTCCCGGTTATTTACACGAATACCAGCTGGTGGAATCAGTGCCTGGGCAATCCAGCCGGCTTCGGTGACTACCCTCTGTGGATCGCCGCGTACCCAAGCTCACCTACGAACAACGCCGGTCCTGTGCCTACCGCCAGCTGGGGAACCTACAGCATCTGGCAGTACAGCTCTACGGGTCCTTTTGCTGGCGACTCCAACGTCTGGAACGGGAGCTACGACGACCTCAGACTCTTCGCAACGAACGGGGTGCCGAGGGCAGCCACTCAGGCCATATCAGCAGCAGCTTCCGCGGCCCCCTCGCTAGGCGCTGCTACGTCAGCGATCGTTTGCGGCCAGCCTGGCGGCGGCTGCTACCAGGACTACCAGGGCGGAGCCATCATCTGGTCCCCGACCACCGGCGCCCACCCCACCTCCGGGGACGTACGGGCGGCCTGGGCGCGGACTGGCTTCCTGACCGGCCCGCTGGGCTACCCGACTTCGGATGTCGTTTGCGGCCAGCCTGGCGGCGGCTGCTACCAGGACTACCAGGGCGGAGCCATCATCTGGTCCCCGACCACCGGCGCCCACCCCACCTCCGGGGACGTACGGGCGGCCTGGGCGCGGACTGGCTTCCTGACCGGCCCGCTGGGCTACCCGACCTCGGATGTCGTTTGCGGCCAGCCTGGCGGCGGCTGCTACCAGGACTACCAGGGCGGAGCCATCATCTGGTCCCCGACCACCGGCGCCCACCCCACCTCCGGACCAACACGCACCGCATGGGGCAAGACCGGCTTCGTCACCGGCCCAATGGGCTACCCGACCTCGGACGTCGTTTGCGGCCTGCCGCAGTCCGGCTGCTACCAGGACTACCAGGGCGGAGCCATCATCTGGTCCCCGACCACCGGCGCCCACCCCACCTCCGGACCAACACGCACCGCATGGGGCAAGACCGGCTTCATCACCGGCCCAATGGGCTACCCCACCGGGGACCTGACCTGCGGCCTGCCGCAGTCCGGCTGCTACCAGGACTACCAGGGCGGAGCCATCATCTGGTCCCCGACCACCGGCGCCCACCCCACCTCCGGACCAACACGCACCGCATGGGGCAAGACCGGCTTCATCACCGGCCCAATGGGCTACCCCACCGGGGACCTGACCTGCGGCCTGCCGCAGTCCGGCTGCTACCAGGACTACCAGGGCGGAGCCATCATCTGGTCCCCGACCACCGGCGCCCACCCCACCTCCGGACCAACACGCACCGCATGGGGCAAGACCGGCTTCATCACCGGCCCAATGGGCTACCCCACCGGGGACCTGACCTGCGGCCTGCCGCAGTCCGGCTGCTACCAGGACTACCAGGGCGGAGCCATCATCTGGTCCCCGACCACCGGCGCCCACCCCACCTCCGGACCAACACGCACCGCATGGGGCAAGACCGGCTTCATCACCGGCCCAATGGGCTACCCCACCGGGGACCTGACCTGCGGCCTGCCGCAGTCCGGCTGCTACCAGGACTACCAGGGCGGAGCCATCATCTGGTCCCCGACCACCGGCGCCCACCCCACCTCCGGACCAACACGCACCGCATGGGGCAAGACCGGCTTCATCACCGGCCCAATGGGCTACCCCACCGGGGACCTGACCTGCGGCCTGCCGCAGTCCGGCTGCTACCAGGACTACCAGGGCGGAGCCATCATCTGGTCCCCGACCACCGGCGCCCACCCATCCACGGGGCCCATTCGTGAACGATGGGCTGCTACGAATTTCTTGGATGGACCGCTACGCTACCCGACCAGCGACGTCACCTGCGGCCAGCCGGACGGAGGCTGCTACCAGGACTACCAGGGCGGCGCTATCATTTGGTCCCAGGTCACCGGCGCCCACGCATCCACGGAGCCTATCCGGTCCGCTTGGGCTTCGACAGGCTTCTTAACAGGCCCTCTGGGTTACCCTACAGAGGAGGTCGTTTGTGACCCATCAGGTGAGGGCTGCAGGCAAGACTACCAAGGCGGCATTATTCGATGGCATCCCCAATTGGGAACGACTGTCGAGCGCTTCGCTCCGGCGTCAACAACCAGTGGCTGAGTGTGGACCGAGAGCGAATTTTAAAGAACAGGATACGCTGAGAAAAATTACCTCTGCCCCCTCAACCACCGCCGGTCACAGTCTGAGCCGCGAGGCGCCAAGGGATCAAACCAGGCTAAGGACCGCCTTAGACGAAGAGGCTGCGCCCATGACGGAAGTAAACAGGTTCGCGATGCATTCATGTTAGCTTGAGGCTAGGAATCCACCGCGCCGAAGAACGGAAGACTTCAAAAAAGCATGCCAGTAGTAAGTGAGTCTCCCACAAACCTGCCGCGAAATCCTGGAGCGCGACCCGCTTCAGCCGTTGGCATTGGCTCCGCAATCTCGGCCGCCTCCGGAATAGCAGTCCTCTTTGTGGCGAGCCATGCACTCACCAAGGAAGAGAACGCCGAATTCCTGTCTTTCTGGGCTGCTCTCTTTTTTGTTTACGGGGTGATGGGCGGCATTCAGACGGAATCCACCCGTGCATCTTCCGTAGTCGCCGTCAGGGACTTGTCAGATACGAAGCGGCATCCTCGACTCATGGCAGCTGGCCTCATGAGCGGCGGCGTAGGCGCCCTTGTGATAGCTGTGATTTCGCCCGCCCTAGCGACCTTTTCCTTGTTCCAGCACCCCCACATCATCGCAGTCGGCCTCATTCTCACAGCTATTCTCTATTCCGGCCATAGCGCACTCGCGGGCATCCTGCAAGGGAGCAGTCATTGGTCGACCTACGGTCGCTTTCTCATCTTAGATGGGATGCTTAGACTGGCCTGTATTAGCGCCGCAGCCGCGTGGTCCTTGGGACTCTTGGGGTTAGAAGTGGCATGCTTCTGTGCCTTGGGCGCTTGGTTGCTGATGCTCGCGTTCTCCCGGATAGCCCGCCAATCCCTACAGATTCGCGCTGACGTGCCTCTGAGAAAGCTATTGTCACAGATCTTCCATGCAGTGGTCTCATCTATCTCGTCCGCGGCCCTCGTAGTCGCATTTCCGCTGTTACTCAAGCTGACCACCCCGGCCTCTGTCTTCGAGCAGTCGGCGCCTCTCCTACTTGCAATCTCCATGACCCGTGCACCTATTATGGTGCCTTTGCAGGCATTTCAAGGCGTAGCTATCACACACGTCGTCAAAGCAGGATCGGAGGGATGGCGCGCGCTTCATCGCCCTATCCTCCTGCTCCTGGTCGCGGGAGCTCTTGGCGCTGTCTTGGCCTTCGTCTTCGGGCCCAGCCTGATGTTGCTGTTCGGGGCGGAGTATGGAGTGAGCGGACTGACTCTCGCGTTGTTAACACTCGCTTCACTTGTAATGGCACTTCTCACTCTAACAGGGACGGCAGCGCTTTCCACGGGGCATCACAGGGCATTCTCCTCTGGCTGGGCCACAGCAACGGCTGTTGCTGTGGCGGTACTCCTACTGCCGCTCTCCGTGGAGGTCCGATGCATCCTCTCGCTAACTGTTGGCCCAGCGGTCGGCATCCTAGTTCATCTGCTCGCCCTGCGGAGGCGACCCACATCCACTGTTGACGGTCGGGTAGCATAGACCGGGCCCCAGCAACACGTCATCCCAAATAACAGTGGTGGTCCAATTCTGCTTGATGGTTTGAGGGCGACACGGATGCGAGGGGCTTTTTTGAAAATTTCCTGAGGAAGCGGGGATGGCGTTTACGCCGGTCAGGGAGGCGTAGGCGGCCTCAATTCGAACCCGCCGGTCGTGGGACCAGGTGATGAGGCAGGTCGCTGCAGTGACAGGCAAAAACCCGTCTCCTGAAGCAGCGGCGCGCCCTCGCTGATCTGTACCACTTCGATCAGTTGCTTCTCATTGGCTCTGAGCTGGTCATTCAGTTCGAGGACAACTTGGCCAAGCGCACCGCCTCCGGGCGAGCAATGGAAACGGAGAGCTGCTCCTGGCTCGACGCCACCGCGAGACGTCAGTGATCTGCTCGCCTAAAAGCGCCTTTCGGGCCTCAAGTCCAAAAACGTGTGTATCAGCAGTGCGGTGAGCGCGTTAACCGACCGCATCCGCTCGGTGCTCATGGCGTCGCGCGCCGCGCGCCGCGATCAGAGTCCCCAGGGCTTGACGAACTCCGCGTTCACTCTTGGCCGGCGCAGCTTCTCCAGTGGCAGCGACAGCCGGCCGCAGCGATCTGGCGGGGCGTCTAAGGCCATCGGAGCTCCCAACGCCCCGGCGCTTCTCGCATCTATGCGTGTTGCCTCGGCCACCGGAAAGCACTCGGCTGCAACAGTACCAGTCAGGACTGTTCCGTATGCTCTGGCTCATCGATGACCCGGAGCGTGTCAGCGTCTGCCCCGTTAGGCGGGCTACCAGGCGACCCGCCCTACTAATGCCGATAGGCGTCGTTGGGAACCCAGTATCGATCAGCTCGCCGGTCCCAACGGCGAGGAGCACGTAAACATGATTCCGAGTGTGGATATCACCCCCACCGACAAGCGGATCGGAATCCGTGACGATGGACATGAGGGTACAGCGCCTTTCCTCGGCGATGGACAGGGCCCAGCTGCTATAGGCCGGCCGGTACCGGTCCGGGCAGGAATGACATCGGAACACCACTGTGACGAGTGACACGCTCAAAGACGCGGACAGCCTTCTGATCAAGTGGGCCGGCCAGGTACCGGCCGACCACCCCGACGGAAGGACAAGTCGGACGCAAGACACTAATGGTCATAGTTTTTTGAGTCACATCCACGAGTCCGACGGCCGATATCATCCTGCAAGCCAGTCCCAGACCAGGTGCGATGCTAACAAGACTCATCGAGCTCCTTGCTGTGGACGTGGATCATTTCGCTCAGGCTTGCATATTCCTAGCGACGGGCATGGTCCCGGCCACGGACTCTGATGTCCGTGGCCGGGTCGGTGAACCGCAGCGGCGGGCAAAGGTAGAGGGTGAAGACGCGGTGGACCATGCAGATGTTCAGGTGCAGGTGATACCCGATCCGCGCTGGACCGCAACGCTGGTTCACCGGGAGCCCCAGCTCACGCTACGCGTTGCGCATTCGGGTTCGGTGCGGGCCAGCACGGGCTAATCTTCCGCGCCCCAGGGGCACGGTCGTTTTACATGAACCTTATTGATTAGCGGGATGATCATGGACTTGGCTTGAGTATGTGAACTCTGTTTGCCCCGGCAGGACGGCTATTTCTGGCCCCGCGTGGACTGTCAGCCTCCTCGTGCCCCCAGGCCCAGTCTAAGGTTCTTCCTGTTGCGGGACAATCTGCCCAACTGTGCAGCCGTCGTTTATGTGAAGCTCTCTAGAGGGAAGAGAGGAGCTTCATCAAGGGACGCCCCTGCACGAACATGGAGCGGGGTCCGGTCCTAACGGCCGTCTCTCATGTTCGGGCGAGTCGTTCTCCGGGTGGACAAAGACGTTGGCTTACCCCCGGCTATACTGCTATAAGCAATCGTGGACTGGCTCACGTTCAACGGCTGCAACATCAGATGGGCACAGACTCCTACTGCCTTGCCATACCAAACAGCAGTCTCAACAAAGCCGAAACGGTATCCAGAAAGCGATGGAGTTTTCTCTTCCCGTTACCGTGAAGGGCTCCCAACTGAACTAACAAGAGCCTCCGACGCCCAATCGGGCTGAAGCAATTAGAGGGCCAGATTCTGCTGTCTACCACCGGCATTTTTACTCCTACGTGCACTTCAAGTGCCCGCGCCGGTGGGTAGAAACCGTGCCTTTTACAGCCGCAAAACGGACCCGCTGCGGCCTGCACTCACTTCGCCTCCGCAGGCGGCGCAGCTGAGACTTCGATATCAGCGCCAACACAGGATGCTGTATCTTGGACATGCGCTATAAGTACGTAGTTATCCTAGCTGCGTATTGCGGTCGCCAGGAGCGCAACTCGGGAATCAGTTCCGGATCAACAACAACGTCCACCTCAGGCATTGTCTTGAGGATCGCATCAATCGACTCCGGTACATGGGATGGTCCCGCGTACAGAGGCTTGACCATCGGAATGGTAGCTTGCATAGACTCCGTCCACCTACCCTGGAGCGTCAGAGACCATTGGGCAGCTAGTTGAGGGTCGAAGCCGTCATTAAAGCCGACGTAGACAAAGGGCCGCTGCCTATCTAAAGCGGCCATTCTAGCCATCTTTTCGACAAGACGCGGCATCGGCTCCGACAGCGTCTCAACCTGCTGTAGAAGCCCCACAGATCCTTCGGCGGTGGGCCTCAAACCTCTCTCAGCGAGGCCAGTGAAAGGCAAACCGAAGAAATGAGTGGCGCCGAACGAGGTTAAAAGCGAAGCTGCCACAAAAGACTTTCGTCCGGTATGAATCAGCCAGCGCGAAGACCAGAGGTCTGCCGCCCCAATGAGAGTGCAAATGATCGCCACCAGCTCGACGGCCAGGAAGGACTTGTGAAAATAGTACGTTATTCCAGAGGGGCTCATAAGCTGAAAAACAGCCAGGGCTACGAGCAGAATCCCAGCGAAGATTGGTGTTGCAAGAACGTGGAGCGATGTCAGAGTTCCGCGTCTGTCCTCTGCCTGTCCCAGCCTTCGACGCGAATAGAATGTCAGGGCAACGAAGGCGTTCGCGAGGATGCAAAGAACGGCAACGCCGGCATCAGCTTGGGCTATACCTCCAGTAGTCGTTAGGACATCGGCAGCCGACAACTTCCGGAGTTGCCATACGGCGCCGAAAAGGCCTGCCACCCCGACCGCCCCAAGTGCGAAATGTAAAGCCAATCTCCGGCTACCAATGGCGCGCCGGTGCCAGAAGACGTGAGCAATGTATACAAGAACGCTAGGTATGCAGAGGAAAAGTAGCAGAAACCACCCGTGCACTACTGCAGTGACGGCGAAGATCAGTGCGGACGTAGCTGTTACGGGGTGGAGGACGCGGCGCAACTGAACAACGACTATGACGGCTACGGAAAGGGCGACGCCTAAAGCGAAGTTGGGGAACGCACCAAATACGGGGATGGCGCCAGGGCCCACAATCCATGCAGTGGCGGCAACGCTCACAAATGGCAGTGTTAACAGAAAGCTGCGGCGCATCGCTGGCAGAGATGTGAGGGCCGCGACGACAAGCACCGTGCCCAGGATCGTAACGCCTGCGACAAGACGGAGGAAAAGGACGGACTCATGTGCCACGTCCCCGGCTACTTTCCCCGCCGCGACTTCGGCCAGCGTGGCCAGAAGTGCGTGATATCCCTGGGGATAGGAAGCAGCGGACCACTGGCTTCCATCGGGTGCAGGAGGCAGCAATGGGATAACTACACCGTGGTTTCGCAGCATGCGGAACATGTTGAAATGCGGGGCGAAGTCCCAGGAGCGACTAAGTATGAGGAAGGTTGCTTCCAAGGACCCAGGGAGGAGCAACTTCTGCACAAGCCATGTAGAAGCTCCCGCGGCAGCAAACGGTAAAGCGTCGACCGCGTGAACGGAGGGTAGGAAGCGACGCAAAGGCAGCCGCAGAAGCACAGAATGGGCAACAAAGCCTGCTAGGAGAGCGGCTGACAATGCAAACAAGCTTGTTCCGCGGTCCAGAAATGCCACATCGGCGGTGAACCACCACATGAATGGTGATGTTCCAGCCAAGAAAACCACCGAAAGCATAAGCCGCTGGGAAAGGTTTTTGCCAATCGGTATTAAAAGCATTATAAGGCCGAGGATGACAAGATACTGCCACCCCGTGAGACTACCCATTGCTCTAAGAGTAACTATTGCAATGAAGGTGGCCGTTGACGCTAGTGCAACCAGCGGCCACAAGACCGTCGGTCTGACCTCACAACGTTGCGCGGGAGTGGATGACCTTCGGAATGAACGAGGCCCGGCTCTATTCGATTTCTCAATAATTTGACTGCTCACCGATTCCCCTAAGGTAGACCGCCTACCGGGAATTCCTTATATCTCGCACCCCGCATAATCCCGGGGTTGCGCCAGCAGTATTCCAAGAAGTACGAAAGTTGACCCTAGTATAGTACTCCATCAGCCCTCGACGGAGTGTCTGCTATAAGGCGCTTCCCGTGTTGTGGCATCCGGGTTCGCGGCGGCATGCGACGGCTTGGATGTGTGCAGGGACTCATCTAGCGCTTTTCTGGCGGGAGCCACACGATTCAATTGCATATCGATCCGTTCGACGGCGCTCCTCAGGATCGCTACTTCCTCAGCCAAAGTCCGGTTTTCATCCTCTACCACTGATAGCTCCCACGACAGATGAAGACAAACGCCGAGTAGAAGCACGATACAAAGAGCAAACAGTAAATTTGACGCGACCTGCACACCGAGGAACTTACTTACCTCCGAGAGCAGACCAGGCCAGCCGGCCAAGACGAGCGCGCCGATTCCGATGATAAGCCAAAGCGCTGCGTACTTTTCGCGAAAAACTTTGCGCCGAACAAGTTCAAGCACTATCCCCACCATTAGCAGAGCGAAGATAAATGGGGCGATGGTGTTTCCCATCAGGCAGGGCCTTCCTGTGCGGCGATTCGGGACCGTTTTCGAGTGATGGCAAACAACAGGGCAAAGACCGAGCGCAGGAGGTAGACGGCAGACTTGGCAGGATTGTGGCTGGGCGTTCCACCTTGGCGGGGACGCATGGCCACGGGTATCTGCGTAACGATGCAACCAGACTTGATAGCTACGACCAGTGAGTCGATGGTGTCTCCTAAGTACTCAGCTGGGTAGTGGTCCAAATACTGCGCAATGGCTCGTTTGTTCCCAGCCCGGAAGCCGGACGTTACGTCCGTTAGCTTTGTGTGCGCCAACGCGGAGATTACTGCTGCAAGGAACACCATTGCCCACCGCCGAGGTCCCGCGACTTTGTAGTCGCCCTTGGCGGCAAAGCGGGCCCCAATGGAGATATCTGCTGTTTCAAGGCCGTCCAGTACCGCAGCTATCTCACGTGGATCGTGCTGTCCATCAGCATCCACTTGTATGACCGCCTCATAGCCATATCGGTCCGCGTATTTGAAGCCAGCCCGCATCGCCCCGCCCACGCCCATGTTGAACGGAAGCCGGAGAACGGTGGCTCCGGCCGCCTCGGCGATCGAAGCAGTGGCATCCTTGGACCCATCGTCAACCACCAGTACGTCGTACCCTTCATTCATGTTGAGTACCTCAGAAACCGTCTGTCCCACTGATTCGCCTTCGTTCCAAGCTGGCATGATCACGAGTACGCGTCGGGTTTTTGGGCTAAGCATGATTGCGATTCTACGCGGAAACGAGCACGGGCTGAATTTGGCCGGTGGCACGCCCTCGCCCATGTCAAGTGGCTCCGGCGACGCCGTTGAGGGCGCCGCTGGTACCATTTAACGGTTGCAGGCGCGTTCGCAGCCATCAGCCACCCGCTATCGCCAACCGAGGAGAAACGTTGTTCAAGGGCAAGACACTTTTGATTACTGGAGGAACTGGCTCCTTTGGTAACACTGTTCTGAAGCACTTCCTTCACACTGACATAGGCGAAATCCGCATCTTCTCCCGTGACGAGAAGAAGCAGGATGACATGCGTAAGGCCTACAACAACGACAAGCTCAAGTTCTACATCGGTGATGTTCGTAACATAGACAGCGTACGCGAAGCCATGCGCCGAGTAGACTACGTTTTCCATGCAGCAGCCCTCAAGCAGGTTCCGTCCTGTGAGTTCTTTCCCATGGAGGCAGTCAAGACTAATGTCCTTGGGACGGACAACGTACTTACAGCCGCGATCGACGCAGGCGTGAAGAAAGTGATCTGCCTGTCCACGGACAAGGCGGCGTATCCGATCAACGCGATGGGTACTTCCAAGGCCATGATGGAGAAGGTCGTAATTGCCAAGTCCCGCAACGTGGAAGCCAGCGAGACATTAATTGCCTGCACACGGTACGGGAACGTGATGGCTTCGCGCGGATCAGTCATACCGTTGTTTGCTGACCAGATCCGGGCCGGTAAGCCGCTTACGGTGACGGATCCTCATATGACTCGCTTTCTGATGAACCTGGACGAAGCGGTTAAGCTAGTGCTTTTTGCCTTCGAGCATGCAAACCAAGGTGATCTGTTCGTGCAGAAGGCGGATGCGTCTACGGTAGGCGATCTGGCTGCGGCCATGAAAATTTTGTTCAACTCTGATTCTGAGATTAACGTCATCGGCACGCGCCATGGTGAAAAGGCTCACGAAACCCTCCTTACGAGGGAGGAGAGAGCAAAATCTGAAGACCTTGGAGACTACTTCCGAGTGCCTGCCGACACAAGGGACCTAAATTACGAGAAGTTCTTCGACTCCGGCGACAACGTGAGCGAGACGCTCGAGGAGTACACGTCCCACAACACGCAGCAGCTGACGGTCGATGAAATCATAGAAAAGGTTAAGACGACTGAGTACATCCAAGATCTCCTGTCTTCCATCAGGTCGGCTTCGTGGTCGTGAACCGTAAGCCAAGGGTTCTGGTAGTTGGTCAACACTATTGGCCGGAGTCGTTTCGCATTAACGACATCTGTGACTACTTGGTTTCCAATGGTGTCGAAGTAGAAGTTCTTTGTGGC